>JAHBXV010000016.1 GCA_019636285.1 Planctomycetaceae bacterium
GTAGTGCGAACACCTGGGGCCACTCGAAGTGGGTCGGCAACGGCATTGATTTTGGCTACCCCAACGGAATCAATTTCTGGCCGTGTTGCTCTTGGTCGCCGCCGATCACTTCCATTCCCGGTCGGCTCGCCGATTGGGGAGCTCCAGGCAGCACTCACACGGGCGGCGCGCATGGCCTGATGGGGGATGGTTCGGTCCGATTTTTTAGCGAGAACCTCGATCGAACGACTCAGTCGCGTTTGGCCCAGATTGCTGACGGCAATCCGCTGGGGGATTTCTAAGCATCCATTCCTTGCAATTGTTGTTGGATCTCATTCACGGTGTTGTCATGAGCGCAACCGGGTGTATCCTCTGCTCGCAGGATGCACCCGGTTTCCTTTTTCGGAGATTGCTCGCATGTTGATGTGGAAATGCCCGCTGACCCTCTCTGTGCTGGCGGCAGGAACTCTAGCTGGTCTCGCTGGCTGTGGCGGCGGTTCAACCGTTCCGAAACTCGCTCCGGTGACGGGCGTTGTGAGTATTGAAGGCACCCCGACAGCGGGCGTGACGGTGATCTTTACGCCGATGGGTGCCACCAAGACAACTGGCGGGTCCGGAGTAACGGTTGATGGTGGAAATTTTGAACTGATGCACCGCAGCGGCGAACTGGGAGTCGAACCGGGTCAGTACGCGGTGACGTTTTCCCGAATGGTCCTGGCGGACGGTTCTCCCCTTCCGGCCGGGAAGAGTCCGATCGAAGTCGACGCCAAAGAGTCCATCCCTCCCCGGTATCAGGATCCCTCCGATCCGGCCCACACGGCGACTGTCGCCCCGGAGGGGGGCTTCTTTGAATTCGGAATCGGGGCTCCCAAAAAATGAGCCTCCGTCAAAACCCGGTTGGCGGCTCGGAAACCTCTACAAATTCAGGAACATTTCGACGTCCAGAGGGTTTTGACGGTACTACAATAGTAGTTAAGGCGGGATGGAAAACGCTTTCTGACGGGACAGCGGGACCATCGTTCCGACTGTCCCGTTCGTCGCTCCCAGGAGACGGGCTCACCGGCCCCTCTCCAGACAGCGCCTCGGACAGGATCCCTGGTAATGATGCAATTCTGAGCGGGACGTGAGCGTCGTGGTCGGCAGCGCCCCCCGCGAAAGGGAATCTTCGTCGTCGCGTTGGGGATCGCCACCGCTCTATCGCCTGGCCTTGGCCCTCTTGGTGCTGTTGGTCTATGGCCAGACTGCCCAGTTTGAGTTCCTCAAGTACGACGACAACGAATACATCACTGAAAACCCGCACGTCCTGGCAGGGTTGTCGCCCGATTCCGTCCGTTGGGCGTTCACGCCCTCCGGCTATGCCGCGAACTGGCACCCGCTGATCTGGCTTTCGCTCATGCTCGACACCGAGCTCTTCGGTTTCTGGGCAGGCGGTTTTCATCTGACGAATGTCCTGTTGCATGCGCTGAACAGCCTGCTCGTCTTCGGGTTATTTTCCCGGCTCACGAACCGCCCCGCCCGAAGCTTCATGGTCGCGGCTCTGTTCGCGGTCCATCCCCTCCATGTCGAGTCAGTCGCCTGGATCACCGAGCGAAAAGACGTACTGAGTACCCTGTTCGCCCTCCTGTCGCTGAACGCTTACGTGCGCTTCGTCGAGCGGCGGCAAGCCGGTTTCTACTTGGGGGCTTGGTTCTGCCTGCTGCTCAGCCTGCTGAGCAAGCAGATGTTCGTGACACTCCCCTGCATCTACCTTCTGCTGGATTTCTGGCCGCTCGGCCGGTTGTTGCCAGACTTCCCGACAGGACAGTCGCTAACGTCCCGGCAAGCCCAAGCTTTCCAGTTTAAACCTTGGAGATTGGTTGGCGAAAAGGTTCCATTCGCGGTGTTGAGTGCCGCATTCTGCCTCGTGGCCGTCTGGGCCCAGTCTGCGGGCAAAGCGCTCGCGGACTGGGAACAACTCCCGCTTCTCGAACGGCTCGACAACGCCGTTGTCAGCTACGTCATCTATCTCTGGCAGACCGTCTGGCCGGTTAATCTGGCGGTCTTTTATCCGTACCCTCCGGAGGGCAGAAGCGCCTGGGAGGTCGGCGCGTGCCTGCTGTTGTTATTATCAATAACCGGCGGAGTGCTCTCTCAAACGCGACGTCGGCCTTACCTGCTGATGGGCTGGCTCTGGTACCTGATCACGCTGCTGCCGGTCATCGGGATCGTGCAGGTCGGAGAGCAGGCACACGCCGACCGTTACATGTACTTTCCGCTGATCGGCCTCGCTCTGTCCGGAACATGGGGGCTGGCCGATGCTCTTGAAGCACGGGGCGGAAACGTGCGTGCGACATGGCTGATGGCGGGCACCGTTCTGCTCGTGACGGGCGGACTCGCCTGGATGCAGACGCGTTACTGGCGCGATTCGATCACGTTATTCCAGCACGCTCTGCAAGTCACGGACGAGAACTGGCTGGCTCACGCCACGTTGGCTTCCGCGTTGATGGATGTACCCAGTCCGGATCGCCTCCGCGAGGCCGAGTGTCACTTGCGTATAGCCCTGGAATTCAAGCCGAATTACGCAACCGCACATTACAATAGGGCGCTGGTCTTGAGTGACCTCGGCGACCTGTCGCGTGCCAACGTGCATTTTCGGGAAGCGCTCGCGCTGAAGCCGGAACATGTCCGCGCTCGACTGCTGTTATGCCTCAACCTCAAGCGGCTGGGACTGACGAAAGAGCTGGCAAAAGAACGAGCGGAGTTGGACGCCCGACGGGACACGCTCCCGGAAGAGTTACGATCCGCGCTGGACGCTTTGTAATCGCACGCTGACCCGACTATGGCCGCATCCGCAACAGTTTCACCGCGACCGGAATCTGGGGGGCCGCCGCCTCGGCGAGTTCGCCTTCCAGAATTTCCGTCGCGCCGTCTTCACCGACTGGAACCAACGCCTCCAACGCGTAGCGACGGGGAATCTCGTTGTTCATCCAGTCGAAGAGCAGCCGCGGAGCCGTCGGACGATACAGCCACGAACTCGGCACGGTGACCACGGCCAGAAGTTCCGGTTCAACGGCTTCGATCTCACCGATCATCTGCCGCTGCATGGATTCGGCGTATTCGTGCTGTTCCGTCATGGGATACATGTACAGGAACCCGGTCGCCGAGCGCCGACGGGCCAGAAACAGAATCTGCGGCTCCGACCCGAGCATCGCCACGCGAGCCGACGGGGGCGTGGAACTTTCGATGTACTCGGCAATCGCCGCCGACTCCGGAAAGGGGTTCTCGCTGTACATCAGCCTCGAGACCTTCTCCGGTGGCAGTCGAAACAGCACGTCGCTGTCGGCGTACAGGCTCCACGAAGCACTGGCGATCACCAGCACCAGCGGCACGACGAAGCGTTCCCGCTGCCGAAGTGTCTGTGACAGCAGATTGATGCCAACCCCCCCGGCGATCGCCACGCTGGGTAGCAGAAACAGAAAATAATGCTCCCGAAAATAGAGCCCCGGACACACTGCCAGAAAGCTGAAGACCGTAAAGAGAACAAGGAAAACTCCCTGGGTCGCTCGACCGGCACTTCGCAAAGATGCGTACATCCCCACGGCCGCGAGAAGGAGCGCCGGCCATGCGAACATCGCGATCGGAAGGGCTGTTAATAGAAATAGGTCAACACCGGAAGACCACGAAACTTGCGACACATACTCCCGGGGATACTCCACGGTCCAACGCCAGAAATTGTCGAATGTTCCCGCCGCCGCCATCCCCGCGCACAGCATTCCGTAAAGCACCAGCGGACCAGCGAGAAGCCCCATGACTCGCGTTGCGAACTGCCTCGGCGCGGCAAACCCGCTCATTCGCCAGTTCCAGGCCATCCACGTCAGTGCGAAGACAAGGAATACAACCGCTGTCTGCTTGACGAGAATCGCCATCCCGAAACACAGCCCGGCTCCACAAACCGTCAATAGACGTTGGCACGCCTGACTTCGCTGCAAAAGCCAGATTCCCCCCAAGGCTGGCAAAAGCACGAAGTGCTCGGCATTCGCCATGAAGCCATGAACCGTATGTCCCACCGACACGACGGCAAATAGCGCCGCGGCGGCCACCGCTCCGACGCGGCTGGACCACTGTCGCCCCAGCCCGTAGATCAGGATCACCGAAGCCAGATTCACAAGGACGAGTCCAAAACGAATCGCTTCAACAGAATGACCGAACACTGCCAGCAGCCCGGCATAAGCCGCGTGAATCCCCGGCAGCTTCATCGTATACGCTTCCGCATAAGGCGGAACTCCCTGCAGCATCAGCCAGCCGATATACGCGTACTCTCCCTCGTCTCGTTCAAGAGGCAAGGCCAGCAATCGGATTCTCAGGAGCACGACTCCCACCAGAACGATCAGCAACAGACCGAACGCGACGCGCGATGAGATGTCGTTCGAAGAGTCCGTCGAATCACGAGGCATCGCTCTCGAAATCCCCAACGCGATCTCCACGATGTTCAGGAGTCTTGTCTGGAGTACGCGAGACCCGAGCAATTCGCTCGAGTCTCGCACTGGTCATCCACGCATCGTCCTCACTCCCGAATCGCCTCGACCGCCAGCCGTTGGAACTCCCCGCGAATATCCGCTCCGTCGCTATTCCCGAAGTTCTGCCGGCTGATCAGCAGCACGAAAATCATCTGCTTCTTGGGGTCAATCCAGCCCTGCGTCCCAAACGCTCCGCCATGCCCATACGATCCCGGCGACAGCGAATCCGACACCCCTTGCGGTTCGCGAACGAGGCAGAAGCCCAGTCCCCAGCCATTTCCCGGCGTGAATCCCGTCACCAGGTCGCCCGTTTGCAGTGTGGTCATTTCCCGGATCGCCTTTTCGGAAACGATCCGCGCCCCGTCCAGTTCTCCGCCAGTCAGCACCATCTGGTAGAACCGAGCGAGATCCCCGGCTGTCGAAAACAATCCTCCAGACGGATTGGGCGAAATGTCGGCCGACTTCTCGAACAGCCAGTGTTCGCCCGGTTCAATGTCCATCTTGTCGGCTGTCGGGCGGTAAAGCGTCGCCAGACGCTTCCGCTGTTCGTCTGTCGGACGAAACGTCGTTTCATCCATCTTCAGCGGCGCGAAGATTCGCTCCTGCAGAAACGTCTCGAACGGCTGTCCCGAGACCACCTCCACCACGCGGCCGACAACGCTCAATCCCGGCCCATACTGCCACTTGCTCCCCGGCTCAAACGCCAGTTCGCGGGCCGCCAGCTTGTCGGCGGTCTCAGCGAGCGACCCCATATTCCGCTGTTCGCCCGGCAACCCATTCGTATGCCGCAGGCAGTCGCGCACGGTGATTTCCCGCGCCGGAGCCACACCACCGGCCAGCTTGGCGTTGGCGAACGCCGGAATGTATTTCGACACTGGATCGTCAAGGTTCAGTTTGCCTTCATCGACCAGAATCATCGCCGCCGTCGCGGTAATGGGCTTGGTCATCGAGGCAATCGCAAAGAGCGTATCCGGCGTCATTTTGCGATCGCTGGCGACATCCGCCAGACCGGTCGCCCCCACGTGTGCCACGATTCCCGGACGCGCCACCAGCGTCACCGCCCCTGAAATCTGCTTCGCCGCCGCGAACTCACGCATCCGCTCATCAATTTTCGCCAGTGCCGCGGCATCCATCCCCGCGCCTCGCGGATCAACACCCGGCGCGGCAGCCGGTTCCGCACCAATCAGCACCGTCGGCACGACAAGCCACAGCAGCAAAAGCGGAACATGACGCATGGTGAAGACTCCCAAATGGTGAAGAACCCACATCGTCGGACTCGCAACGCCTGCCCAGCATACCTCATCCATTAGCCGCGACCCACCGGGGAGCGCTGCCCCGCGCTTCCCCAACCATCAACCCTAAACCATCAACCATGCCGCTTCCTTGAGCGGCACCCCCCCCTCCCGCCATGATGACATCGCGGGAAGTCCTTTCGATCGGGAGCACACATCATGCGGTGGCAGGGCGGACGGCAAAGCGGCAACGTGGAAGATCGACGGGGGACGCCCGGGCGGCCGGTCATGGCCGGCGGCGGCATCGGCATGCTCGTCCTGATCATCATTGTCATACTTCTCGGCGGCGACCCCCGGGCTCTGCTGCAAAACCTGCCGCAACAACCACCCCAGCAGGCCGGCCCCGTCGACCCCGAAGTCGCCGCTGCCGATGACGAACTCAAGCAGTTCGTCTCCGTCGTGCTCGCCGATACCGAGGACGTCTGGAACCAGCTCTTCCAGGAAATGGGCAGCCAGTACCCCGACCCCGCGCTGGTCCTCTTCAGCGGCCAGACACGCTCGGCCTGCGGCTTCGCCAGCGCGGCCATGGGCCCCTTCTATTGCCCCGCCGACCAGAAGGTCTACATCGACCTCGCCTTCTACGACGAAATGAAAACCCGTTTCGGCGCGCCGGGCGACTTCGCGCAGGCTTACGTCATCGCCCACGAGATCGGCCATCACGTCCAGAACCAGATGGGCATCCTCGACAAAGTCCACTCATTGCAGGGCCGGGTCAGCAAAGCCGAGTACAACGAGGCCTCCGTCCGCCTCGAACTCCAGGCCGATTACCTCGCCGGCGTCTGGGCTCACCATGCCCAGCGCCTGCGGAACATCCTCGAACCCGGTGACATCGAAGAAGCCCTCAACGCCGCCTCCGCCATCGGCGACGACCGCTTGCAGAAGCAGTCGCAGGGCTACGTCGTCCCCGACTCCTTCACGCACGGCACCTCCGCCCAGCGCAGCCGCTGGTTCCGCAAAGGCCTCGAAAGCGGCCGCGTCGAAGACGGCAACACGTTCGACATTCCCTACGACGAACTGTAACGCCCGGCTTCTCCTGCGCAAACTCCTCGCACTCCAGGACGGCACCATGCTTGCTCGATTAAGTCTCGTTGTAGCGGTCTTGGCGCTGACCGGTTCCGCCTGGGGCGACCATCGAGTCCTCCTGCACGGCGACGGCCGTCTCGCCATCATCGAGCCCGACGGCCGCATCTCCTGGGAGATGCCCTGGGGCGGCATCCACGATCTTCACGTTCTCGACAACGGCCACATTCTCGTCCAGCAGGGAGCCGCGAAGGTCGCCGAGATCGACCCCGAGACCAAATCCGTCGTCTGGTCCTACGACTCCGCCACCGCAAATGGCAACGCGGGCAAGAAGGTCGAAGTCCACGCCTTCCAGCCGCTCGCGGACGGCCGCTTGATGATCGCCGAATCCGGGGCAGGACGGTTGATCGAGATCGATCGCGAAGGTCACCTGCTCGGCCAGGTCCCGCTGAAGCTGAACCACCCGCATCCCCACACCGATACCCGACTCGCCCGCCGTCTCAAGAACGGCAACCACCTCGTCTGCCACGAAGGGGACGGCACGGTCCGCGAATACTCCGCCGCCGAGAGAGCGCTCGTCTGGGAATACGAAGTCCCCCTGTTCGGCGAAGAGCCGCGCCCCGGTCACGGTCCCGAAGCCTACGGCAACAAATGCTTCGCCGCCGTCCGCCTGCCCACCGGCAACACGCTCATCTCAACCGGCAACGGCCACGGCGTCATCGAGGTCACCCCCAACAAAGAGGTCGTCTGGCGCATCGCCCAGCGAGACCTCCCCGGCATCACCCTCGCCTGGGTCACCACCCTCGAAGTCCTCCCCAACGGCAACTACATCCTCGGCAACTGCCACGCCGGCCCCAACCAACCCCTCCTCATCGAAATCGACCCGGCCACCAGGCGAGTCATCTGGACCCTCGACCGCTTCCAGGACTTCGGCAACAACGTCTCAAACAGCGTGTTGCTCGACGCGGAAGGCTCGCTGCGATAGGGCCACCCTGCGGTAGGAGTGCCCGTTAAGATGACGACCCCGTCAGAATATGGGTTTCCATTAAGCAGCTTGGGTTTGCTCCCATCAAGAAGTAAGAGCCGATCAGCGTTTTTTGCCGCAATCAGCACGGAGAGGACACATGTCGTTGAGAGAACGTGCGGTGGGTTCACCAAGGAGAGTCCGGGTTTACCGGCTGACAGGAACCCTGGTGACGATGTCGATAATCTATGCAATCGGTGGATGTGCTCCCAATGATCCAGGCCCATTCTATTCGGGCGACTTTTTCGTCTTGAGCAAGAATGAAAAGGCGATTGTGATCAAGGACTGGGCGGGTTTCGGAATGGCCCGGCCACCGCAAGGCTATGTTGACATGGGCAAAGGGATGTCCGCTGACGGCCCCGAAACTCACTTTCCGAGGCTGGATTTCTTCCCGGAATCGACCGTAGTCACCTGGGTGCTTGAGGACGATCAAGAGGGAGAAGTCTTCTCTCAGGAGATCAATCTGAAGGGCATCGTCCCGCAGAACACCGAAGGGCAGACAGAGTTCATTTTTGATGAAAATGGTGTGTGGACTGTCAGGTTTGTGGGCGCGGTGGAGTGATGCAAGTCGAGTGGATCTGCTTCAGGTTTTTTGGACAGAGTGAGCGCACTATTTTGGACGGCTCTGTGGCAGCGAGCCACAGGGCGGGTGTGGATGTCCTGAAGCAGGTGTTCGTTGATCGCCGTTCGCGCCCGAACAATCGATGAGTATCGCTCTTTCATTCGACGAATTTCGCTAACAAGATACGTGATCCTGCCATAGAGAGGAACTCTCTCGTTGCCGAATGGTACTGAACTGGCGCGAAGTCCTCCTGCTGAATCAGTCTCTCGCCGGACTCCACATCCCACACGGATGTTCCGAACTCGTCGCTGACTGAAAACAAGTATCCATCAAAAAACAAGGATGGAGCGACTTTCTTGGGGGGCCATGCTGATGTAGGGCGGACTCGCGGACCAGCGAACCAACGCAACTCGGTTCCCGTAACAACATCGAAAAGGCGAATTGCAGGAATCAGCCACTCGTCATCACTGCCCCAACCCCATACTGCCAATGTTGTTGGACCAACCCAACAGAGTGGACCATCCCAGTAATAATCGCGAGCGACCGGTAGCCGCAGCGAATCGCCATCTTCAGATTCCCAAGGATTCGACGTAACCCACTGCTGAAGATTCCACGTTCTGATCTGCCCGACCGGGTGCCAGATCCAACCATTGTCCGCAACCCATTGATTGTCGAGCGATACGGTCAATTGAGCATGGAAGTAGTCGAGGTAGTGAGGCGGTCGTTCTTCACTGCGTTCATATGAAGTGCTTGGGCGAGATGAGAGCAGTTCCCCCGATCGAAGATTGTAAATATCAAGTCGATTCCAATCCGTCGCAGTGATCGCGAGCGTGTGAATGCCGTCATCGCAGAAGGCAAATGGGAAAAATGAGTTCTCCGGGCGATAGTCACCTCGATCAAGAGGAAGAATGACCTCGCCTGTTTGAGCGTCGAGCACACTCCCGAATTGTGCTGAGGCCGGAAAGACGGCCACAAAATCAGCTCGCGAAGAGACTCGCAAACACGTCTCTTCGTCAATCGTGGCATCACTCCGAATGGAAGCGATCCGAGAGACATATTGAAGCGTCTCGTCGAAAAATACGATCTCTCGCCTCGCAGTCAGACACGCCCAGCCGCCCGATGCGATGGGTTGGATGTCAATCACTTCGGTGTCGGACGGCAACGGCAATGCGACTTCCCGTGCCTCTAAGCGAAGCGACGTCTTTCGCACTTTGATCTCTGGCTCCCCTACGGTACCTACGCAGTTGAAGTGTCCGGCAAAGGTTGCCAACGCTTCCGGCTGAGCTTCAACGAGCGTATTCGGACTTGCCGGATACCGGTTCGCACACTCTCTGCAGACGCAGTGATACTCGTTTCCAATTCCGGTGAACCAGACGAGGTGCTCATCCGAGCCGGGATGCAAGTGAGAGCAGTGGTACATACGAACTTCTTGTTCAATTCCCCAAAGTGGCCCAGGTTGGCCGCAGACCTACCTGGGTGGCAATTCCAAAAGTGGTTGCCATTCACCCACCACTGCCGCAGGGAACTTAAGTTGCCGCGATTTTGTCGTTCTCACGCCCTGTGGCTTCGTCACACAGGTAGGGCGAAACGCCCAACCTGTGCCACCTCACAGATGTGACCTCCTGCGGAGGGTCGTCACGGTTGAGTCTCATTGAACGATTCCACCAGTAACACAACCACCGCCGCCGTCAGGTGCAGCCCGAAACGTGCCAGCTGCGGTGCCACCTGTTGCCGATTGGCTCCTTGCCCATGTCCAGCCTTCTTGTTGCGCACAGTTGGGACGCCGCTTTCCAGCAGCGTGCGAAGAGACGTTAGTTGCTGCTGGGTAAACGTCGGCACCAAGTTGTTGCTGAGGCAAATCTCGATCAGCGGCTTCGCGGTGTCAGTTGGCTTGTACGGCCACCCCTTTACATCGCAAATGATCTTCATTGAACTTTCAAACGCCTTGAGGCAATCGACAAGGCATTCAGTCAGGCGGCTATGCCGATAATGCTCGTACGCCTTCAAGAACTCCTCATTCGCTCCGGCAAATCGAGGGTCAGACAGCAGCGTGAGCGCAGGTGTGACCGCTTCGGAATGGAGGAGAGAGTTTGTCTGAACGATGATCTGCCCTGACTGGTATTGGTAGCCAATGCCGTGTTCGAGAAACCGCTGGTTGATCTCCCCAGCAACGGTGCTCGCATTGCACTCGTCGTCCAAAAGGCGGTGACGATCCCCTTTCTCAATCAATGCCATGACGATCTGCACGGAGTCGAGAACCTGCTCAGTCTCGCAGTTCTCGAAGAAGACCGTGAATTCGTCGCATAAATCCCTGGTCCTTGTGTCCTTCATCGACCGGACACGCCTTCTGATTTCCACGAGCCTCCCCATGCCGAGTTCACGGCGCAGGACAAGACACGCCTCGGCAAAGATGTCCGTACCTTCCGTGCCAATGGCGATGTAGGCGGGCACGGTGCGGTCACAGATTCTCTGTCGGGCATCGTCAAGGGCGTGGAGAAGCTGAATCCTCAATGGATGCGGAATATTGTCATAACAAAAGACATCCAGTGCCTTTCGGTCGGCTTCACGCTTCTTTCTGGAAAACAAGTCAAACACTGGCACCTTGATTCTCCATCTAGAGCGCCTTTCAAATCACGGAACAATTTGTTGTGGGCAAGCAAAGCGCATACCCGCAGGCTGACCCAGGTAGGCCTGCGCCCACCCGGTGCTACCCCGCGTCAGTAGCTGTCCCAGGTCCAGGCAACCTTTCCATTCTCGTCGATCAGAAAGTACAGACAGCCCACGTCTGCGAACATCATGTTGTATTTTCCCCATCCATAATCATCGTCTAGTTTGCGCCAGTTGTCCGGTAACGTCTCAAGGCCGATGAACGGCCATTTGGCCCGCGGTGGATACGTTGACGGATGAATCGAATTGAGGGCGCATAGCAACTCATCATTGGGTCCGCGTGGGTCATTCTGAATGAAGTAAGCCTCGCGTCCAATCTTCGTCGATTGAGTCACGGGGAAAAGGTAGAACTGGTCATGGCCAGCCTTTTCAAACACATCCCGGCTCTCGGGAAACTCATTCGTGCGATAGATGTGGCCCGATAACCGCGGAACAGTGAACGACGGAGCTGGGCACTGTTCAGCAGAAACGGGTGTCTCCAGTTCGATGGAACTCCATTCGACGTGAATAGAATCGTCATTGTAGAGACCGTCGGCACCCTTGAAGAAAATCAGCATGACGTCGTCAGGGAGCTTTTGCGAAACAATGTCGCGAGAATCAGCAAAGCAGAACTGACCAACGAACGTCAATGGCGTGCCATCGAGCGTAGGCCACGGCTTCGTCGATTCCCGGTGTGGCGTGCCGCCGAGTTTTGTGAGATAGGGTGCTTGCGGTGGGTCAACGCTCCAAAGAAAGAGATCAACTGGGACCGACCGTCCTAAATCCTGGGACCGAGCATATTGTTTGCGAACCAACTCGATTTCGCAGAGATGTGCAGGGCTGGTGATGATGGCACCGTGTGGCTTCCACAGGTCCAGGGGATCGCCTTCCTCGGTCGAATCGAATCGACGTGGCCCGCTTGTCTTCTGAAATGTTTCAATGGGGAAGATCTTCGCCCAATGCTCGAAATCAACCTTGGGATGCAAGCCTGACCCCTTCGCTTGGGCTTGCGGTGGCATCTCATGATGAGGCAACGGATTGCCCGGTGAGCAACCTGCCAGTGCGAGCATCAACAGGAAGCGGGCGTATCGAACGATACCTGCAAGGTAACAACTACTCGGCTGCCAAATTGCGGTAGATATGTGCCGCACTTCGGTGATGTGGCATGGGCTTATCACTTTGCCCTCGATTGCAGACACACGAAACTCGATACGACGGTAGTCGTCTGGCAAAAATTCCCCTCCCGTGAGAGTGGGGGCGCGCTCAGTACTCGCGACACCAGCGTTGGGCAGCGTATTTGTGTGGCGTTCGCTCAATTCTGCACCGCGAATTTCTAGTCCCACCACAAAAACATCAGCCCCTGTTTTGTTTCGGGGCCCAGTTCCATCCCGTCCCTTGCCGCCTCGGCGTTTCCAATCGCGAGAACGCGTGCCATTGCGGACGATTCGTCGGGAAGCACGACGATCAGGGCATCGGCATAGTCGCCGTCGAGATCTGGCTCAGCTATTATGGAGCTTGGCAGAACAACGACCTTGACGGCCCCGGCGCTATAGAGTTGCTCGACGAACTCAAGTGCTTCGTCTGTGCTTCCGAAGCGATTCGAGGCAAGAGCGGCTGTATGACGGTTCGATTTGAGCCAGTTTTTCGCCTCCGGCCCATTAGCTGCAGCAGCTTTGAATTCCTGGAGTGGATCTGACACTCCAGAGGTCGACCCCGCTGGACCTTGGCAGGAGCAAATCGCAAGCAGAACGGCAGGTAGTGCCAACCGCGCCTCTCGGTTACTCATACGAACAAACCTCAACTTTCGCCACGAGCGTGTCCGACAGGTCGACGACGGCAGAATTGCGGGAGAGCCACGACCGATCTCATTGATGCTCCGCACAAAACTTCCACGGCGTACCGAAGCTTCACAATCGCGATGTTATCGGTGCAATCCCGTCCCAACCATCTAATTTCAGCGAAATCGTAGCCATGCCCTTGTGACTCGGCCGGGCCTGAAGGCCACCTCAAAACCACCTGTAGACACCCCGCCCGCGCCGCGTTTCACTCGCTAAGTCCTGTCTTCTCTCATCTCCCGGAACACCAGGTATGCGGCTCCCCCTCCAAACCAACCGCCGCTCATTCCTCGCCCTGGCCATCTCCTGCGGCCTGGGGCTCCCCGCCGCCCGTTCCCTGCTGGCCAAGCCCGAGGACGAAACGTCTCCCGACCATCCGTTCGACGAGAACGTCCGCGTCACCGTGACGCCCACTCATCTGGTCGTTCAAAGCGACGGCATCCCCACGCACAAGACCGCGACCTACCCGAATCGCGACAATCCCAATCGCATCCTGAAGCAGAACTACCGGTTCCTCATCCCGCGCGAGCCAAAAATCGCGGAGCGCACGACGCCCCTTCCCATGGGGCCGATCGGCGTGGCGATCAACGGCATCCCCTTCTACAACCCGTACAACCATCGCGGGCAGGACGCCGTCAGCGGCCCTTACGCCGAGGTCTTCGATTCCTGTTGCGGTCACCCCGACCCGATGGGCCGGTACCACTATCACAAGTATCCCGTCTGCGTGAAGTCCCCCTTCCGCGACGAACCCGGCACCCATTCGCCGCTCATCGGCTTCGCGTTCGATGGCTTCGCCATCTATGGACCCAACGACAGCGACGGCAAGTGGCCCACCGATCTCGACGAGTGCAACGGCCACCGCGACGACGAACGAGGCTATCACTACCACGTCACCGATAAAAGCCCCTACATTCTCGGGGCCTACCGCGGCGTCGTCGAGACAGCGAACTTCGATGGTGGTGGTCGCGGCGGCCCCCCAGGCCCCGGTGGTCGCCCCGGTCCTGGCCGACCCGGCCCCGGTCGTCCCGGCGGCCGCCCGCCCGGTCCGCCGCCACGGCAGTTCTAACGACCACCGTCACATCACCCGCGCGGGGCAGCGCGGTCGCCGGTCGTCGTAGTCCCCCGACGACCTTCCCAGAACCGGCTGCTAACATGCGTTCGAGACCGTGCCCATGTCGGCGGACGCCTCGTGGACGATTCTGGCACGCTCCAGCGCGTCCGTGATGTGCGGGCAGATATTATCCCGCCCGACGTGCCGCTCGAACTCGGCCTGTCGCATCAGCCGGGCCGGCTGCGGCCTCGCCCCGCACAGGATCAGGTGGCGACCCGTGGCGTGAAGTTTGTCGGCCAGTTCCTCCAGCGCGAGCACCCCGGTGGCGTCGATCGCCGTCATGTTCCTCAGCCGCAGAACCACGACCGGCGAAAGATCCGCGATATGGTCGGTAAGGATCGACAGCTTCTCCGCCGTCCCGAACAGGAACGGGCCATGAATACGAACGATGGTGACGTATTCGGGAATCGGCTTGTCCTGCAGGATGTGCAACCGGCCGTCCTCGACATATTCCTTGGTGACCTTTTCGACGGTCGTGGTTCTTGACACCTGGTGGATGAACAGCAAGGCGGCAAGGACGATCCCCACCTGCACGGCCACCGTCAGGTCGGCGAATACGGTCAACGCGAAGGTGGCGAACCACACGACGATGGTCGCCCACGACATTTTCAGAAGCTTCGGAATTTCCCGCCACTCGCCCATGTTGTAAGCGACGACCATCAGGATGGCCGACAGGACGGCGAGGGGAATATGGCGAGCGAGCGGGGCGGCGAACAGCAGAACGGCCAGCAGGGTAAGTGCGTGAATCATCCCGGCCACCGGCGTCCTGGCCCCCGACCGGATGTTGGTGGCGGTACGGGCGATGGCCCCGGTGGCCGGGATGCCGCCGACGAACGGAGTGGCGATGTTGGCGATCCCCTGAGCCACCAGTTCCACGTTTGGGTTATGCTTGTCGCCGCTCATCCGGTCCGCGACCACGGCCGACATCAGCGATTCGATGGCCCCCAGCAAGGCGACCGTCAATGCCGGAGAGAGCAGGGGGAGGATCATGTCCGTGTGGAAGTGCGGCACGGTCACGGCGGGCAGGCCGCTGGGAATGCCGCCGAAGCGGGTGCCGATGGTTTCCACCGGAATGCCAAGGGCCGCCACGACAATCGTGCCAAGCAGCAGGGCGGCGATGGAACCGGGAACCTTCTTGACGAACCTCATGCAGACGATCACCACTGCCAGCGCCCCGCCCGCCAGCAGGGTTGTCGTCGGGTCGATCGTCTGGAAATGAGTCGCGACGGCTTTCATCCGGCCTGCGAATTCTCCCGGCACATGGTCGATCCGCAGCCCGAAGAAGTCTTTGATCTGCGTGCTGGCGATGAGAACGGCGATACCGTTGGTGAACCCGACAACGACCGGACGGGGAATGAATTGAACCGCCGCGCCAAGACCGGTCAGCCCCAGCACGACAAGCATGATGCCGGCCATGACGGTACAGACGAGCAGGCCGTTTAACCCGTGCCGGGCGACAATGTCGAAGACGATGACGACGAACGCGCCGGTCGGCCCGCCGATCTGCATTTTGGAACCGCCGAGAGCCGAGATGAGGAACCCGGCGACAACCGCGCAGTACAACCCCGCCTGCGGAGGAACGCCCGACGAGATGGCAAACGCCATGGCCAGCGGCAACGCGACCAGCCCGACCGTCACCCCGGCGATCAAGTCCGAGAGGAACGTCTTGAAGTTGTAACCCCGTAGCGACTCGATCAGCTTCGGCATTCCGCGTCGCTTCACCGCCCGGCCTCCTGCTGATTACCATTCTAGAAGGACGTGGATAGTGGATAGGCGTTAGCATGGGCCAGAAGACCCATGCGTTTTCACTAACTACCAGCCACTAACCACCATCCACTCCCCCCGAGTCTCCACGACACTATCACGACACCAGGCACCGTCCAACGAATACACATTCCAGACAAGGATTGCGCACGACGATCGAACGATGTCCTGACACGGAAGGGCCTTCCGCCGAGTCGGCCGCGCGGTCTTGTCGGGTGCCGTTGGGGCTCGGGTCTCGACGGAACGTCCCCTGCGAATAACACGGGGGGTGCCACGCCATGAAGGCTTTGCGAAAGAGCGTGGGAGTTGTTCCTTCACCACGCCCTTCGAAGTGCCGGCCTGCGATCTCCGATCATCCGCGGCGAGACGCTCGCTTGCTGGTTGTCGTCACCACGTCGGCCACCTTACCCGACCCTTCCAGGGCCAGGTGAAAACGCTGCTCCCCCTCGAAGCGATGCAGACTGACGTGATACGCGCTGCTCGTCTTCGCCAGGTAGGGACGTTCCTCGGGAGTACTCGGCACGCGGAGTTTCCCCCACGAACCATCCCCCAGGTAGAGCACGCCGTTCTTATCCGGTAGCCCGTTGGTCAGCGGATGCGTCCGCTTGAACGCGTGGTCGTGGTGCTCCAGCGCCAGATCGATCTTGTACCGCTCGAACAGCGGACACCAGTGCTCCCGCTGCTCCTCGCCCGTGCCAGCTTTTCCTAACGATCCCTGCGGATTGCGGACCGACGGATAGCACGGCACATGATGCGCGACGATCACATGCGAACGCTCTTCGCGTTCCTTGAGAGTTTGCGCCAGCCAGTCGGTTTGCTCCCCGGCGATCGGCGCGATATGCCCCGTATCCGGCAGCACCAGGCTCAGATAGTCGCCAAAGTCCAGGACCCCATAGGTCTTCTCGGAATAGAAACCGTCAAAGACCGACAGATAGCTCCCCGCTTTCTCGCGCGTGCCCCCGTAGCCGCCATTGACTTCGTGGTTCCCGATCCCGCCGACCAGCGGAATCAGTCGCTGCTGCGAATCGAGCATCGTCCGGCTGTAATTCTGCAGAAACGACAGGAACGTTTGCGGCGACCGGCCGTTGTCATAGGCCAGGTCTCCGGCGATCAGCACGAAATGCGGATCCTGCTTCGCGGCGACCAGGTTCGAGGCCACCGCAGGTTCGCCAATCCCCGCATCGCCCCCCGAAACGAAGCTGAACTCATTCGTCGCTTTTGCCGGCATCGTACGGAATCGATAGTTCGCCGCCTGCCCGCTGATCTGAAACTGATACTCCTCGCCCGCTGTCAGACCCGTCAGTTCACAGCGGTAGACTTTAAGATCAGTCCCCGGAAACGGCCGGGCCACGGCCGTCGCCGTCTGCGAGTCGCGACCCGCCACCAGGACATATTGCAGCGAGACATTCGGACCAACGTCCTGACCAACCCACTGAATGGTCATCGTCGTGGTCGGGTCGCGCTGCCAAGTCAGAAACAGCGAATCATGCGGCCCCTGCGGTACCGATCCCAACCGGGAATCCGCCCCGCTGCAAGACAGGTGCCCCCCCAGCGACAGCGCCGTCAGCCCACCCAACGACCAATTCAAAAACCCGCGTCGATCAAGCCCGGCCATCGCAGGATCCTTCACCGTAAGGGGGCATAGCCACCTCGCCGTAGGCTGGGATAGCCAACGGCGTATCCCAGCTTCTTCTAAACCCCGTCAACCGGCTTGCGCCCCACAAACAAATAATGCGGCGCGCGCACAAACGGCAGATAAGGAAGCTTCCCCCGCCGCTGCGAAAGGCTGACGGTCTCGAACCGGCTGAGCAGATACGGCAGATGATCCGGATTCAAAAACACGTTGTCGCTGCCAAACCACAGCGGCCACATCGATCGTGTCGACCAGCCGTGTTTCACAAGGCCCTCGGCCGGATACTTCCGGGCCACGAAGAAATCGACAATCCCGATCAGCCCCCCCGGCTTCAGCATCCGGTAAGCCTGATCGACCGCGAGGAACCAGTCGGGAATCATCGTCAGCGAGTAACTCATCGTCACGATGTCCGCCGCCCCCTCGGGAGGAACAAACTTCGTGGCATCCGCATGCACCGGCGTGACGTTGGTCCAGCCACGATCGGTGACGCGCTGTTCCGCGACCTTGAGGAGCGACGACGACAGATCGACAAGATATGCCCGTTGCAGCGACTTCAGCCGCTCACCCCAGTGCTCGGCGTTCTCACCCGTGCCACACCCCAGGTCCACCCAGATTCCCCCCGGCGAATCCGGCAACAGGTCGAACAGCTCCTTGCGGCCGTGCAGCATCCGCTTGCGAAACGAGTCGTATCCGCCAGCCTGCCCCTTGTAGAACGACTCCAGCCGTTCTTCATGCGTGTTGCCAGTCGCGCGGGCGACCACCAGATGCCACAGAATCCGCAGATCGTTCAGAAATCCGCCAGAGGATTTGGACGCTTGCGGGGCACTCATGCGGGGCTCGCTGACGCTTCGAGGCTGTGAATTTTTGTAGGGTCCGCTGTGCGGACCACAATTGGTTGTGGACTGCTTCGCATAACTGACCCTACATCTGGCGGTCGCCTGCTCTTGTTTCGGAAAAAATCACAGCCTCCAAGCGTCGGCGAGGGAAGTTCTGTTCTCCCCCTCGCTGACGCTTCGGGTTACGACAATCAAGTCGTCCGCAAATCGGCGATGCAGAAGCTGCCATACGTGTGAACGCGATCCTTTGCATGCAGTTCGGCCGCCTGTTCGCGGTGATAGTTCAGCATGTCGCCCAGGATCCGCGGCTTCCCATCCACTTCGACACGCAGCGGGTTGATGAATTCGCCACTGAGCCCCGCGCTCCGCCACAGCACTCGAGCCGTCGGAGCCGCCCGGTCGACAATCGCCTGCCATTCCTGCGTCAGCATCCGCATCGACGGATCGCGCGTCATCCAGTCCATATGGTCGAGCAGAATAAACCGGGTGATCGGCTGTTCGTGCTGCTGCAGAAACCCGACGACCGAGTTCGTATGCGTCGTCACATGGTCGGCCAGCCCCTGCCGCAACCGCTCGTAATTCTCGGGCTTCAGATATTCCGGGCAGCATTCCGGCGTGTATTCCCCAGTCAGGTAGACCCGCCAGAAGTAGTTGTCCTTCAGCGGCAACCGCGTGAAGACCGTCTCAACGCGATCCATCACGAACTGCAGAATCCCGCCGGGATAGCCATCGTCGATCTGCTTCCGCTGCGCCCGCGGAACCCCCAGTAGCGACAGCGTCACATCCCGCCGCATCGCCCAGCGAATGAAGGGCTTCCACAGCGCCTCGGCCAGTTTGTACTGCTGGAAGATATCCCGCTGCTGGTCCACGCTCGTCGCAGCCAGCAGGGCGTTGATGGAATCCCGCTTGCGGGCCATCCGGTTGACGTACGAATTCACCAGCCAGGCAAACGTGCCGGACGTTCCCCGGAAATAGAACGACTTCCGCCGTCCATGGGGCGAGAACAGCCCCCCCTTGCGATCCCAGAACACCCGCACATCAGCCGGCAGGTTGGGACGCAGCTTCTGCGTGTATAGCGACGACCAGTCCGAATGCGACCCGCGACCCAGAAGCTGCCAATAGTCCTCGTAGTCCAGAAACCGTGCCGCTGCGAGCTTCAGCTCGAGTAGCGCGTTCTGCCGCGGGTTCATGTCGACCGCATGCACGTGCCCCGCGCCGGCCAGAATGTAGTCCAGCGCGTTGCAGCCAGCCGAGGTAATCACCACCACCCGGTCGCTCGGCTGCAACTCCAGCGCGACGCGGTCCAGGCGGGGATCCTCCCAGCACTGGTTGTAGACGATGTTTCGTCCGTGGACGAACTGGAACCAACGCTTGCTCAGTCGTTCAGCGACCATGAACTGCCCAACCGGTTGGACGTCACGGACCGTGAACCGCTGAAACGGAGGTCAGGGTTTCCCGGCTGCGGCAACCGCTTCCGCCGGGGCCGTGGTCCGACGGGGCAGGGTCCGCTTGGGAACTGCTGCCCGGGTAATCACGGTGTGGCAATCATCGGTGGCCGGCGCCGAGACGGCGCGGTGATCGTCGAAGTAACGAATCAGTCTCAATTCACCGGCGTAATCTTCGACGAAAGCCGTGCAATTCTCAACCCAGTCGCCCGTATTGCAGTACACCACCCCGCCAAGGTCCGCGCGGGCGGGCGTATGAATGTGCCCGCAGATCACTCCCTCGCAATTCCGCTCCCGCGCATGCCCCGCCAACCGCGATTCAAAGTCGCTGATATACCGGACAAACGCCTTCACCCGCCGCTTGATCGTGCTCCCCAGCGAATACTCGCTCCCCGGCGTCGTCCGCCGCCAACGGCTGAACAGCCGATTCGCCGACAGCAGCACGTCGTAGCCCAGCGACGCCATCACCGAGACCCACTTCGCCGCGGCCTCCACCCGGTCGAACTTGTCCCCGTGCGTCACCAGAAAACGCTGCCCGTCCGCCGTCTGGTGGACGAACTCATCCTCGATCGAGACAAACCCGAAGTTCCACCGAAACTGCCGCAGAAAATCGTCGTGGTTCCCCGGCGTGTAAAAAATCTGCGTCCCGTGCTCATGCAGTTCGTACAGTCGGCTCAGGATGTCATTGAACTCGGGCCGCCAATCCAGCTTGCGCCGCAGCTTCCACCCGTCGATGAAATCCCCGATCAAATACAACTGCTCCGGTTCGTAGCGATTGAGGAAGTCCAGAAACTCCCGCGTCCGCGCATGCCGACACCCCAGATGAATGTCGCTCACAAACAGCGCCCGCACCGAACGACATCGCCTTCCCTGGTCGATGGCCATTGCACAACTCCACCGGAGAATGTCCCTTCCCACCGCCACGGCAGGAATAGAACGAATCGTCACTCACTCCTTCGTCGAAAAGGATGCCTCACGAACGTTCATTCCTGATGAAACTGCCATGAACAATTGGCGAAAAAACTCACGCTGATTGAGTTTGTGACGACAATGAACAATGTCGAACCCAACAGCCGAACTGCTTCATCACCACCTGCTGAACGCCTGGACCAACCGGAATGCGGGCAATTTTCGTCGATTGGGTAAACCTCCCGTTGTGTGCGGTCTTCCCCCGTGGCTACGCTCAAACTGGCCAAATCCAATTGGTACCGCACAGGCAAGATGTCGCCGTATCTAGCCCTATAAAACTGACTTTGCCCCATGGACGCCGATTTCATCGCCCAGTTTCGGCATCTCCACGAGCACCACTGGTGGTGGCGCACGCGCCTGGCCATCATTAACCGCGTGCTCGACAAACACGCCCGCCGTGCTCCCGGAAGTCCCGTGCTGGACGTCGGTTGCGGCGACGGTCTCATGTTCGACGACCTGTCGCGCTTCGGCGATGTCTTCGGGATCGAAGCCGATTCCAACGCCGTCGATGACAACGGCCCCTGGCGATCGCGGATCCATGTCGGACGGTTCGACGAATCCTTCCGCCCCGATGAGCGGTTCCACCTCGTCACCATGCTCGACGTCCTCGAACATCTTCCCGATGCCCCGGGTGCTCTCGAGCGCGTGCGCCAATTAATGGCCGACGACGGCCTGTTCGTCCTCACCGTTCCAGCTTTCAATAGCCTCTGGACGTCCCACGACGAAATCTGCCATCACTACACCCGCTACACCCGCGGCATGCTCCTCCCCATGCTGCGCGATGCCGGTTTCGACATCGTTCAGTCGCGATACCTGTTCCACTGGACCGCTCCCGCCAAAGTGGTCATTCGTTTGAACGAATGGCTCTTCAACCGCCGCGCCACCACGCCCAAGGTTCCTTCCCCCTTCTGGAACCGCTTCTTCGCCGGCCTTACGGCTGTCGAAGAGCGTATTTCGTGTGTCGTCCCGGTTCCCTTCGGCACGTCGCTGCTCGTGGTGGCTCGACCGGCGGCTCCCGTCATCGCCGGCACCATCCCGTCCCCCGTCAAGCGGTCAACCATCGCCGCGACCTGACCGAGGATCTTCCGACTGGCAAATCTTTGCCGATTTTTTGGATTCTGCTGATCCCGCGAACTCTTTCGAGCCGATAACGAGGGCGCGAAGGTCCGACTTTCGCCCGCGGGTCCATAGCGTCGACTCGCGAACGTATCGACGTCGACGGCTGCGTCAGGAAGGCCTGCCATGTGGGACGGATGCCGTTTCGTGCTGCTCAGCGGCCTCATGCTCCTCGCCGCGCTCGCGGCAGCCCGCGCCGATTGGGGCTCCGTCGGAACTCCCCCAAAACTCAGTCTGCGCCCCGCTCCAAGACCGTGGTATTCGTCGATCGGTCGCCCGGATTGGTCGTCCCGGCCGGTCGACCGGCGCGAAGCCGGACGCAAGGTCACGGCGGTTTCCCCAGAGCATTCGTCCGAGGTTCCCGCCCGCCGGTGAGCTTCGCCGCGAAGCATTCCGCTTTGCCGCATTAACCTCCCAAAGCCATTCAATCCGCGCAGTTTGCGCAATTGAACGCCGGAAACCGCGAATTTTCCCGGCCGGGTTTGACACCGGACTGCGGACGGTTCTATCCACCCGTTATCATCCCCCCAATCGATGTCATTTGAAGGGGTTCCTGCGTCGTCGTGACTCGCGGCGTCGCCTCGCGGAGACAGAGACCGGCCTGCCGCCTCGTCGACCGGGAACAGGCCCCGGTTTGCAGGCGTCGCGAAGCCCCACAATTCACGGCGGGCGACGGCGCCTGCGTGGAAGCGGGAACAGTGCCTTGGTGGATGCCGGACAGGAAGCGTCAGGGAGTTTAAGACAATGCGTTTGACGATGATCGGCACGGGTTACGTCGGACTGGTGACGGGAACTTGCTTCGCCGAAAGCGGGAACGACGTCACGTGCGTCGATGTCAACGCCGCGAAAATCGAAGGACTGAAGCGCGGTCAGTTGCCCATCTACGAACCGGGGCTGTCCGAACTGGTCGTCCGTAACCACCAGGCCGGACGGCTCAAGTTCACCACCCAGTTGAACGAAGCCGTTCCCAACTCGCAGGTCGTCTTCATCGCCGTGGGCACGCCCCAGGGAGATGACGGCTCGGCCGACCTGAGCGCCCTGTGGGCCGTCACCGATGCCCTCGCTCCGCTGCTCAATCCCAAGTCCATCGTCGTCGTCAAAAGCACGGTCCCCGTCGGCACCAACCGCCGGGTCTACGAGCGACTCAGGGAACTGACGGGCCGCGAAATCCGCATCTGCTCGAATCCCGAGTTCCTCAAGGAAGGCTGCGCGATCGACGACTTCACCAAACCCGATCGCGTGGTGGTGGGAGTTCTCGCTGAAGACGTCGGCGAACAGATGCACGAGCTCTATCGTCCCTTCCTCCGCACCGAGAACCCCTTCCTGGCGATGGGCCTCGAAAGCGCGGAAATGACGAAGTACGTGGCCAACTGCATGCTGGCCACCAAGATCAGCTTCATCAACGAAATGGCCAACCTCTGCGAGCCCGTTGGTGCCGACATCAACGAGGTCCGCCGCGGCATCGGCTTCGATCAGCGAATCGGCTTTCAGTTCCTCTTCCCCGGCGTCGGCTACGGCGGAAGCTGCTTCCCGAAAGACGTTCGCGCCCTGATGGCCGTTGCTGAAAACCACGGCCGCAAGCCCGAGATCCTCCGCGCCGTCGACGAAGTCAACGACCGGCAGAAGCATGTCCTCTTCGAGAAAGTGAAGACCTACTTCAAGGGCGACCTGAAAGGCAAAACGTTCGCCATCTGGGGTCTCGCCTTCAAGCCCCGTACCGACGACATTCGCGAAGCCCCCTCGCTGGTCCTCATCGACCATCTCCTCGAGTCTGGTGCCAGCATCCGCGTCCATGACCCCGTCGCCATGGAAAACGTGAAAGCCCAGCACGGCGACAAGCTCACCTATTGCGATCACCACTACGACACGCTCGACGGCGCCGACGCCGTCTGCATCGTCACCGAATGGCAGCAGTTCCGGACCCCCGACTTCGACTACATGAGCCACAAGCTCAAACAGAAGGTCATCTTCGATGGCCGCAACCTGTACGAACCCGCCGCCATGAAAGAGCGGGGCTTCTTCTACTCCGGCATCGGCATCGGCGAAGTCCCGACCGAAGGCTGAGGCTTCGCGCAGATAAGTCCCTCGAACGTCCGGTAGTTGTCTTCCTTGAAACCATCTGTTCACGAGCGGTCATGACTACGATCCTGGTAACTGGCGGCGCTGGCTTCCTTGGCAGTCATCTGTGCGATCGACTGATCGAGAAGGGCGATACGGTCATCTGCCTCGACAACTTCTTCACGGGCCGGAAAGAAAACATCCAGCACCTCGTCGGGCATCCGCGCTTCGAGCTGATCCGTCACGACATCGTTCACCCGCTCTATCTCGAAGTCGATCAGATCTACAACATGGCGTGCCCGGCGTCGCCGGTCGCCTATCAGTTCAATCCCATCAAGACCATCAAGACGTCCACCGTCGGCATGGTGAATATTCTCGGCCTCGCCAAACGCTGCAAAGCCCGCGTCTTGCAGGCATCCACCAGCGAAGTCTATGGCGACCCGGTCGTTCATCCCCAGCAGGAAGATTACTGGGGCCACGTCAACCCGCTCGGCCCGCGAAGCTGCTACGACGAAGGCAAACGCGTCGCCGAGTCGCTCTGCATGAACTACCACCTGGCCCACGGCGTCGAAGTCCGCATCATTCGCATCTTCAACACCTACGGTCCCCGCATGGACCCGAACGACGGCCGCGTGATCTCCAACTTCATCACCCAGGCTCTCCGCGGAACGCCCATCACCATCTACGGCGACGGCAGCCAGACCCGCTCGTTCTGCTATGTCGACGACCTGGTGCGCGGCATCATCGCCATGATGAACCAGGAAGACCACGTCGGCCCGGTCAACCTCGGCAACCCCGGCGAATACACGATGCTGGAACTGGCGGAACAGGTTCTCAAAGCAACCGGTTCCTCGGTCCCCCTCGCGCACGAGCCCTTGCCGAAAGACGACCCCAAACAGCGCTGCCCCGACATCACCCGCGCCCGTCAGATTCTCGGCTGGGAACCCAAATTCCCCCTCGCCGAAGGCCTCAAATCCACCGTCGCCTACTACCGCGAAGCCCTCGGCATCAAGGCCTGATCGCAGCGGCCGAACACGATCTCAAAGCGCTTCAACCCAATTAGCCGCGACCCACCGGGGAGCGCTGCTTCGCGATCTCTCCGTGCCTTGGCGGCTCCGTGAGAAACCCGCTTTGTTCGCCGCTCACGGGCACCTTCGTCTCTCTCGACTCTAGACCCTCGACACTCGACTCGCCCGACCCTCGACTATCTCCCCACGACTCCCGACAATACTCTCCGTGACCGACACCCCCCCTCGGTCGTCCAACCACCGACATCCCTGCCGCAGGATTCGCACCGTGTCCGATTCGCACTCGCCGCGCTACCGGGCCGTTGTGTCCGATTTGCGGCAAGTCTTTCCGCAGCCCGTCTCGGACCGTGTTCACGACGCCTACCTGGTCTTTTCCTTCCTCCGCGCGCTCGATCAGCTCGACGCCATGAAGTCGGTCTCCCCGATTCTGGGCGAACCTGTCCAGCTCGATTACGAGGCGGCCAAGTCGCGACGCGTGGCTGACAACCCGCAGTCGCTCGAAGACGTCACGTCCGAACTCGTCGCCCACCTCGCCGGCATGTTCATCTGGGGACACCCGCGCTCGCAGATCAATGTCGTCCCGCCCCCCACCATCGCCAGCGTCATCGGCGGCTTGCTCCCGTCGCTCTACAATCCCAACCTCGTCAGCGAGGAATCCGCCAAACGCGTCGCCGTCGCCGAGGTCGAGGTCTCTGCGATGGTCGCCGAACTCGTCGGCTACGACTCTGCCACGTCCGCCGGCCTCTTCACCTTCGGCGGCTCGGGAACTCTGTTGTACGGCGCGAAACTCGGTCTCCAGAAATGCTGCCCCAACGAGGGTCGCCAGGGACGATCTGAGCGAGCCGTCCTCTTCTGCTCCCAGCAGGCCCACTATGCCTGCCTCAGCGTCGCCAACTGGCTCGGCATCGGCCAGGACAACGTCGTGCAGATTCCCTGCGGCGACGACAATCAGATGCACATCGACGAACTTGAGACTGCCATCCGCCGCGAAGTCGCCGCCGGTGCCCGCATCGCGGCCATCGTCGCGACCATGGGCACGACCGATCATTTCGGCCTGGATGACCTGCACGCGGTCGTCGAACTCCGCGATCGTCTCGTGGACGAACTGTCGCTCGATTACGTCCCCCACGTCCATGCCGACGCCGTCATCGGCTGGGCCTGGAGCGTTTTCAACGACTACGACTTCACCGTCAACCCGCTCGAATTCCGCCATCGCACCGTGCGCGCGCTCGCCGGCACGCATCGCCGCATCCAATTCCTGAAGCTCGCCGACTCGATCGGCATCGATTTTCACAAGACCGGGTTCACGCCGTACATCTCCAGCATGTTCCTCTCCCGCGATGCCCACGATCTCGATCTCATCGCGCGCGGAGCCGACGAAACCCCCTATCTCTTTCACGACGGGCACTATCATCCGGGACGCTACACCCTGGAAACCTCGCGCAGCGGCGGCGGCCCGATGGCGGCGCTCGCCAATTTGCTGCTCTTCGGCAAGAACGGGCTGCGGTCGCTGCTGGGCCACCTGGTCTCAATGGCCGAGTCGCTCCGCGAACATCTCGACGGCCACGCCGCCACCACGGTCGTCAATCGCGAGAACTTCGGACCCGTCACGCTGTTCCGCATCTATCCCGACGGGGTCGATACGTTCGATGTGCTGCGCCGCGAACTGCACGACCCGGCCTATCGCGAAAAAGTGCTGGCCCACAACGACTACATCCGCCGCGTCTTCCACCTCGTCCACGACGACGCGCTCCGCGGCGAAGGAGTCGTCCTCTCGATGACCGACAACTACCGCGAAACCGACTCCGGTGTCCCGCTGGTGGCTCTCAAATCCTACATCCTCAGCCCATTCTCCAGCGAAGAATACATCGACGCCGTCCTCGAATCCCTCTGGAAAGCCCGCGCCACGATTCGCGCGGAAGACGGCAACTGAGAGGGCGAGTGTTCCGTCAAGGCCTGATTTTCGTGTGCCACTCTACGCTGTTAACCTTCTTGGCTGCCGCCCCCACCGGCTTGACCGGTGGGAACGGGAGTTTGACAGCTAGCACGAGACCACGATCCGTCCCGGTCCGCCCCCGGCCAGCTTGTCTGGCCGGAGCAAAAGTTTGAGGGCTGGCCTCCAACGACCCTGGTCTGCCAGACTTGGCTTCCTGCCGAGCAAGCCGGCAGGGGAGCGGAGAGACCTGGTATGAAATCTCTAGCCTTCAAACTTTCCGTCCGGCGGGACAAGCCCGCCGGGGCTGTCGGGCAGCTGGAAAAAGAACAAACATTTTTCGCAGCTCTTGTTCCACCAAATAGGGTTAACAGCTTCGCGTGCCACTGGCTTTGCCAGTGTGCCTTGCTCGTCTCTCGTCTTCACGCCTCATCCAAGGCTCCGCCTCGTTCAACTGGGAACCAGGCAAATCCTCCGGCGAAACAATTACGCTCTCCCGACCGCGAAGCGGTCGAAGACGGTAGCCGTGGGTCGCGCAGCGCACCCACTGATTTGGGTTCCCAATAAATTCTTCCGACCCCGACCAGGGGTCGTAGACCAACATTGCTCTCAACCCTCAACCCTCAACCATAAAAACGACAGAAGCCCGAGGGAGCAACTCCCCGGGCTTCCGCCGAATCGAATCAGATCAGGCTAACGCAATCTTGCCGAGCGTTCTTAGAACGTGAAGATGGCGTCGATCCCGAAGACCGTCTGGTTGAACAGATCGTCGTTGTTGGTGGGAGACCACATATGGCGGACTTCCGGACGAACGACGATGTTGTCGTGAGGCGTGACGTTCACACCGTACGTGAGGGTGTGGTAGCTGGTGCCGTCGGCCTTGTACCATTCGGCACGGACACCGGCCTTCAAGAGATCGTTGATCTGGTAGAAGGCGTAGTTGATCCAGCCCGTGCTGTCGCCGGCCGTGTAGCTGTTCGGATCGGCGAAGTCGGAGCCGAGGTCGGTTCCCAGGACGTCGAACTGAGTCGCCGTGCTGAACTTGTCGTTCCACTGGGCCGTCAGGATGACGCTGTTCACGGCACCGTTGCCGCGCCAGCCGAGATCGCCGAACGTCGTGTAGTACGAGAAGTTGAAAATATCGTTGACGGCGTAGCTGAATCCGCCGAGGAAGTTGCTGCCGCCGTTAAACCGGTCGAAGCCGGTATCCCAGCCAGCGGTCCAACCGCCGTTGACGGTCAGCTTGTCGTTCACCGTGTACGCGGCCAGCACGCCGGTGTGGGTGAACGGCTCGCTGTTCCAGAACGTCAACTGACGGCTGTAGAAGAAGTTGGTGGGCGCCATGACCCCTTCATACCCGACCAGGGTATAGAAGTGACCGATCTTCACCGACAGATCGCCCACGGCGATTTCGCCGTATGCCTGGGGCAGGGCGATTTCATAGATCCCGTGGTCGAAGCCGTTCAGGTAATCCCACGTACCGGGATTGACGTTACCGAACGACTGGCCTTCGTTACCGTCGACACCGTACATGGCGTCGAACCGGAAACCCCAGTCAACCCCTTTGCTCCCGTCCGCCGTCTTCTGGACGTAGGCATAGAGCTGGTTCAGGTTGAACTTGTCCCATTCCTTCTGGTTCCGGAACGGGCCGTTGCCGGTGAACGAGCCATCAGGATTGTTCTGATAGCCCATGTCGATCCAGCCGCCCCAGTCGAAGCCGTCTTCTTCCGACAGCTTCCAAGGGCCTGTCTTGCAGCCATCGCCGCTGCCGCAGCCGAAGACCGCGTCGGGATTGCAGACGCTGTCGCAGGCCGAGGCCACCGGCACGCCGCAGGTCGGAGCGGGAGCGCAAGCCGGAGCGCAGCTGTGATTCAGCTCCGCCAGCTTCCGGGCCGCTTCTTCATAAATGTGATCGCAGCACTGGGCCGCGGGGGCGGCTGGCGTGCAAGCGGTCGGGGCCGGCATCGCGCAGGTCGGGTCCGCCGCCTGCAGCGAACTGCTCACCAGCATGCCGGCGGTGCCGAGCACCATGCCGAAGCCGGTGAATCGAAGTTTCCGCTGATTCCGCATCTCTTACTCCTGATTCTGACTCGTCGATCCTATGACAAGACTTCCTGGATGCAGTCGAAATACCGACGAGGCGGCTGCTGCCGTCCGTTGCGATTCGGGAAATCTTCCCGGTTCGCTGTCCCCTCGACCGCGAACGCCATCCCCATACGGCCCGAGTTTGAAGCGCTTCCAGGCCATCAGGTCTTGTAGGCAACATCGGTCCCAACCTTACAACCTTCACACGATTTACGATCCGCCCGATTCAGCCCGAAACGCCCTCAAACAGGCCCAAATCCGCACACTTTCTCTTCCTTGCCGGACTGACACCCGAAGGCCGCGCCCTGCAATCGCGACTGGCGGATTCTGCCGCTCCACTCGACGAGACCGCGCCACAACCGCGCGAGTTCGCTCAAACCGCAAACTCAAGCACCCGGCGCGCGCAGCCCTTAGCCGCGACCCAACGGGGAGCGCTTCTTCTCTCCCCCCCGTCTTCCTCGACGGGCCCCGCTCGCGGGGCCTACGCCCCCGGAACGATCAGATCCTGCTTCCAGTAACGGGACAGCGTCTGGATCAGGTCGAGAAACCGGGCAATATCGAACGGCTTGACGAGGTAGTCCTGCACGTCAAGCTTCTCGGCCTCGGCATGGTCCGACTCATCGGTCGAAGCCGTCATCACCACGATCGGCAGGTTGCGGTATTCATCAGACGCTCGCGTCCGCCGCAGCACTTCGCGTCCATCGATGGCCGGCAGTGTCAGGTCGAGCAGCATCAGGTCCGGCCGCGGCGCCTGCGCGAACTGCTTCTGGCGATGCAGAAAAGCCAGGGCCGATTCCCCATCCGCCAGCCACGTCAGGCGATGAACAATCCCCGTCCCTTTCATCGCCGCGATCGCGATCCGCGCGAACGTCAGGCTGTCCTCGATGAACAGGATCTCCATCGGACGGCCGACGGTATTATCGGGGGTCATCGGCGTGCTCGCGTCGTCATCGGTTCCGAGGCCGTCAAACCGCGAGTCCTTCCCGCGTGGCCCTCTCTCATTCTAGTACGAGACCGCCACGCTTTCCGCCAGGATTGACCCACGAAGACCAGATTTCCCCGTTCACCATTCTCCGTTCTTCACGCGACGCCACCAATGCGCGTGGGCTCATCCAACGCCCCTCGCAAAACGAATGACAACGCCTCCGCCAGATCCCCCGCTGGCAGTTTCGCCAACTCAATCAACCGCTCCCCATACCGCTCCTGCGGCCCCGGCGAAGCTCCCGCCCACGCAACAAGCCCCCGTCCGACGTCCCACGTCTCATCATGGGGCGCGAGCCACGTCAGCGCGACGTCTCCACCACACCCCGCCGCGACAGCACTCATCCGCTCCCGCAACCCGGGATCCTCCGTGCCAACAATCGCAACCGGCAGCGGCCGCTCCAGAAGTCGTTCCCGTTCCGCGCGAATGGTCGTCCGCCAGACGGGATGCCGCCATTCCGGAATCAATTCCGTCAGCGGATCGAGCACGAACCGGCGATAGCCCAGTCCCGGATGCGGCAGCGTCAACCGCTCACTCTGAACGACCATTTCGCCCAGAAACACCACATCCAGATCGATCGGCCGCGCCCCCCACCGCGTCCCCCGATCCCGCCCGAACGAATCTTCCAACCGCTGCAACTCATCCAGCAACTCCAGCGGAGCCAGCGATGTCTCCAGCATCGCCGCCGAGTTGACGTAACCGCCCCCCGCCGCGCTCCCCACGGCAACAGTCCGGTAGCATGGCGCCAGCCGCACGCTCCCACATCCCGGCAACCGCCCAAGCCGCTCAGCCGCCCGCCGAAAATGCCCCGGCACATCCCCCAGGTTCCCCCCCAAGGCAAGCACCGCCGTACGAACATCAGACCGAACATCTTCGGAACTCAATCTCGTCCTCTCATCGCAACGCAGAACTTCACCCTCGGCAACTAGCCGCGCCCCAACGGGAAGCGCTCGCCTTCCGCTCCCATCACCCTCTTTTTTCCCTCCCCAACCACCAACCACGACCCACCAACCACTCTCTTTCCATCCCCCCTCCCCGCGTCCCCCTCTCTCTCTTCCTCCCCCTCTTAACCCTCAACCATAAACCCTCAACCATCGACCACCCCGTCCTTTGCCGCCCACCCACGATATGCTATTCCTCGTTCTCTTTCCGGCTCTCCGCTCTCGGCATTCCGCTTTCCGCTCGCTCTGTCAGGGAACCCCGTGACCGATTCCTTCTTCCTCAGTCGCCTCGAACGAGCCCGGCAAGGCAACCCCGCCGCGCGAGACGAGCTCTTCACCGCCTGTCGCAGCTACCTGGCCCTGCTCGCCCGCGGCCAGATGGAGCGCCGCCTGCAACGCAAGGTCGATGCCTCCGACCTCGTCCAACAAACCCTCATGGACGCCCACCGCGACTTCGACCGCTTCGCCGGACGCAGCGAAGGAGAATGGCGGGCTTGGCTCAAACAGATGCTCCGCCACAACGCGGGCGACGAGTTCCGCCGCTTCGGCGGCCAGCGCCGCGCCGCCCATCGCGAAGTCTCCTTCCAGCAGACAGCCAGTGACGACTCCGCCCGCAACTGGGAACTCCCCGACAGCCTCGGCACCCCCAGTCAGTTCGTCGCCGCCCGCGAAGAACAACTCCTCCTCGCCAAGGCCATGGAAGAGCTCTCCGAAGACCACCGCGAAGTCATCTTCCTCCGCAACATGCAGAAACTCCCCTTCGACGAAGTCGCCGCCCAGATGGGCCGTTCACGCCCCGCCGTGCAAATGCTCTGGATGCGCGCCCTCAGCCGCCTCAAAGAACTCCTCGCCCGCGAATCCCCCTGGCGAGACTCCCACAACGACTGACAATTCACCCTCTCCACATTCTACATGGCTTGAACGCCTCTTATGATCGACGATCAACCCCTCTCCGACGACGACTCGCGAATACTCGCGCGTTTGCAGTCCTTGCAGGAAGCCCTCGAACGCGGCGACGGCCCCCGCTGCCGCGAACTCGTCGACAGGTATCCCGAACTCGCCCCCTTCGCCGGTTGCCTCGAACTCCTCGCCGAGTTCTCCCGCGAAATCGATTCCCCGACCGAGGGCGACGACTCCGACGTCACCGTCCTCGGCCACTTCCCATCAAGTCCTACCTCGGCCAACTTTGCAGATGACTCGCGCTTGTTCGGCCGTTACGACCTCCTCGACGAACTCGGCCGCGGTGCCATGGGCGTCGTCTACCGTGCCCGCCATCGCGACCTCAACCGCCTCGTCGCCGTCAAAATGATCTCCTCCGGCCAGCTCGCCGGGCGCGATCTCGTAGACCGCTTCTATCAGGAAGCTCGCGCCGCCGCTCGCCTGCGGCATCCCCACATCGTCGGCATTCACGACATCGGCGAAGTCTCCGGCCAGCACTACTTCGCGATGGACTTCGTCGCCGGCAAATCGCTCGCCGAGCACCTGCGGCAAAACGGGCTCCTCCATCCCGAGCAGGCCGCGAACCTCCTCGCCACGATCGCCGAAGCCGTCCATTACCTGCACGCACAGGGCATCGTCCATCGCGACCTTAAGCCCGCCAACATTCTGCTCGACGATCAATTCGCACCCTATGTCGCCGACTTCGGCCTCGCGAAAGTCTTCGAGGCCGGCAGCGTGCAGACCCGCACCGGAGCCATAGTCGGCACCCCCAGCTACATGTCCCCCGAACAGGCCGCCGGACGCACCGATCGCGTCTCACCCCGCAGCGACGTCTACAGCCTCGGCGCCATCCTCTACGAACTCATCACCGGCCGGCCACCCTTCCGCGAACCCACCTGGACCGAAACCGTCATTCAGGTCCTCGAAGGCGAGCCCATCCGCCCCACCCGAATCCACGCCACCGTTCCCCTCCCACTCGAACGCATCTGCCTCAAGGCTCTCGAAAAAGACCCCGAGCGTCGTTATGCGTCCGCCGCCGATCTCGCTGCCGATTTGAAGCGTTTCCTCCAGAACGAACCGGTCGACGCCTCCTCGGGCGGCGTCTGGCATCAGGTCGTTCGCTGGGCACGCCGCCAACCCGCGCTCGCCTGTCACTGGGGAGCCATCGCGATCGCCGCTCTCATCATCCAGATCCATGGTTGGCTCTTCCCCGAAGACGCCGGCAACTACCGCCTCATCGAAATCCTCCTCGCCGGTTGGGCTCTCCTGAGCGGCGGCTGGCAATGGCTCGCCAATCGCGACCGCACCGAAGACCTCGGCAAAGCGGGTTTCCTCGTCACCGACGTCGCCATCGTCACCGCGTTCTTTCCGCTGGCCTCTGGCCCCCCCGGCACGCTTCAGGTCTTGTTCCCACTCCTCATCGCCGCCTCCGGCCTCTGGTTCCAGACACGACTCGTCTGGCTCACAACAGCCGCCTCGATCGTCGGAACGCTGTTCGGAGCCACCTTCATGCCCGCGCTCCGCACCCCCTGGCATTATCCCCTCATCGTCGTGACAGTCCTCTTCGTCACCGGCCTCGCCGTCACTCATCAGGTCGATCGCGTCCGCGCCCTCAGCCGCTTCTACGACCGCCGCCCCGGCCTCGAATCAAAACGGGGGATGCGTTGATGGTTGATGGTCGAAGGTTGATGGTTAACAATTAACGGCCAACCGGGGGTGGTGCTCTCTTCTCGACCATCAACCATCGACCTTCAACCATCAACCAGGCCCCGCCAATGCCCTCCCACCAACTCGCCGCGACTTCTGCTCAGCGCCCCGTCTCGCGACGCGATCTCTTGAAATACGGCCTCGGCAGCGCCGCCGCGCTGGCAACCGGGTTGTGGCGGCCGCCGCGACTCTCGGCCGCCGAGTCTTCCAAGTGGCTCACTATCGAGTCGATCGATCGCACCACTTGCGAGCTTCCCTATCGCGAAGTCCCCGCCCGCGCGATGGCCCGCGAACTGCCGCACTGGAAGTACGTCGAAGTCTTCGAGGTGAAACTCAAGTCCGGTCATACCGGCCTCGGCGAAACGCTCCTCTATTACACTTGGGGCGTCTCCAGCGATGACGACGTCGCCCGCGCGCTCGGCCAGAACGCCGCCGCCCTGATGTGGGACGACTCTCTCGGAGCCGGCTTGCAGATGGCTCTCTTCGATGCCGTCGGCCGCGCGCTCGATCTTCCCGTCCATGCCTTGCTGGGGAAACAACGTCACGCCACCACGCCGCTGTCCTGGTGGAACATCGACATGCCCCCCGAGGACATGGCCACCGAATGTAAAACGGCTCTCGACGCGGGCTACATGTCGTTCAAAACCAAGGGCCGACCCTGGTTCGACCTCTGGAAGCAGATCGATCTCGCCATCAAAGTCGTCCCCGAGTCGTTCAAGATCGATATGGACTTCAACGACACGCTCCTCGACGCCGAGCGCGCGATCCCCATCCTCCTGGAACTCGACAAGATCCCCCAGGTCGACATCTGGGAGACGCCCATTCCGCAAAAAGACTTAAAGGGCAATCGCCGCATTCGGGAATCCGTCCTGGCGAAAGTCGCCATGCACTACGGCAGCCCAGACCCGTGGGAAACCCTGCGGGCCGGCGCCTGCGACGGCTTCGTGGTGGGCGGCGGTGCCTCGCGATTGATGAAGACAGGGGCCGTCTGCGCGATGGCCGGCACCCCCTTCTGGCTGCAACTCGTCGGCTCGCCAATCACGGCGGCCTTCTCGCTCCACTTCGGCGGCGTGCTCGAACTGGCAACCTGGCCAGGCGTCAATTGTCATCAGCTCTACATCGACAACCTGCTCACCGCCCCCATCGTGGTGAAAGACGGCTTCGCCCAGGTGCCCGACGGTCCCGGCCTCGGCTACGAATTGAACCGCGACGTCCTGGAGAAACGAAAGGTTCCCAAACCCGCTTCCCGTCCCGATCCGCAGCGCCTCCTCGAAACCACCTGGCCCGACGGTCGCGTGATGTACGTCGCCAGCAACGAAACGGTCAACTTCATGCTCAACCGCGCCATCGCCGCCGAAATGCCCTACTTCGAAAAAGGCGTCAACACCCGCCTCGTCCCCAACGACGGCTCCACCAAATACCGCGACCTGGTCAAAAAATCCCGCAACCAGCCCTACTTCCCCTAGCGCTGAGCGCGGGCGAAATGTTCGCGTCCCAATGGCTGTTCGCGTGCCGCTGAATCCTCGTGTGCCACTGGCTCCGCCAGTGCGTCTTTAGCGTTTGCCTGCACGTGTTCCCAGGCTCCGCCTGGGAACACTACTCCCCGAGGCTCTGCCTCGTTCTAGGCCAAGCAAGACGAATCCCGAGAACGAGAAAGCAAACGGCCCCGTCTTGCCAACCACCCCTTACTCCCACCGATGCCGAAGGCATCGCAGACGGTAGCCGTGGGTCGCCGAAGGCGCACCCACGGTCCGGGCCCGCGTCCTGAATACGACCCCTGAAGGGGGTCGCAGAGAATCTTTGACGTGGTTCTCTGTCAGCGTTAATAGACGGGCCGTCCCCGTCTCACTAACCACCAACCACGACCCACCAACCACCCAACTACTTCGTCACCACCTTCAGCTCCAACGTCTCCACCCCCGTCGCGGGCACCTCCACGACGAGATCGGTCTGGAGTGGGTCCGTATACTTCCTCGGCACCGCCAGCTTGACCTGCCCCATGGCAATAAACTGGTCCAGGTCCATGCCGGCATCGGCGTCGGCCTGCGTCAGGTTAAACGGCGAACCGTCCGGCTTGGTGTAGTACTGCACGGTCACACGATAGCGACCGGGAACCGCTCCTGGCTGACCATTGGTGGTCACCTCAAATCCGCCGCCCTCATCCGTCGCGGCCGCGGCTCCCATCCCCTGGCTTGCTTCTGGCGAGAAGAAAAGCCGCGCTCCGGTCAGCGGAGAGCCGTCGATCGTTGCCATCCCCTTGGCGACAACCGTCTCCGGTGCGTCCGAGGCAGCGCCCCCGCACCCAGCGACAGCCGAACAAATACCAACTAGGAACAGAACCTGACCCAAGGAAATCTTTGAAACAGAGTTCAAGAGATGCATTCTGACTCGATCCTCGATCACTAAACAATCAATGACTTACGATGCGGGCAAAACTTACCGCTCACGCGGACAACGGGCCGCCAATCGTCCGAAGAGGTTGCCTAGAAATCGCCGATCGTCTTTCCGTCGGCAATCCGATTGAGCGGATGAAAGACGTTCGTGAAGTCCGAGTTGTCGCTGATGAACCGGACAGCGCCATCACCCATCAGGAAGTGAGCACCCCCGGTGTGTTCGCTGCCGTAGCCCCACGCGTATTGCAGTGCAGGCGCTGTCGTCGAGCCGCCCGCCGTGCATGGCGGCCGGTTATAGGGAGCATTGATGTGGTAACACGCGTTGGGTGTATAACCGTGACAGCACGTATGGACACCGGCCCCCCAGTACGGTCCGTACGAAGAGCTGGTCTTGCCAAGCTGGCGTGATTCGCCAACCGCGATCGTGTTGCTCAGGCCATCTTTGACGTCGCCCAAGCGGGCGGAACCATTATTCCCGAACATCCCGATAGCGGTGTTGCCGCGATAATTCGCGTAAGACGCACTGTAATCCGTGTAGTCGCCCGTCGCGAACAGCATGTTCGATCGACGGACGCGGTTTCGCTCGTAGAAGTCGGCTGGATTATTCGCGCCGGAGGTCACTTCCTGTCCACCCGCGGGATCGGACGGGCAAAGAAAGATCGTCACATTTTGCGAATAGACCGGCTGATTCGCCGTGCTCGTCGTCACGCCTCCCGCGAGCGGACGTGTATAGGGGTTCGAGATGCTCGAAGGCAGGCTGAAGTTGTACTGGTTGTACAGCGGAGACTGATCCATGTACGGCAACAGCAGCACCCAGCCAGTCGTGTTCAATACGACGGGTTCGGCACTGTGTCGGCCCGAACCAATGATCGCCGGCGGCAATACGTTGTGCGTGTCGTGGTAGTTGTGCAGTGCCAGGCCGATCTGCTTGAAGTTGTTCTTGCACTGTGTCCGCCGCGCCGCCTCGCGCGCCTGCTGGACTGCCGGAAGCAGCAGCGCAATCAGAATCGCGATGATCGCGATCACCACGAGCAATTCAATGAGCGTGAAACCTGACCGAACTCGGCGCATGGTGGAGACTCCGTCGAAAACATCTTAAGAGAGAATTGACGAATGCCAAAAACAGAACAGCTCGGCTGCGGCAAATGAATTCCACAGTCGAGCCCAATAAGCCGATACGCGCCGCAAAACGAATGCCGTATCGCAAGATTTGGCCCGTGCCCGCTAAATCGCCTGCTTTCGAGGGCAAGACATCTCGACGGCGTGGTGAGAGCTTTCAGCAATTCAAGACCTCTGTGCCGCAAAATGCGACAACGCTGCGCAAGATTTCTGCTGTCATGAGTGACTGCTTTGGTTGAGCAGCACGGATGGCGACAGGTTTCAAAGAACTGCATGCCTGTCCCCGTCTTGCTAACCACCAACTACTAACCACCAACTACTTCTTCAACTCCAACCTAATATCCCCCTCGGCCGCCGGAATCTGAGCCGACAGCACGGTCTCATCCAGGCTGCTGTACTTAGGCGGCAACGCTTCCACCGCCCCCATGTCCGCCGGGGGAATGTTGGGATCGGGAACGATCGGCTTCCCCTGCCCATCGACCAGGTGGCTCACCACCACCTTGTAAGTCCCGGCCGGCGCGCCCACCGGGCCGCGCGGATGCTGCAGCTCGAATCGCCCCGACTCGTTCGTGATTCCCGAACATTCAATCCCCTTGGTATCCCCCGAAGGAAAGAACATGACCATGGCATTCGGCAGCGGATCACCGTTCAGGGTGACCGTTCCAAAAACAAGCTCCGTCTCGGGAATCGGCGGTTCACTGGCCCCAAAACAACCAGCCAGCACGAACGGGACAAGACACAGCGTGAAGCGAGACAATCGAGCGCGAATCGCAGTCTGTAACATCTTGGCATTCAATCCGGAAAAATCTGGAACACGATCTTGGAAACTTGCTCCAACGTCATCACGGGGAGCACTCGAACTACAAAACTCAAAATGGCGATTGGCCGGGCGACTTCATCCGCCCGGCCAATTGCACGAAATGCTTATCTCTCCACTTCTTCGCGACCCTCATTCACCCCTTAGCCGCGCCCCAGCGGGAAGCGCTGCCTTCCCCCACTCACCCCCTCCCTGCGTCGCCCCCTCGTTCAAAAGGGCCGTCGCCCGGCTCTCATCCTTCAGCTTTCCGCTCGACTAGAACTCACCCAGCACGTTGCCATCGCCCATGTAGGCGAGGCGCTGTCGCGTGACGGTGTCGATGTTCTCGGAAAGGAAGCGGACCGACCCGTCGGCGATCAGGATATGGATGCCTCCAGTATGCAGGCTTCCCGATCGTGACCAGCTACCCAGGCGTCCCGGAATCGTCGGCTGTCCGGTCCAGGTCCAGTCATTGATCCGCTGGCCCACCAGGTCCACGCCCGGCATCACCCAGCCGCGATAGCCCCACGCGGCCGTTCGCCCGTTGTAGACCATCAGTGTCGTCTCGGCCATTGCGACCGTGTTGCTCGACCCATCGGTAATGTCGGCCATCCGGCATTTGCTCGCCTCGCCGAACATCCGCCGCGTGGTGCTCGCCGTCGCGGCCCAGTTCTCGCAGGTGTTGTAGAACGGTGCGGCCGAGAAATCGTAGCAGGTCTTGGCTCCACCGGTCCCCGTGTTGGTGGCCGAAATGCCGTAGTGGGCGGTGGTCTCTGGATGCACGGTGATACCCGGATCCGACGGGCACAGAAACGCCGTGATTGGCCTCTTGACGGCGTCCGCATTGCCCACGGTCGTTGGATCATTCGTCGCCGCGCCCGTTGCCATCGACACATAGGTCGAGAACGCCACGCTGAAATTCATCGTGTTGTACAACGGCGCCTGATCGATCATCGGCAGCAGAAACGCCAGCCCATTGGTGTTGAGCAACGGCGTCGTGCAGCGCCCTACCGATGACGGCGGAAACACGCTGGCCGTGTCATGATAATTGTGAAGCGCCAGGCCAAGCTGCTTGAGGTTGTTTCGGCACTGCGTCCGCCGTGCCGCCTCCCGCGCCTGCTGGACAGCCGGCAGCAACAGGGCAATCAGAATCGCGATAATTGCAATCACGACGAGCAATTCAATGAGCGTAAAACCTGACCGAACGCGGCGCATTCAAGGCTCCTGGTATCAGAAAGACACGGTGAGAAAAGGAAAAGAAGAAAATCACAGACCCGACCACCCATGCAGAACCAATGCCGAGACGTGGAATTCGTGAATTCCCGATTCATTGTTCGTGAAGACACGCACTGAAATGGGTGGTGCCACCATTGTGTGCCTAAAATATGTGCATGTCTACACATAAATCAGGCGTTCTCCCCGGGATGGGGGTTTGCGAATTCCTGGAAAGATATTGCGGCCGGTACCGCAGCGCCTGACGATGGGTAGCCGATCAGGTTTTCCCCGACCTCTCGCCACATCGAGCCGCCGCATGTCTTTCACCCGTCGACAGTTCCTTCGCCGAGCATCCGGCGGAATTCTCATCCCGGCGGTTGCCAGTTGCTGGGCGGAACGGACCGAAGCGTCGTCCGCTGCCCCTCCCGAGTCGGTGTTTCCCCTGTCGGTCGCCTCCGGAGATCCGTCCCCCATGGGGGTGATCCTCTGGACCTATCTGTCCCCGGAGGTCCGCGTACCGAACGGCACGCTGGTGGTTCAGGTGGCGGTTGACCCCGCACTCATCGACTTGGTCGCCGAGTTCGAAGTCCCCCAGGAGACCCTCGCAGCCGAAACCGACGGAACCGTTCGCATCTCGCTCGATGGTTGGCTTTCTTCGGGACAGACGTATTACTACCGCTTTGTGTACGAGGGGGTAGCCAGCCGGGTCGGTCGCTGCCGCACCCTCCCTCCTTCCGGAGCCGCGATTTCCCGGCTGACGTTCGGCGTCGTTACCTGCCAGGACTTCACCAACGGCTACTATGGCGCGCTGTCGCGGCTCGCCGACCGGAATGTCGATTTCGTCGTCCATCTGGGTGACTTCATCTACGAAACCGTTGGCGATCCGTCATTTCAGTCCCTCCCGTTCCCGGATCGCCGCATCGTCCTCCCCAGCGGGCAGGTCGCCGCGATGGGCCTCGAAGATTACCGCTTCCTCTATCGCCAGTACCGGTCCGATCCGCTGCTGCAAAAGCTCCTCGAACGCCACACGCTGATCGCCATCTGGGACGACCACGAGACGGCCAACGACTGCTACTGGGACTACACGCGCGATACTCTTGGCGCTCCCGATCATCCCCTCTCGTCCAACGGCGGCGACCCGGCGCGGCTGCGGCAGCTCAAGCTCGACGCCATGCGCGCCTGGAGCGAATACCTGCCGACAGCCATGGCTCCCGATCCCTCGGCGACCCACCCGTTTGACTACTTCCAGATCTATCGCCAGTTCCGCTTCGGTTCGCTCGTCGACCTGTTCATGACCGACGAGCGCACCTATCGCAGCCCGCATCCGTGCGGCGAAGACGAACGCCTCGCGTCGACCGGCTGCTTCCAGCAACTGCTTCCCTCGCAAACCATGCTGGGAACCCGGCAGCGCAACTGGCTGATCGCGGGGATGTCCCGATCCGCCGCCCGCTGGAAGGTCTGGGGAAACAGCGTCTTTCAGGGCGCCCTCAAACTGGGGCGAACCCGCTGGGCCGACGTCTACGCCAGTACCGATGCCTGGGACGGCTACGAAGGCGAACGCGCGATCATCATGCGCGCTCTCAAACGGGCCGGAGTGAAAAACCTGGTCGCTCTCACCGGCGACCTGCACACTTACATGGCATCGCTGCTGAAGATCAGCTATGCCGACCGCGACAACACGAATGTCGAGAACCTCGTCGGTGTCGAGTTCATGACCCCTGCTGTCACCTCCTCAAACATTCGCGACCTGCTCAGCAACCTTTCATCCGACCTCTCCATCGCCGCCCGCAAGGCAAAGCTCGAATTGTCGCCGAATCTCATCGAGAAAGTCGTCCTCCAGACCAATCCGCACATCCACTTCTTCAACAGCGACTTCTGGGGCTACTCGACCGTCGAATTCACCCCTCAGCACTGCACCTACACGGCCTATCAAGTCGACAAAACCACCAACTCGGCGCTGGCCGCCGAAACGGTTCTCCGCCAGATTCGGACCCCCGTCGACAGGCCCAGCTTCATCGACCTCGTCTGATCCCCATGAAAAGCCGCCGACGCTGTCGGCGGTCTTCCTTCCATCGCTGGCGAACCCGCGGCCCTTCCGGTTAGAACCAACGGGCGGTGCCGGGAACCGGCGCGTCTTTGGATCGACTTCTTCGCGAGACTGGCTTCCCATGTTGACACTGGAACGCTTCACCTTCGGCGTCGGCGACCGCTTTGCTCACCAGGCTTCGGCTCAACTGGCGGCTTTCGAGAAAACGGCCGCTCTCGGCGTCGATGTGATTCCCGTCTGGAACAAATCCAACCGCGAGCACACGTTCGTTGGCTCCGAACCGCAGAGCGTTCACGATGCGGCCGCGGCTGCGGTTCGCGCGCAGGGGTGGACCAGGCCCTGGCATGTCGACGCCGACCATATCCGGCTCGACACGGTCGATCGGTTCCTCACCTGTTCCGATTTCTTCACGATCGACGTCGCCGACAGCATTGGCCAGCCCCCCAGCGATGCCCATGTCGACGTCTTTCTCAGACGGCATCCCGAGTTGCAGGGGCGGATCGAGATTCCCGGGATCGACCAACCGTTCGAGGTCACCCCGGAACGGCTGGCCGGAACGGTGCGCAAATATCTGGCAGCCGTCGAAGAGGCGGGCCGCATCGCGCGACACATCGCCGTTCGAAAAGGGGGCAGCGAGCGGTTTATCGCTGAAGTCTCGATGGACGAAACCGACGCGCCGCAGACTCCGCCGGAACTCTTGATGATCCTGGCGATGCTGGCGGACGAAGGGGTGCAGGTGCAGACGATCGCCCCCAAGTTCACCGGCCGGTTTAACAAGGGGGTCGATTATGTCGGCGATCTTGAGCAGTTTGACCGCGAGTTTCGGGATGACCTGGCGGTGATCGCGCATGCCGTTCGGCAATACGGGCTGCCGGTGAATCTGAAGCTGAGCGTCCATAGCGGGAGCGACAAGTTTTCGTTGTATCCCCTTATCCGGAAGGCGATGCGCGACACCGGGGCGGGGCTGCATTTGAAGACGGCCGGGACGACGTGGCTGGAAGAGATTATCGGTCTCGCGGAAGCCGGGGGGGATGGACTGGAACTGGTGCGCGAGATTTACGCTTACGCGTGGGAGCACATCGACGAGTTCTGTGCCCCGTACGCCGCGGTGATCGACATCGATCGCAAGAAGCTGCCGGACCCGACGGCGTTTAACTACTTCACGGGCGACGACGTCGCGCAGGCGGTGCGGCATATTCCGACCAACCCGGCCTTCAACGCGCACATCCGCCAGTTGCTGCATGTTTCGTTTAAGGTGGCGGCTAAGCAGGGGGACCGGTATTACGACCTCCTGAAGGCGAACTCCGAGATCGTCGGGAAGAACGTCACCGAGAACATCTTTGATCGCCATATGCGTCCGCTGTTTCTGGACGCCTGATTCCGATCCTTTCCTTGCACCTTGAGAGCCATCACCGTGATTCCGACTCGCCGTCTTGGGTCGACCGACCTGGAGTTGCCGATCCTTGGGTTTGGGGCCTCTTCGCTGGGGCAGGAGTTTCGCAAGGTCCGGCTCGACGAAGCACTCGAGAGCGTGCAGGTCGCGCTGGAGTGCGGGCTGAACTTCATCGATACGTCTCCCTTCTATGGCCGGGGGATGAGCGAGGTGCTGCTCGGCATTGCCCTCCGCGATGTCCCTCGCGACTCCTATACGCTGTGTACCAAGCTCGGCCGTTATGACCTGGGGCACTTCGACTTTTCGGCGAGGCGCGTCGCCGAGAGTGTCGATGTTTCGCTGCATCGGCTGGGGACCGACCATCTCGACATTATCCTCTGCCACGACATCGAATTCGTCCCGATGCAGCAGATTGTCGACGAGACCATCCCCGCCTTGCGGCGTATCCAGCAGCAGGGGAAGGTTCGTTACATCGGGGTCAGCGGGTATCCGCAGAAGATCTTCCGGTTCATCTGCGACCAGACCGACATCGACTGCGTCCTCAGCTACAACCAGTACACGCTCCAGAACGCGCGGTTCGCCGAGGAGTCGGTTCCTTACCTGAAGGCGAAGGGGGTCGGCATCATGAACGCCGGTCCGTTCAGCGCCCGGCTGCTGACGAATGCTCCCCTGCCGGCGTGGCTCAAAGAGCCGGAAGAGGTTAAGGCCGCGGCTCGCCAGGCTGCCCAGTTGTGTCGCGATCGCGGGGTCGACATCGCCCAGCTCGCGTTGCAGTTCAGCCTGGCGAATCCCGAGATTGCGACGACGATCGCGGGGAGCGCCAACCCCGACAATATCCGCAACTGGGCGAAGTGGGCGGTCGCCCCGCTCGACGAGCGACTGCTGCGGGAGGTGCTGGGGATTTTTGAGCCGGTTCATAATGTTGGGCATGTTGAGGGACTGGCTGAGAATAATTGAATGCGGTTGCGCGCGGAGGCGCGGGGGACGCAGAGAATTGATGAGGGGGGGACACGGAGAGGGGGAGATGGGGCGAGAGAGACGTTGTTAGTTGTCTCTCTGGGCCATCTTCTTTGTGTCTTTGTGGCTTGGTGAGGAAGACTTCTTGGGGATTGCTGGAGTCGTTTGATCCCACGGGAAGAGGAGGGGGCTCACGGAGGCGCGGAGGCACGGAGAGGAATGAAGAAGAAGAGTGAAGAAGAGGACGCGGGGATGGGGGGAGAGGGAGATGGGGCGATAAGAGGATAGGTCGGGGTTGGTATGCTTATTGATTCGCATCAGCATTTTTGGCGGTATTCGGTCGAGGGGTATCCCGGGATTTCGGAGGCGATGGGGCGGTTGCGGCGGGATTTTTTGCCTTTGGACCTGGAGCCTTTGTTGCGGGAGCAGGGAATCGCTGGGTCGATCGCCGTGCAGGCTCGGCAGTCTTTGGAGGAGAATGAGTTTCTGCTGGGGCTGGCTGATGCGCATGATCTGGTCAAAGGGGTGGTTGGCTGGGTCGATCTGCGCGGCGAGCGGGCTGATGATGAGTTAGCCGCGTTTGCCTCTCACCCTAAGGCGGTGGGGGTGCGCCATGTGGCCCAGGATGAGCCGGACGACGGGTTTCTGGCGCGGCCGGAGTTTGTGCGGGGGGTGCAGAAACTCCTTACGCATGGCCTGGTTTACGACATTCTGATCTATGCCCGGCAGCTTCCGGCGGCGATCGAATTGGTGCGGCAGTGTCCGGATCAGCCGTTTGTGCTGGACCACATTGCCAAGCCGGATATTCGCGATCGGGAACTCGCGGTCTGGTCGGCCAACCTCCGCGAACTGGCCCGCTGTCCCAACGTCACCTGCAAGGTGTCCGGCATGGTGACGGAAGCCGCCTGGAGTGGCTGGCAACCAGACGATTTCCGTCCGTATCTCGATGTCGTTCTGGAAGCGTTTGGGGTCGACCGGTTGATGTACGGTTCCGACTGGCCGGTCTGCCTGTTGGCCGGGGAGTATGACGAGGTGATTGGCCTGGTGCGGGGGTTCTTCGCGGATGCTTCGCCGTCGGCGCGTGAGGCGATTTTTGGGGGGAATGCGTGTCGAGTGTACGGGTTGAGGTAGTGAGAGGGTGGCTGAGAGGGGGCGACGCGGGGATGGGGTGAGGGGGAGATGAAGAGTGGGGTTGGCTTGAGTGATTGTGATCTGGAGACTTCGGTGCCGGACTGGGGGATCGATTATCCCTGGGACGAGGGTCGTGTTTCTCCGGCGCAACTTCTTTTGCAGAAGATGGTTGAATTGGAGGAGCAAGAAAAGGTAAAGTGGTTTTATCTTTTTTTGATAAAGTGGCTTTATCTCGCTGAGGTGGCATGGCGGACTGGAAGTTCTATGGCCGAAAGGAGCAGCTTGCGGGTCTGGAGCAGATGCTCAACCGCAAACGCTGGTTTTTTGCCAAGGTGACTGGCCGCCGTCGAATCGGCAAGACAACGCTCATTCAGCAAGCCATGCGGGAAATCGGCAGTCAGCAGCCGGTCTTCTACGTTCAAGTCCCTGACTCGGAGCCAGCCGGTGTTCTCTCGGCGGTGAACGACGCGCTGGAAACCTTCCAGGTTCCCTCCGATCGATATCCACGCCCGCAGAATCTCCTTCAGCTGGCGAAGTTGCTGGAGGCGATGGCGGAAGGTGGTTACATCCTCATTCTTGACGAATTCCAATACTTCAATCGCAAGGGGTACGAGGAATTCTGCTCGCACTTGCAGGCGGGGGTCGATCGACTGGCTGGCAAGGCCGACCAGGTGCATGGCGGACTGATTGTTCTGGGTTCGATTCACACGGAGATGATGGCCCTGCTCGAAGATCGGACGGCTCAGCTCTATCACCGAGTCACCGACACCATTGATCTGACACATCTCGACGTCGGCTCGCTTTTGTCGCTTTTGCGAGATCACACCGATCCGACTCCCGAGCGACTGCTGTTCCTCTGGAACCTGTTTGAAGGGGTGCCGAAATTCTATCGGGACTGCTACGAGCAGGGGGTGCTTGCCGCCGAGCGTCGGGAACTGCTCCGCCGCATTTTCTTTGAGAGTTCATCGCCCCTGCGATCGGAAGCCGAGAACTGGTTTCTGCGCGAACTTCGAGGTCGGTATGACGTGGTGTTGAAGTTTGTCGCGCGCAATCCGGGGCGAATGCACAACGAGCTTGTCCATGCGATTCGCGAGGCGAGCGGGAGCCCAGATACCCAGATTGGCGGCTACCTGAAGGTGCTCATCGAGCGATTTGGACTGATCGAGCGAAAGCTACCCATCTTCTCCAAGCCAGAAGCCAAGCGCGGCCGGTACTATGTCACGGATAACTTTCTCCGCTCCTGGCTGGCGGCACTGGCGAATCCGGTCTCCGCGATTGCCTTCCGCCCGCTCGTCGACCTGATTGAAGAAGCCGACCTGCGTCTTGCAGACGCTGAAGGGGGAGCCCTGGAGAAACTCGCTGGTCAACTCTACGAGGAGCGAAGTCGCAAGGGGGTTGGGGATTTTCCGATTACCCGTCGAGTTCAAGGATTCTGGGACAAGGCCGAGACGGAGATTGATCTGGTCGCGGTCAACGAGACCGAGCAATCCATTCGATTTGGTTCCTGTAAACGCTCTCCCAGAAAGCTGCTCTCCGATGTGAACAGCTTCAAGCAGCACGTTGAACGATTTTTGCAGGCCATGCCGAACTATCAGGAGTGGACGAAGCAGTATGTGGGGATTGCCCCGGTGCTGGATGCCGAGCAACGAGCCATCCTGGCCAGTCACGACATTATTCCGCAGGATTTGAACGACTTGACCGTTGGGCTGGATTGAGGGTTGATTGTGATGGAGAGGGGGCGACGGGGGGATGGGGTGAGGATTGAAGAGTGGGGTTGGCGTGAGCGATTGTGATCTGGAGACTTCGGTGCCGGACTGGGTGATCGATCATCCTGAGACGCTGGGCGTGTTTCAGGAGTTGGGGATCGACTGTTCCTGCGGCGGTAAGTCGCTGGGGTATGCGTGTCGGGAGCGCGGGCTGGATGGTGAGAGGGTGCTTGCCCGGCTGCGGGAGTGTGTGAGGGCGGAGGAAGAGGGGCGGTTGAGTCGTGGGGATTAGCCGGTGGCAAACTGCGAGGAATTGGGACCGCAGGTCCGAAAGACCACTGCTGGGCCGCAGACGGTCCAGCAGTGGCACGTGGCGATTTGTTCCCCGCATTGAGTCAAAAAGTGACGGCGGACTCACCCGAAAACCGCTTGACGATTGAACACTATCGTCACAATACTGGATTCCGTTCGGTGAAATGCTTGGGCGTCTGTGAACCTAGCCGTCTGAGCGAGACGCTGGTGGCGGCTTGCAGCGTCAATTCTTCTTCGCATTCCGAGCGCGTAGACGATGCCGCGATTGTACCTACCTGATGTCGGAAAGCTCGACTCGCTGGGAATTCTATTCTCTCTGCTCCCAGGTCTATTGACATATGTCGTGCAACGCGCTTTGTCTGGTCGGGAACAGAAGTTAGAGGCTGTTGACGCCATCCTTCACGGGCTCGCCTACACGGTGCTTGTTCATGCCGTGTGGGCAGTTCTAACCATGTGGTCCTGGTTTCCGACGCCAGACATCTTTGGTCTCTGTGCCTGTGCAATCGCGTTGGGAGCTATTGTCGCGAAATGTAAGAACAGCGGCTGGTTTTATGGCGCTCTTCGCTTTTGTGGGCTCTCGAGGGAATCTTCATGGCCGACGATTTGGGAAACTTCTTTTCGGGAAGCATCCCGACTCGGAAGCGAGTATGCCGTATTGCATCTGAAGGATCGCCGCCGTGTGATGGGCGCCGTCCGATTCTATTCCCACGATCAAGCCTCGGGACATGTGATTCTTGAACGGGCGCAATGGCTCGATTCTGCAGACGGGATTGGCCAGATCGAAGGAATGTTTGTTGTCAGTGGGAGTGATGTTCAGTTCGTTCAGTTTCTCTTCCCGAAGGTTCAGTTCCTCGCTCAAGAAGAAAGGGCCACAGAATGAGCGACGACAAGCAGCAAAGGCCGGATCCGCCGCCTCCTCCTCCGATTTGCCCAACGCCTCCAGACATCGAGTTTCGCGGCGGATGGAACCCTCCAGCCAAGTCACCTCCACCGACACCGCCGGTGGCTCCACCGCCGCCGCCACCAGCCGAACCACCGGTATTGCCGGCGCCGCCGCAGGCTCCCGAATAGGTTGTTCAAAGTGTCGCTGCGCTTGCCACGGCGGAGCAGAATCCACGCAGAGAAACAAGGGCAACATTTCTGTTTGGAGCTCAGTGAAACTCGTGATCCATTTCTGTCTTTTGCACGTTTGCTGCTCTTATCCAAGCAGGGTTAGGCCCAAGGAGCGATTCTGTTGAAGCGTTTCTTTGATTGGTCGGAAAACCCCGGAAGTAGCCCGCCGACTGTCGTAGTCGACTGGATGACTCAAATGGGGCCAACCACAGCCGCCCGACGAGCCCCCGTGACAGGTACGGAAATGCGGCACAGCACCTTTTGGTGATGTGGTAACGACGTTACTCATCAGGAGACCGCAGCTTCGGCTGCGCGACCCGGCGATAACCTGTCTGTCGCCGGGCCATTTTCTTACGCTGCCAGTGTTTTTTACTTGACGGAGGCCTCCCGAGCCATTGACTCTCTGGTGCTCGGGTCTTCATGTTCGCACGCTGAGACCGAGTGCATGGAGGCACATTGCCCGATGACGATTCATCCTTTCCAACGGCTCTTCGCTAGACGATCACGGACATCTTCAGCAAACGGTATTCGCGGAATCCGCATGGCCACGGGTCGGGAAGCAGTCCTCCACCGAATCTGGCGTCGGAGCAGGAAGAGTGGGTCATCAACGCAGCCATTATATGGATCAACTCACTCGTTCGTCGGCTTCCTTCGTGTTTCGCCTTCTTCGAAAACAAGTAAACGCCCATCACAAGAGAATAACCTTGCAACCACCAAGGCAGGCTACGGTCGAAATTGCCGAGTTGCTAAAGCGAGGCGAAGGGCCGACTCTAGAATTTAAAAGCACTGTGCCCTCCCCGAGCGAAATCGCAAGACTCGTCTCTAGCATGTCAAACACAAACGGCGGCACCATTCTCGTCGGTGTTGCCGAGACCCCGATGAAAGTGGTTGGTATAGATTGGGCGAGATTCGAAAAGGCAGTTAAACTAGCGCAGAAGCAGTTGCACGGATCGCCACAATGGACCTCTCAATGTGTCATTCATGAAGGAATGAATGTTGGGGTTATCCACGTCTCACAATCAACTGAACTTGTTGGGTCGGACGCTGGATACTTCGAGCGCAACGGCGATCGGGACACACCGATCGGAGCCGAACAGATTGCACGCAAATTGGGCGTGTTCGCGGGCTTGCACGAGACGCTCCATGCCATTCCAGAAGCGATTGAAGGAATGACACGATCGAACGAGGATCTCAGGGCTTCAAATGAGAGCCTTACGCAGAAGACGCATGCACTGACTGCCGCATTGGACCGAGCGAACTCGTGGAAGATGAAGCTGTTTTGGGCAGCCGTTGGTGCCCTTTGTACTTCACTTTCCAGGTGGTGTCTCGAACTCGTCGCGAGCTAAGAAGAGTTGGCTATATTGGTCAACAGTTCGTGATCTGTATGACATGGATCCACGAGGCTGGCTGAACTGCCATTTGTGTTGGCATGGAACGCGAAGAACCGATTTCAGTGATACCTAGTCGGTCAAAATGGACAATCGTTGGAGCATGCCGTTCGGGACGATCACTGCATCAGTGCTATCCGCTGGCACCAAAACAATGTCGGCGCTCGATCGGTAAACGAGCAACGCCGCTTCGAAGAATTCGCCATTTGTCAAAATAATCGTAGCCCGGAGACGATGGGAGTCGGCTTCTTCCAGTCCCGCGAACACCGCATGGATCGCAAAGAAGCAAAGGGACGCTCCAACAACAAGGGCTCGCAATCCTGCCGAGTGCGACTTTAGACCGCGATAGGCAATAAACCCCCACACCTGAAACAGAAGATACGGAATCGCGACGAGGTCGTTTCTGAAGTACCAAGCGGCCAAGACTCCGGCGAGCCCCAGCATGCTCCAGATTACCAGAATCCATAGAGCGACGGCCTCGGCTAGTGGAAGACGAATCGTCGATCCATCTGCCTTGGTCATGGACAGAGGCGAGAATTTGAAATCAGTGTCGGCCTGCGCGGTGCTGGGAGCGGCAGTCGTGCGCGGCTGCGGGATTAGAAACAGCCGCTCACGCGCCCAGAGGTATCCCATAGCGAACGAAAAGAGGCATAACAACGATCGAGTGTTGATCGCTACGATGTCAAGAAAGTCGACTCGCACGAGAGCCATTGGAACTGAAAATGCAATGAGAAACGCCCTGTAGTAGGCGGTTCCAATCAAATACAGAAAAAGCGTGGCTAGTGTCGTCAAGGAGAGCCCGAGCTTGGCGACCGTCTCCAGTTTGTGCAGCTCCACGAGATGCTCCAGCGGTTTGAGTGATTGCGGCCCTCAAAGGTCCTTTTACGTACAGCAGTTGATCCAAAAAAGTCAATTGAGTGCGATGTGGGTGCACTGCTGTTCGAACCGCGGAAGGTTGAGTACGGCGGTGAGATATTTTGGCAATACAGTAGGGGTCGAAAATGTCCGATGAGCTTTCAAAAAGTTACGTCGCCTCTGCGTGGGCGGACAGGTGCGATTCGGCGCGATCCCATGCGGGGCTTATCGCTTCGACCTGCAGGAATAGGCGCATTGCCGAGTTAATCATCGGAAGCGTGGGTGAGTTGTGCACAAGACCTGTGCCATCGACGTTGACGGAACTCGGCAATCTGCAATTACTGAGTATTCGCTTGAGCGGCAAGATTTCGGCTCTTGCAAGTGCTGATCATTCAATCTTGAGTCTTCCAGAAGTCGCGGACCAAGTAGTTGCCGAAGCGGAAAGCTTTTCGCGGGAATTCTGCCTTGATAGGGATTGCAGTCCACGGGCGACGGGTTTCTCAATGGCGATCTCAAGTATTTGTCACAACGCGATAGTCCGTAGGTCTCGTGGAGGCGGATGATCTTCAGGAGTGGTTCAGAGCTTGCAAAATCCGCCGGGTGCCACTGCTAGCTTGCCTTGCAGTGGGAGCGGTTGACTGGGCGACATCGCCGAAGTGGGATGCGTCTCCGTGCCGCGGGGCTTGGAAATGCCGAGTGCGCGCGATGAAATCAACCAATCTCGGTTCGGAGGGAATGGCGACTCCCCGTTTCGAGTATCCGACCCAGCGCGGAAAGGACACTGGCGGAGCCAGTGGCACACGGAGACCAGTTTGCCACCTCTTGTGGCTTCGCCACCCAGGTAGGCCTGGGGCCAACCTGGGCCACCCGGAGCGAGTTAGTATAGAGTCCGTCGGCCTTTTTGGACTTCATCGATGACATCAACGACGACGAACACTCCGCCGCGGGATGATGAGCTGGTTCGGGCGGCGAATGCGGGGGAGTGAAGGGGAGAGGGAGAAGGGGTGACGCGGTGATGGGGTGAGGGAGCGATGGGGTGAGAGGGGAAGGGGAGACGCGGGGAGTGAAGGTGGGGGCTCACGGAGGCGCTGAGCCACGGAGAGATAGCGGGGGTGGTGTGGTTGTTGGGGTTGCTTTGCGGTCTCGGCGTCGTCTGCGGTGAATGGTTTTTTACCGCGGAGGCCGCGGGGGGCGGGGAGAGAGGGCGTCAAGAGACGTGGGCCGGTGGGTTAGCGTTTGCTTTGGGTGGTGGACTTGGATTTTTGCGGTTGGTGGAAGAAGTAGATGACCTGGGCTGGGGAGCGGACGCCGACTTTGGATGACAGGGTTGGCGTACCGGCTTTCAGATCCTGGGTGAAGATTGCCCATTGCCAGACTTCCTTGTCAGCCGAGGTGGTTTGCAGAATCTCTTTTTGTGGCGTCCAGCCTTCTTCCTTCAGGGCGTCCAGGAGTTGGGCCGAGACGATGCTTTGGCCGTTGATCTGATGCATAATGGCCATCGAGACCGAGCAGTCTGCCAGCACTTCCACCGAGCCGCGGCTGAGCCAGCCGCCGACTTGCGAGGAATCGCGGACGATGAAAGCCGCGTCTTTCAGGTGGCGGGGGAATTTGAGGATCGCGTACTGGCGATCCCCGATGTAGGGAATTCTCGCGTCCACCGCTCCCAGGGAGTAGCTGCTGTTCGCGGCGAGGCGGACCGGAGGTTCTTTGGGGGCTTTGCGCTGGCCGATGGGTTCCGGCATGGGCGCCGACGGAGCTGGAGTGCTGGGTTTGCCGGGTGGTGGCGTGGGTGTGCTGGGGGGCGAGGTTGGGGTGGGCACGGTCGCGGCGACGGGCATTGCATCGAGGGGGACGGCCTGCGGGTATTTCGGCAGAGGGCCGTGGAGTTTGGCGAGCGTCTGCTGCTGGTCTTCGTTCAGGTCGAGAATGAAGAACTGGAGGTACTCGCCCTGCTGGGCAATGTAGACAGAGCCGTGGGCGCCGAACGTGGAGAGATTCTCCCAGAATTTGACGGCGAGAGGCTTATGCTTCCAGGTCTGGCGAATGACGAGGCTTTCGGCATCGAAGAGGAAGAAGTCGTAGTTGGCTCCCTGAGCGATGCCGATTGGCAAGTCGGGATGAAAGGCGACGTTTTGCGGGCCGCCGACATCGAGTCCGCCGAGCATGGTGTTGAAGTCATCGGTCGGGAAGACAGCCATGCCGAAGCGGGTCTTGGCGTTGGTGGGAGACCACCAGCCGCCGCCGGCCACCATGATGTACTTCGAGCCGTCGGGACTGAGATGGAGATATCCGCCGGCGCCGACAGCCGTGTTGGGGTTGGATGCGATCATTTTCAGCTTCGAGCCGCTGATAGAATATTTGGAAACGGTGGCGGTCTCGGCGACGGTGACGCGCTGGATGTCGACGACGCCGGGGGCGGTGCGCTGAAAGCGGATCACTTCTTCGGAGGGGCGATTGGTGGCGGCGAGGAGGAATTGTCCTTTTTTCGGGTCAACCCGGAGATACATGCCTTTGGCGATCGTCGGGCTAACGCGATTCGACTTGGGGTCGAGAGCGAAGATGTTTTCTTCCAGGTTAGCGGCGAAGACGGAGCCGGATTCCGGATGGCAGGCGAGCGACTGGACGGGTTCGCCTGGCAAACGGTATTCGCGAAGCTTCTTGCCGGTGGCGGCATCGAGGGCATGAACGATGGTGCTGCCGTCGACGGAGACGAAGAGCTCGTCGCCCTGGCCGGTGATGCAAGCGGGTTTGAAGGGAACGGAAAGGCGCTGTTTTTCGGTGGCCGTCATGACATCGAAGACGATCAGCTCGGCTGTCGTCGGGCTGGTCATGATGAGGGTCTTGGTATCGGGCGTGAGATACCAGCCCTTGGTCTGAGGGACCGTGCAGGTGACGACGCGGGGTGCTTCGGCAGCGAAACCGGCGGCAGACAACAACACGCAGAGGCCCAAACCCGTGGCCAGTGTGCGGAAACGTGTCATGACGTCACCTTCAGGCAGAGAGGAAGATTGCCTTGGAGTCCGTCAGTGTGTGGCCGGGCGGCGGTGAGTTCAATTGGCAGTTCTACCTATATTGAGAGAGGGAGAGGGTGAGACGCGGGGAGTGGGGGTCGGGGAGGCTTCAAATTGATCGTTTGGGGTTGGGGGGATAGGCTTTTGCGGGTGGTGTGAGTGCGGTCTGGATGGCTGGGATTGGTGTTCGGAAGAGATTCTCCCCCTGTGAGTTTTTGATCGGGCAATATGCGCGCGATTCAGTTGGAGCAGCCTCAGCGGTTTTTGACGATTGATGTTCCCGAGCCGGCGGATCCGGGGCCGGGGGACGCCGTCGTGCGGGTGCATGCGGTGGGGATTTGCGGGACGGATTATGGCGGCTACCTGGGGAAGATGCCGTTCTTCAGTTATCCGCGGATTCCCGGGCATGAGCTGGGGGTGAGCGTGGTCGCCGTGGGCGAGGGGGTGACCAACGTGCGGCCGGGCGACCATTGCGCGGTCGAGCCGTATATCAACTGTCAGCAGTGCTATTCGTGCCGTCGCGGTTATACGAACTGCTGCGAGCACCATCAGACGCTGGGCGTGCATTGCGACGGCGGGTTGAGGCCGTTGTTCACGGTGCCGGCCCGCAAGCTGCACCTGGCGAACAAGCTGTCTTCGGCTCAGAGCGCGCTGGTGGAGACGCTGGCGATTGGCTGCCATGCGGTCGATCGGGGGATGCCGAAGCCGGGGGATAACCTGCTCATCATTGGAGCGGGGCCGATCGGGTTGTCAGCCCTGGAGTTCGCCAAGCTGAGCGATGCCCGCGTGATCGTGATGGATATGAACGAGCAGCGGCTGGCGTTCGTGCGCGATCAGATGGGGGTGCCGGATACACTCTTAACGACGGGCGATGGTTCGGAAGTGGAACGCCTGCGGGAGATGACCGGCGGGCAGTTCTGCGATGTGGTGATCGACGCGACGGGGAGCAACAAGTCGATGGCGAAGGCGCTGGAGTATTGCGCGTTCGCCGGGAAGCTGGTGTATGTGGGGATCACGCAGGCGGAGTTGCAGTTTCCGCATGCGCCATTTTTGCATCGGCGGGAGCTGACGATTCTGGCCAGCAGGAATGCGCTGTCGCGGGATTTTACGCGGATCGTGGGTCTCATCGAAGACGGGACGATCGATACGAAGCCCTGGATTACGCATCGGGCGGCGTTCGAGGAGATGATCGAAGTCTTTCCCGACTGGCTGAAGCCGGAGAGCCGGGTGATTAAGGCTGTGGTGGAGATGGGGTGATTGGTGGCGCGCGGTTGATCGCCACGCCCTTCGCGGGCTCAGGGCGTGCCACCCAGCCCGGAACGAGAAAGCCAAAGGCGCACTGGCATAGCCAGTGGCACACGAAAGAACACAGAGCCCGGGAACGAGTGCCGCGGGCTAATCGAATGAGATGCCGCGGGCGCGGAGTTGGCGTTCGAGGCGGTTGGTGTCGATGAAGACTTCGGCGTCGAGTCCGAACTTTCGGCCGGCTTCGACATAGCGGGGGATGTCGTCGGTGTAGAAGCAGTTCTGGGGCGGGCAGTGGATGGCGACGAGGGCGGCTTCGTAGATTTCCGCTTCGGGTTTGATGGCGTTGACCTCGTACGAGAGGATCGTGGCGTCGAAGCGGTCGAGGAGGTCGTAGCGTTTGCAGATGAACTGGTAGTGCCAGATGCTGGTGTTCGAGAGGAGGACCAGCCTGAGCTTGCGGCGGCGGAGTTCGTCGAGAATCGGGACGATGGGCCGGTTGAGCTCGAAGATGTCGGACGCGGCGTCGATGAGGGCGTCGAAGGGGATGTTGCGGCCGACGGTCTGCTGGATGCGGTCGTGAAACTCTTCGGCGGAGAGGAGGCCGCGTTCGAACTCCCATTGCAGGCCGGAATCGAGGAGCAGGCGGCGGAGATCGTCTCCGGAGCGTCCGCAGAGCTGCCCGACCTGCTGGCACATGCGGTCGTGGCTGAAGTGGACGAGAACACCGCCCATGTCAAAAATCGCGGCCTGCAACACCGAGTCGACCTTTCGAAGAAGGTGTCAGTTCGATCAGGTATCGAAACGGCCCGCGAGGAGTTTCCGGGGTTCCGATGGACCGCTGAGAAACTCGCAGGGAAATGGTACACTCAAAACGGCCGCGCCGAAGGGGTCGCGTGGGCGGAAATCACCGAATTCGGCATGCGCGGCGGCCGATGTGGCGATTGCGAAACAGGTCCGTTGCTGCGAGACACCGCCGTTGCCTGCTGACAGCCGTCCAATTCCTCCTCGTCCATCCTGAAGAGTCTCCATGTCGTCCGACTACAACGATACGTTTACCGAGCCGGAAACCGTGCCCTCGCGGTCGTGGCCGTGCCTGCGGCAGTTCTGCGTCTTTCTGGAGAACCAGGTCGGCCGGTTGAACGAACTGATCCGTCAGCTCGAGGATCTGGACACCGAGGTGATCGCGATCGGGTTCGTGGACTCGGTCGACTTCGCGGCGGTGCGGCTGATGTTCAACAACTCGGACCGGGCGCGCGAGAAGCTGTGTCTATTGGGCGTGCACTTCACCGAGAGCGACGTCGTGGGTGTCGAGCTTCCCGACGAGGCGGCGCCCTTCACGGAACTGCTGACGACGCTCGCCAAAGCCGAGTTGAACATCCATCACCTCTATCCGCTGCTCTATCGCCGGATGGGCCACCGCGTGATTGCCATCTACGTGGACGACATCGACTTCACGCTGCAAGTGCTCAAGGACGCGGGGCACACGATTGTGACGGAGTCGGATATTTTGATGGATGATGAGCTGTGACGGTGGAGAGGGATCAGGGATCAGCCGTCAGGAATCAGGAAAGAGTGAGCAGGAATCAGGGAGTCAGCGATCAGTGAATTGCTGATGGCTGATTCCTGACGGCTGATCCCTCACCGAAGGAGCGAGGACGATGACGACCGAGCGCGAGATTGCGACTTTGGCTGGGGGGTGCTTCTGGTGCGTGGAGGCGGTGTTTGACCGGCTGAAGGGGGTGGAAGCGGTGGCGTCGGGGTACATGGGCGGGGAAACCGTGAATCCCACGTATGAGCAGGTTTGTACCGGGCGGACCGGGCATGCGGAGGTGATTCAGGTTGCGTTTGATCCCAGCATGATCGGATTCGGGGATCTGCTGGACGTGTTTCTGACGACGCATGACCCGACGACGCTCAACCGGCAGGGGAATGACGTCGGGACGCAGTATCGCTCGGCGATCTTCTATCATTCGTCCGAGCAGGAACGGATTGCCCGCGAGAAGATCGCAGAGTGGACGGCAGCCGGGTATTTCCCGCGGCCGATCGTGACGGAAGTGACCGCCGCGACGACGTTCTATCCGGCGGAAGGCTATCACCAGAACTATTACGCCGAGAATCCGGCGCAGCCCTACTGCAACGCGGTGATTCCGCCGAAGCTCAAGAAGCTGCGGGAGAAGTTCGCGGACCGGCTGAAAGCCGAGTAGTGCTCGGTCCATCTTAAAGATGCGGATGGGCGGCTCTCTACGCCGTTATCCTTTTGGGAAGATCAATGACCACGAAATGCGTTTGGTCATTCTTTCGGCTGCCCAACCGCCCCGGCGGGCTGGCCCCGCCGGACGGAAAGTTTGATCGCTAGAGTCGTCCCGGTTTCTCTTGGCTCCCCTGCCAGGCTTGACCGGCAGGAAGCCGAGTCTGTCAGGCCAGGGTGAGTGCCAGCGATCAAACTTTCGCTCCGGCCAGACAAGCTGGCCGGGGGCGGACCGGAGTAGGGTGCGGTATGTGCTATCTGTCAAACTCCCGTTCCCACCGGTCAAGCCGGTGGGGGACGCTGCAAAAAGAAGTAACGGCATAGAGTGGCTCTGCCAGCGCCTCTTGTTTTAGAATTCCTAACACAACCTCTGTGCAATCAAGCGTTTGCCCGGACTTTCGCAAGTTTCTGGCGGGCACAACCGGTTGTGTTAGGGGTTCTTAGGCATTTGATTTCAGGCGCACTGGCGGAGCCAGTGGCACACGAAAATCAAGCTGTCGAAAACAAGCTGTGACATAGTCCCAGCCGACGTCTCGCGAACGCTCAGGCGGCGCGGGCGATTTCCACTTCGGCTTCGAGCGCGACGGGTGGAACGACCAGCTTCAACGATTCCTGCCCGCTGTGGCCGCCGATGCCGCGTTTGGAAGTCGCGCGGAGAAAGGCGAGCAGCCTCAGCCCCGGCTCGGAGACGAGGATGGAGGCCAGCTCGTCGACGGCATCGCGCCAGGTGCCTGGCTGGCGGTAGAGCCTGCGATAGACTTCTTTCACTTCCGCGCGGGCAGCGGCGTTCATGCCGGAGCGACGCATGCCGACCACGTTGACGCCGACGCAGTGGCCTGGGCCGTCGACGGTCATGTAGGGGAGGACATCCTGCACGATCTTGGAGAGTCCGGCAATCATGGCGAGTTCGCCGACGCGGACGAACTGATGCACGGCCGCGTTGCCGGAGATCATGGCTCGGTCGCCCACGTGGACGTAGCCGCCGAGGAGCGAGCCGTTGACCAGGACGACATCGTTGCCAAGCTGGCAATTGTGGCCGACGTGCGCGTGGGCCATGAGCATGCAGCGGTCGCCGAGAACGGTTTGCGTGCCTGGCTGCGTGCCGCGATGAATGGTCACGTATTCGCGGATAACGGCTTCGTCGCCGATGCGGGTGTAGCTGACGCCGCCCGAGAAGCTTTTGTCTTGCGGGAGGTCGCCCAGGATGGCACCGGCATGAACGTGGCAGCCGCGGCCGATGGTCGTTTCGCCAAGCACCTGAACATGCGGCGCGAGGATGGTGCCCGCTCCAACGGTGGCGGGGCCGTCGATGATGACGTAGGGGCCAACTTCTGCCGAGGGGTCGATCACCGCGCGGGGGTCGACGACGGCGGTCGGATGGATGGGCATTGCGTCCCTGCAAATTTCTAGAGGTGGTTTCAAAACCCTCTGGATGACGGGGTTTGTCCCCGATTTCGAGACGTTTTCAGCCACCAACCGGGTTTTGAAACGTGTTCTAGGTCAACCTAACGCGACCTCTGTGCATTCCGTTGCTGGCTGGCGATTCGCGGGCTTTTGACAGGCACAACTGGTTGCGTTCTGGTCTGGATACGAGGTCGATCAAACGTGGGCCGACTCGATACGGTTTCCGGGACGACCGTCCTTGGCCGCCAGAGAAACCGTCGAAATTCCGCCGCCTTCTAGCAGTTTTCCAGAACCCTGGACAGACCAGATTCGGCGGAATTTGCCGACGGGAAACAGATGTGCAGACCGTTCGCGAGGTCAGGGCGTGGAGGCGGGTCCGCCGGAACGCTAAACTCGCTGGTTCCTTTCACTTTCAAGATCGACTTCACGGAAACCGGCCATGCACTTGTTCTTTCGCTGGGCCCTGGGATTGTTGGCGTTTGTCGGCTGGTCGGCGGCGGTCAGTGCTCAGCAGGCCACCATTCCGCATGCCCAGGACAAGCCCCCGAACGAGCCTCGCGACGCCCAGACGGCTGCCCGGATGATGACCGTTCCCGAGGGGTTCACGGTCGAAGTGGTCGCCGCCGAGCCGGACCTTGTCAATCCGGTGGCGATGGCGATCGACGAACGGGGGCGGTTCTGGATCACCGAGTCGCTGGAGTATCCCCGCCGGGAGCCGGGGCCGGGTCGGGATCGTGTGAAGATTCTCGAAGACAAGGATGGCGACGGGACAGCCGAGACGGTGTCGATCTTTCTGGACGGTCTGAACATTCCGTCAGGCGTACAGGTGGGGCACGGCGGGGTCTGGATTGCCAATTCGCCCGACATTCTGTTCGTGCCGGATGGCGACCGCGATGGGGTGCCGGATGGTCCCGCGCAGGTGGTTGTCACGGGGTTCGGGCGGACCGACACGCATGAGTTGCCCAACTCGCTGACCTGGGGGCCGGACGGCTGGCTGTATGGACTCAACGGGGTCTTCAATCACAGCCATGTGAAGTATGCCCCCGAGAACCCGAATTACGAAAAGGCGGGGGGTGAAAAACATCCCGGTTGGAAACTGACCTGTGCGATGTTCCGCATTCATCCGCGGACGCGGGAGTTCCAGGTCTTCTGCGAAGGGACCAGCAACCCGTGGGGGATCGCGTTCAACGACGAGGGGGATGCGTTCGTCTCGGCCTGCGTGATCGACCACCTGTGGCATCTCGTGGAGACCGGCTACTACCACCGGCAGGGGGGGCCGTATCCGCCGCATACGTGGAAGATTGAGTCGATCGTCAAGCACAAGCATCAGAAGGCGGCCTATTGCGGCATCACGTGGTTCGACAGCGACGCCTACCCGGAGCAGTACCGCAAGAAGCTCTACATGGGGAACATCCACGGCGGCTGCCTCAATGTGGACCGGATCGAACGGAACGGCAGCACGTACGCCGGGTTTGGCGAGCCCGATTTTCTGACCGCGAACGATGCGTGGTTCATGCCGGTCGTCCAGAAGACCGGTCCGGACGGCTGCCTGTATGTGCTCGACTGGTACGACCGCTATCACTGCTATCAGGACGCCAATCGCGATCCGGCGGGGATTGATCGCCTGAAGGGGCGGCTGTACCGGGTGCGGTATCAGGAGACGCCGAGGAAGACGGAGTTCGATCTGGCCGCATCGACGGATGAGCAGCTTATTGAGCTATTGGGGCATCCGAATGTGTGGATGCGGGAGACGGCGCAGCGGTTGTTGCAGGAACGGAAGCCGGTCCTGCAACAACTTGCGGCAGTCATTCTTGACGATGGAAAACCAGACGAGGTTCGACTGCGCGCATTGTGGGCAGTTCTTGGCGCGCATCCACAAACTCGGGGTCTTGGTGGCGATTATGAGAAACTCGTCACGCAACTCTTGCAGAGTCCCGCGCCCCAACTGCGTGCCTGGGGCATCCGAGCCATCTGGAACGATCGGATGAATTTCCCAATCCCAGAAGTCTTTGATGCCGCGATGAACCGTCTGATCACCGATGACTCGGCGGCGGTACGTCTGCAAGTGGCTATTGCGGCCTCTCACCCCGCCTGCGGAGATCGCATGGGACGTTTGCTGGGCGTCCTTCAAACAGCCGGAGATGATGAGTTACTGCAGCGAATCGTCTGGCAGAACTTACATCCGCTGCTTGAGGATCGGGCAGGGGTAACCGAATTAATCCGGCAACTCAGTTCGGGAAGTTACCTGAATGCTCCAGCCGTTCAGGCGATGGTCCCGCGTCTGATCGATCGCTTGCTGGCTCGCCAGGACTTCGATGCAACCCCTGTGAGCAAGCTCTTTTCGCTCGTTAACGGCGGGCCGCAAGCGCATCCAAAGGTTGCCCAACAGATTCTCGACCGCCTCGCCATCGCTTCGCAAACTGGAGTTCTATCCCAAGAGAAACAGAAAGATTTAAAGCAAGCCTTCGAGACCGAGATCGCTACGACGATTTCGAGATCCGATTCGCCGCTGTTCCTGGATGCGGCCCTGTTGGCGACAACGTGGCGCATGGATGCGGGTTTCGCGGCCACGCGACAGGTGCTGGAGTCCGTGACAGTCCCGGAAGACCAGCGTCTTGCGGCCGCGAATGCTTTGATTGCCGCGGGGCAGGACGAAGTGCTGCGGGGCGTCGCGAAGGTGTTTGAGCAGTCGCCGGTTGCTCCGGTGGATTTCCGGGGGAAGCTGCTGGCGAGTTTGGCGCGGCTGGATGATCCGGAAGTGGCGGCGTTCGCGCTGGCGTTCTATCCGCAGATGGAAGCCGACTTGCAGCCGAAGGCGATTGAGCTGCTGACCCAGCGGCCGGCGTGGGCGAAGGCGCTGCTGGCTGCGATTGGCGAAGGGAAGCTTTCGGCGAGCGTCATCAATATCAACCAGGCGCGGCGGCTGCATGAGACGAAGGATGCGGATCTGAAGGAACTGCTCGCGAAGCATTGGGGCCAGGTTCGCGAAGGCCGCAGCACCGATCGCGAGCGGGTGATCGCCGATATGCGGCGGATGATTCGGACCACGCCGGGGGACGCGCCGCGCGGGCAGGCTGTGTATAAGAAGATTTGTGCCCAGTGCCATAAGATTCATGGTGAGGGAGCCGAGGTTGGTCCGGATATTACGCGGAATGGGCGAAACGATTACACGCAACTCTTGTCGAACGTGTTCGATCCCAGCTTGGTCATCGGGTCGGGCTATCGGAGTTACACGGTGGCCACGCTCGATGGTCGTGTGATCAACGGCTTGCTCGCGGAAGAGAGCCCGCAGCGGGTGGTGCTGAAGGTGCAGGGAGGGAAGCAGGAAGTCATTGCTCGCGACGACATCGATGTCTTCAAGGTGAGTGAAATTTCGCTGATGCCCGAGGGGATCGAGAAGCAGTACTCGGCTCAGGAGATCGCCGACCTGTTCGCGTTCCTCACGCTCGACAAGCCTCCCGGCGACCCGTCGGCCACGCGACTGCCCGGTGTGTACGACGTGGTGCCGCGCGAGTCGACCAACCCGGACGATTATGGATCGATCTTCCAGGAAGTGGCCCCCGGCTTTTCGCGGGTCGAGTCGGGCGAAGGGGGCGTGGCCTTACTCGCCGAGTTCCGCGGCCGCAAGAACGTGGTCCGCACGCACCCCGTCAGCCGGGATCGCCCGGCCCGGATGTTCGGCGAGTTCGCGGTGCCGGCGGAAGGGAAGTCGAAACTGGTGATCGAAGTCTCGCACGACCCGCGCGGCGACTGGCGACTGGTGATGGGAGCGGCCAGCGGCGGCCGATTGTTTGATGAACTCATCAGCCGCGAAACGACGAAAGACGGCTGGGCGCGGTTCGAAGTGAGCCTGGAACGCTTCGCCGGTCAGACGGTGGAGTTGCAGATGTGGAACCAGGCGAATGATTGGGCTTGGGAGTTCGCGTATTGGGGGCGGGTGGAGGTGGTGACGGAGTAGTTGGGGGCGAGGGGGCTGAACTTCGCCATAGTAACGAATTTGAAAAGGCGTGCTGAGAAGCATCAAGAGACTTGCAAAGGGTCGCAATATGAAGTTCAAGAGTGCGGCTCTTGACTGGGCGTTGGAACACATCATACGTCACGGCGACACAGACATCTTTCCGCGACTGTTTGAGTTCGATGCAATAAAAGGCCATTGGAAGGGAGGCGGTGGAGTCCGGGAGTGGATGCTGAGTCAAGATCCGCTGAAATGGCAAAGTCGGCCGCTCCGCAGATGCCTTGCGCCGAAGCACCGATTTGGGTTCCGGATTTCCACTCAGCTTGACCCGCTTGATTCAATCGCCTATGCAGCGCTTGTGTACGATTTAGGAAAGGATATTGAAAAACGCCGCCTACCATGCGACCGCGAGATCGTGCACAGCTATCGCTTTAGTCCGAAGCCAAACGGGCAGCTATACCACTCAGATTATGGTTGGAAGTCATTCCAAAAGCGGTCGAAGTCACTTGCCGAAAACCCAAAGTGTACTCATGTCGTAGTTGCTGATGTGGCAGATTTCTTTCCAAAAATATATTCCCATCCGCTAGAGAATGAGCTGGTCGCGTGCACTGCTCGCCACAAGTCGGCTGCCAAGGCTTTGCTGAGGATGCTCAAACATTGGAATTCAACGATTTCGTATGGCGTACCGGTGGGGCCGGCTGTGTCGCGGCTGGTCTCCGAGTTGGCATTGACGATCATAGACAACGCTCTTGTAGGGGCAAATGCCGTATACTGCAGATTCTCTGATGACTTTCGAATCTTTTGTCATAGTCAGCGAGAGGCTCACGAGCGGCTTGCATTCTTGGCACAGATGCTTTTCGAGGGGCTTGGGCTGACTTTGCAGCAAAGCAAGACAAGGATTCAAACGAGCGTCGAGTTCAGTAAGACGCTGGTGTCGCCTCGGCAACAGGAACGGCGCCGCCTGTCATCGCAGTTTGACGATATTATAGATGCAATTGGTCTGAGCGATCCATATAAAAAGATCGACTATGAGTCGCTCAATAAGGTGCAAAAGGCGATGGTCGACTCGCTGAACTTGTCGCAAGTGCTGGCCGAACAGATTGTTTTGGGTGAGGATCTGGATATTCCCGTTGCATCATTTGTACTTAGGCGACTCTCCCAGTTGAGGGACAGTAGTAGTTTTGCTCGGGTTTTGGAGCGTCTCGATGCACTGTATTCGGTGTTTCCGGATGCGATAAGCTATATTGCTTCATTGGAGGGCATTCACGGTAACACAAGAAGAGTGATTGGCGCGAAGCTTCTGAGTGCGCTAGATGACACGGTTAGCGGGCATTTGGAGTTTCATCGATGCTGGGTGCTTAGCGTGTTTGCCAACAGTGACAAGTGGGATAATGAGCATGTTCTCGGCGGGCTTGAGAGCAAATGGTCGGACATTTTTACGAGGCGCGAGCTGATTATTGCTCGGGGCCGGGCGGGACATGATTCTTGGTTTAAGAAGGAGAAGCTCAACTTTGAGAATATGGGGCCTTGGGAACGGCGTGCCTTTTTGTACGCAGCTAGCTGTCTACCGGGCGACGAGCCAAAGCATTGGTGGGATGGATTGAAGCAAGGCGGCAAACTGGATCCCGTCGAGAGAGCGATTGTTGGATATGGAAAGCAGCACCCGATCCGATAACGTGTGATTTTGCGAAGTGGTCCAAGAATGGGACGTGAGGCGGATCAATATCGGGCCACACGTTGGGGGCCGTTTGACTTCCGCGCCATCACTCCCATTCTTCGGTCCGTCGTGTACCATGATGGGCGAAATTCTCACCAAACGATTTTCGTTGGGGTTTGATGATGACTTGGAAAGTGCTGTTGCCGATTGGGGATGCGACTGAGGTGATGGATACGTTGTATCCCATTTTCCGGTTGCCCGAGGATGATTTCGAGGTGGTGGTCGCCGGGCCGGAGGCGCGGTTGTATCACGGGGTGATGCACGAGATTCCGCCCGATTCGTCGATTCCCTGGGACATTACCCGCGAGCAGCCGGCCTACCATGTGCGGGCGACGATTGCGTTCAAGGACGTTGTGCCGACCGATTATGTTGGGCTGTTTCTGTCGGGGGGGCGGGCTCCGGAGTATCTGCGGTATGACCATCACTTGCTTGATGTCACGCGGCATTTCTTCCAGGCGAACAAGCCGGTCTGCTCGGTCTGCCACGGCGTGGAGATCGCGGCGGCGGCGGGATGCATCACGGGCCGGAAGATGACGAGCGTTGCCAAGTGCGCCCTCGACATCACCAGCTTCGGCGGCGAGTACGTCAATCAGCCGGTCGTCGTCGATGGCAACCTCGTCAGCGGACGGACCTGGCACGACAACACGCCGATGCTCAAGGCGTTCGTGAAGTCGCTGAAGGCGTATGTCGCGGCGAATGGGTGACGGTTGGGCTGTTGAGTCGGGGGCAAGGTCGAGACTGCGATCCTTGAGCGTGCGCGGGAGTTGTTGGCGTGACGGTCTTCAGCGACCCGTGGCGGGCTTTGCCGGACGAGGATCATCGCTACACCGTCGGCATTTCGCCGGGCGATGTGGCTGCGTACTTCGCGCCGACGAGCGAATCGGAAGACCTGCTCGCCGAGCGCGGGCGGTGGCTCGATGAGGATTGCGGGCGGTACTGCGCGCTCGATCCAGCGGGTGAAGAGCTTGTCGGGGCGATGACGGGTTGGTTTCGCGAGTGGTGCCCGGCCGTTGCTGATGAGCGGTTCGAGGGGTCGCCCCTGGAGAACCTTGCACGGCTGGGGCGGCTTGTTGAGCCGGACTTCGTGCTGCTGCGGCTGGATGAGGCGGGGCAGCCGATCACGGTGGGGGGCTGTGTCTGCTTTCCGTCGTCGTGGCGATTGACGGACAAGATTGGCCTCGCGCTCGCGGACGTTCACGACGTGGTGCCGGGGCTGAATGCCGAGCTGGGGAAGCGGCTTGACAAGCTGGTGCAGAACTTGAAGCCGGCACGGGGGTGGTATCGCTCGAATTGGGGGCTGTCGGCGTTTCCGGATCGCAATCAGCATCTCGATCGCGGGTTGCAGGGGCTGACGGGGCCGTTATCGCTGACGGATGTCTGGTTCCGTCGGGAAGATCAATTGCTGGTGGCGATTCCCGAGACGCGCGGCGTGCTGTTCGGCATTCGCCTGGATGTGCGGCGCGGGGATGAGGTGGCGCGGGATGCCGAGATGAGTCGCCGGCTGGCGCGCGGGCTGAGGACCGCGCCGGATGAGCTGTTGGAGTATAAGCGGTTGTTAGCGGTGCGGGGGGAGTTGCTGGAGCTGTTCGAGGGGAAAGTGATGGGAGAGTAAGTAACCCGAAGCGTCAGCAAGGGATCTTCAATCCGCTCCCTCGCTGACGCTTCGGGTTACTTAAGATGCGGGTACAGCGAAGGAAGTTTCTGCGACCCCCGCTAGGGGTCGAGGGCCTAAAAAACGTCCGCTTAACCGTGGGTGCGCTGCGCGACCCCCGGCTACCGTCTTCGATGCCTTCGGCATCGGAGGAGTTGAATGTTACTCGCTGCCGGGTGGAGCTTGGAACAATCGCGTTTTCTTGAGACGGGCGAGCCCTGAAGGCTTGACCGTCAGGCCAGCTATCAAACTTTCGCTCCGGCCAGGCAAGCTGGCCGGGGGGCGGATCAAGGTGCCGCGTCATGCTAGCTGTCAAACTGCCCCGTACCCACCGGACAAGCCGGTGGGGGACGCAGCAACGAGGGCGTCGTGTGGCGCTGGATGTGCTTGTGCGGCTTGGCGTATTCCTTAAATACACACTGGCGGAGCCAGTGGCACGCGAAGACACAGCGATGATATATCGCTATTTCTTGAGCGGGCCGACGAGTTCGATGAAGTTGCCGTCGGGGTCGCGGAAGGTGGCGAGGCCGACGCCGTCGGGGAAGCCGGCGGGGAGGGGGACGGCTCCTTTGCTGATCGGCTTCGCGCCGGCGGCTTCTGCCTTGGCGACGCTGGCATTCAGGTCGGTGACGAAGAGCGTCAGGTAGCGGATGCCGTAGCTGGAGTGGATGAACCGCTGATCGACGCGGGCGCCGGGCGAGGTGGGGAAGGACATCAGCTTGATCTTGGTGGCTGATTCGTCGCTGCCGAGCGTCATGACGTCGACATGGAATGCGAGGCCGTCGGTCAGGCCGATGTCGGTGGCGAACTCGCCGGGGGCGTCGAAGCCTTCCAGTTGCGTGCAGCCGAGGACGTCTTTGTAGAAGGCGATCGATTTCTCGGCGTTACTGCAGACGATGCCGAAATCGACGGTTTGACGGGCGAAGGGGGAGGCGGGTTTGTCGGGGGTTTGAGCGGATCCCCAGAGGACGCCAAAACCGACGAGAGCAGCCGACATCAAACCGAGTTTCAACGCGCGGGGCATGGCAGTCGATCTCCAGGAATCTTGGACGGATTGTTGAATACGGGTCGTCAGATCAGGGCATGGCCGTGATCGCGCACCAGCTTACCGCATCGTGCGGATCGTGGCACCGCCGTCGACCACCAGCGTGGAGCCGGTGATGTAGCTGCCGGCATCGCTGGCCAGGAGGAGAGCAGGGCCGGCGAGTTCTTCGGGGTTGCCCCAGCGGCCCAGGGCCGTCCGCGTGGCAATGGCGGCGCGGGCTTCCTCGGAGAAGAACGACATGGGGAGATCGGTGAGAAACGGGCCGGGGGCGATGCTGTTGACGGTGATGTTGCCGTGCGGGCCGAGATCGAGAGCCATGGCTCGCGTCATGCCGATGAGGGCGGCCTTGGTGGCGGAATAGAGGCTGCGGCCGGCGGTGGAGGCGAGACCCATGACCGACGAGATATGAATAATGCGACCCCAGCCCCGTTCCTTCATGCCAGGGACGACGCCGCGGGACAGAGCCATGCAGGACGAGAGGTTGAGTTCGAGCAGGCGATCCCAGGTTTCGTCGTCGATCTGGTCGATTTCCTGCGGCGCGTTGGAGCCCGCGTTGTTGACGAGGATATCGATTCCGCCGAGGGCCGTCTCGACTTCGCGCAGAAGGGGTTCGACCGCCTCGCGCTTCGACAGATCGGCGACCTCCCAGACACCACGACGGTGGGTTCCGGCCAGAATTTCTTCGAGAGCCGATTCCAGTTCCGCGGCATTGCGGCTGCAAATGGCGATATCGGCTCCATGGAGCGCGAAGGCCCGGGCCATGGCTTTGCCGAGCCCTTTGCTGCCGCCCGTGATGAGGGCCCGTTTGCCGGTCAGGGAGAAGGGGGATTGCATGGGAGTGGTTGGTGGTTGGTAGTTAGTGGTTGGAAAAAACAGAATGCGAAAGGCGGAAGGCTGAGAGCTGATTCCTGATGCCTGAGCCCTTCTCAATGCACGTCGATGATCATTAATGTTCGGTCGTCGGAGGGGGGTTGGCCTTCGTCGTGGACGTGGAGGGCGTTCAGGATGTGGGCGACGGTTTCGGTCGCCGTCATGTCGCAACTGCCGACGAGGTTATCGAGCCGTTCGACGCCGAACATCTCGCCCGCGCGATTCGCGGCTTCGGTGATGCCATCGGTATAGAGGACGAGGCGATCGCCGGACCGGAGAATCTGCTCGACGTTCGCATAGGTCCATTCGCAGTTGATGCCGAGCGGCAGCGTGTTAGCGCGGTCGAGCGGCAGGACTTCTTTCGAGCCGCAGCGCCTGAGCCGCGGCGGATTGTGGCCCGCGCAGGCATAGGTGAGCGTGCGGGTTTCCGGTTGATAGACGGCGTAAAAAGCCGTCACGAAATGTCCGGAATCCTGCGTGTAGCGGGCGGTGAGGTGCCGCGTGAGATACGACAAGAGGTCGCCCGGCGGAGTCGGCCGTCCGGGATAGGTATGGGCGATGGAGTGGGTGACCGCCATGACGACGGCAGCGGGGGTTCCGTGCCCGCTGACATCGGCGATGAGCATGCCCCAGGATCCATCCGGCAGGGCGAAGAAGTCGTAGTAGTCGCCCCCGGCGCGGCGCGAGGTCTGGTAGTTGGCGGCGATGGAGAGCCCGGGGATGATTGGCATCGAGCGGGGGAGCAGCGATTGCTGGATTTCCGCGACGACCTGCAATTCGCGATCGACCGCGCGATAGGCTTCGTCGAGCTGTTCGGCGAGAACCAGGTTCTGCGTGGCACGGCCGAAGAGGTTGGCCATCCAGACGCGCTCGGGGATTTCCTCTTCGCAGAACGCGGCGGGCGATTCGGAGGTCATGACGACCATATTGAGGGCTTCGCCACGGTCGAACAGCGGGACCGCGAGCAGCGAGCGCTGGCCTTCCAGGTACTGGCTGGCGGGGTCGTCGCTGGCGATCTGTAAGTCGTGGATGATGCGCGGCGCATCGGCATAAATGAGTTCGGCAAGCAGGCCGCCATTGAGTCGCGGCAACAGATCGACCTGTTTCCAGGGGTTGATTTCGGCAGTCCAGCCGCTGTAACGGGTGATGCGGAATTCAGGCCGTGGCAGATCACGTCGTGACAGGCTCATTCGGCGGGCGGCGGGGCACAACTTCGACATCCGCCGGCCGTAGGCGCGGACCATTTCCTGCGGATCGGTTTGCAGGCTCATTTCCCGCATGGTCTCGACGACCGCGGCGAGCCGATCCTGCCAGGAATCCAGGTTGGGTGATTGCATCGTCAACTCTTTGTCAGGCGTTTCAACGGCCTTCAGTTCTCAGGAGCCGATTCAGTCGAGTGTCGAGAGTCTAGGGTCGAGCAAGAGGGGACCGGACGAGGCGCTGTCTGGATCACAGGTTCAGGCTGAAGAGCCATAACAGGGCGAGGACGGCGAACATCAGGCCGAGAATCTGAAGGAATAGCCGAAAACCGCGGCGCAGGATCTTTTCGGTCCGTTCGAAGCGGCTCGCGCTGTAAACGAGGCTGACAACCATGGCTAGTGGCAGCAGGTACCAGGTGACGTTGGTCGTCGCCAGCAACCAGATAGGCATTTTCTAGCGGCTTTCTTGAGGGGCAGGGCTGGTCGGCTCGAGCGGAGCGGGCGGGGGCGGAGTTCCGGCGGGGGCCTCGGACGGTTTTTCGTCTTCGTCGCCGATGCCGTAAGCCGGCCCCTGGACACAGTCCCAGATGGCCAGGACGTTCAGCAGCCCGGCGATCCAGGTAAAGACGAGCGCCAGGTCGTAGGTTTTCGCGAGGCGGAAGTTCAGTTCCCGCAGCGATTCGGGATCGGGGGGGGCGAGGAACCCATCGACGAACGATCGGGGGATCGAGCCGCGGATCGACTGTTGCAAATGGGGATGTTCGCTGGGGGACGGGGCGACCGAGATACGGAGCTGACGGCGCATGCCGCCGGCAATCGGACGTTCGAGTTCGAGACTGCCGCTCAAGGGGAGTTCAATGGGTTTGCCATCGAGCGTTCCGACGAACTTGCCCCTTGTTTCCCAGATCACGCCGATATCGCTGGAGGCCAGTTCGATCGTGCCAATGAGTCGGCCGGCGCCGTCGGCATGTCCGGGGCCTTTGCCGAGGAGGATGCCTTCAAAGTCGGTCTTGAGGGGGTGTTCGAGATAGCCAACGGGGCGATTGTCGTCGCTGGAATAGCGTTTGGTCTGGATGAAGGCCAGGACGGTCGGAAAGCCCACGCCCAACTGGGCGGCGAGGCTGAGCGAAATCCGGCTGCCGTTGGCCTGCGACTTGGGCTTCTGGTAAACGACCTGCCCTTCGCCCATCCGCAGTCCGCCGAAGTAGAGCCCCCAGATGCAGACCAGGTAGATGATTCCCTTGACGGTGCGGCCCTGATAGAAATGGCCCGCTCCAGGAATCAGCCAGGCCAACAGCCCCGAGGCGAACGGGTTGGCGGTCTCCCAGGGGTAGGGGCCTTTCGGCGAAGAAGTCGACATGAAACGGGTCATCCTGCGGGGCGGAGATGGTCGAGGGTTGAGGGTCGATGGTTTATGGTTGAGGCGGGAAACGCTTGGAAGTTGTTCTCGGATCAAGATTTTCGGTCGCCTGTCGGTCGGGACCGTGGCAGTCGGCTCGACCGTTCGACAGCGTACCCGAAATGTCTGGGGGATCACCAGACCAACGAGGCCGGGGGAAAGCCGGTGGGCGAAGTCTGACCAGCGACAATTGATGCCTGGTGAAGTTCCAGTCGCGCGGGTTGTCATGAATGGTAAGTCGTGAATCTTATGCGGGATGAGTGAAGGTTCCGGAGAACCGGGTGAAATGTGTCTCGGGCGGATTCCATGACACTTGAGATCGACTTGTCGCGGTTGGCCCGGATTCGCCGGGTGAACGTCATCGGGACATCCGGCAGCGGGAAGTCGACGTTCAGCCGGCGGCTGGCGGACGCTTTGCGGCTCCCGCATGTCGAGATGGACCGATTGTTTTGGGGGCCAAACTGGAGGGAATGCCCCACTCCGAAATTCTTCAAGAAGATCGAAGCCGCGACGCGGGAAGAGGAATGGGTTCTCGACGGCAACTACACGCGTACGACGGCCATCAAGTGGGAGCGTGTGCAACTGGTGGTGTGGCTCGATCTCCCGTTCTGGCGGACCGTGTGGCGGGTGACGGGTCGCAGTTTCTCGCGGGCGCTCAGCGGGAGCGAGTTGTGGCCCGGCACGGGGAATCGTGAGACTCTTGCCAAAGCCTTTCTATCGCGCGACTCGGTGATTCTGTGGGCGATGACGACGCACGGGCGACATCGTCGGGAGTATTCGCTGCTGATGGATGTTGCCGATCCGGACCAGGTCTGGTTCGTGCGGTTGCGTTCGCCACGGGAGGTCGAAGGGTTTTTGCGTGCGGCCCGGGAGGCAATGAGTTCGGCGCCGAGTACGTGATTACGACAGGACAGCGCTTTCCGTGACGGATTGGGGCCGGAATGAGTTCGACCAGACAAATTTTCGAATGACGGGACTCTGCCCTTGGGGTGGTTGAACCAGGATTCACCAACTGGGTCTATCGACGTCTCAAGCGGCAACATGGGTGAACGTGGCCGGACATGACGTTGTGGGAATCGTGCGGCTGGACGCTCGGGCGCGCCATGTTGGTGGCGATTGCCGCGTGGCCGGTTTGTCGGTTGCTCGAAACGAGTTTGCGGACGTCGCCGGCGAGGGTTCAGAAGCCGGTGCTGGCGATTCTGGCCGTGTTGTTTCTGTTTCCCGAACTGTTGACCGCGTTCGCGTGGATGCCGTGGGTGGCGGGGCGGCCGGCTGTTGCCGAAGTGGGCTGCGCGGTCCTGTTGTGGTGCCGGGCGATCCCGATTGGCGTGGCGACCTTATTGGTGGGGCCGCCGACGGCGGAATCCGGGCCGAGCCGCTTCCTGTGGCAGGAACTGGCGGGCGAGAGTCCGATACGCGGGCAATACCGCTGGCGGGGGCTCCGGGGCGAATTGCGGCGTGTGGCACCGGCGCTCGTGCTGATGGGGCTGGTGACGTTTCAGGAGTTCGAGCTGGCGGCGCTCTTCAAGACCGTGAGCTGGACCGACTGGTTGTTCGTGGCTCAGGCACGGGGGCTGGAACTGGGGGCAGCGGCGCGGCAGGTGGTGCTGCCGGTGGCGATCCAACTGGTCGCGCTGTTCGTTCTGGTCGGGAGCAGCCGGGCCAACAGTGCGAACGAACCGGATGTCGAACCCAGCGAGCAGTCGACGCGGAATCTGGCCGCGGGCGTGGTGCTGATTCCGCTGTTTCTTCTGGTGCTGCTTCCGCTGGGGTTGCTGGCTCCGGCTGTTGTCGAGGGGCTCTCGGTCTGGTGGCAGCAGCCGGGGCGCTTGCGGGGGATGGCGCTGGAGATGGTGAGCGGGCTGTCGGCGTCGCTGGTGGCATCGATGGGAGCGCTGTGGGTTGCTGGTCGGCTGCTGGACGGGCTGGGTTCGAGCTGGGGGCGATTCTGGCTGATCGCGGCGCTGTTGCCCGGATTGTGTGGAGCGCTCGCCTTGGCGATGGCCTTGCAGGGGTTGTTCCTGCTTCCCGGCTTACGGACCGTGTATGGGACGCCGCTGCCGTGGGTGATTGGGCTGACATTGTGGCTGCTACCGCGGGCGGCGCTCCTGCAATGGTGGACGCGACGTTCGCTCGAACAGCCGGCCGTCGTGGTAGCCGAGCAGTTGCCGGATGGCGGGCGTCGCGATCGCGTGTTGTGGCGGATGCGGGATCGGCCGCGGTTTCTGGCGGGGGCGTGCCTGGTCTATTGGGGTTACCTCGATTTGACGCTGGCGTCGATGCTGGCACCCGCCGCGATGACGCCGGGGATTGTCCGGCTGTACAATTTCATGCACTACGGTCGATCGACCATGCTGTCCGTGGAAGCCATCACGATTCTGCTGGTTCCTGTCGCGCTGGCCGGGCTGGTGCTGGGGTGTTTGTCGCTACGGCGGGGCTAGCGGGTTGTCGTGTTCAAGTCAGTCAAGGCACACTGGCGGAGCCGGTGGCACGCGAACGCGGATTGCCGTGTCGCCGATTGACATCGTTCCATTCGCACGCCGGGAAAATCTTCGCCGCCATGTCTGATGTCTTGTGGGAACTGCATGACGTCGGACTGACTTCCGGGGGAAAGACTCGGTTGGAACAGGTGACGTTGCAGCTCACTACGGGCGTGACAGCCGTGGTGGGCTGGTCAGGGATGGGGAAGACGTCGCTGTTGAATCTCTTGGTCGGATATGAGGCACCCACTTCGGGGACATTGCAACGCTGCTGGCCCGTGCAGCCGGATCGCGCGGCGTGCGGCTGGTCGCCGGCTTCGTTCGGGCTGTGGCCGCATTTGACCGTGCGCGAGCATTTACTCGCGGTGACGACGGCGGATGCCACGAAGACGGTCGAGGACGCGCTGGCGGCGTTCGACCTGAGCGAGGCGGCGGGGCAATATCCGGCGACGCTGTCGCAAGGGGAAAAGTCGCGGCTGTCGATGCTGCGGGCGTGTCTGACCGGGAGCCCGGTGATTGTCCTGGATGAACCACTCGCGCCGGTCGATCGCGTGCGGGCGCGGCGGTGCTGGCAGTGGGTACGGGATGATCTGAAAGCGCGAGGGGCCTCGCTGGTCTTTGCCACGCACGACGTCGAAGTGGTGCGTCGTGAAGCGAGCAGGGTGGTTGCCATCACGTCGGGGCAGGTCAGCTTTCACGGGCCGGTGGACGAACTGTATGACCGCCCGGCCACGCCCGAAGCGGCGTCGCTGTTGGGCCCGTTCAATTGGGTTCAAGATGATTCGACCGCAGTCGAATCCAGCGGCGGAGCTGTTGCAGGAAAGTGCCTGCGGCCGGAACAGTGTGTACTCATTGAGCGCGAGGAATCGCCTTGGGAACTCGTGGAGACGCGCGATTGTGGCTCGTATGAAGAGTCGCGGGTGTCGAATCAACGCGAGGGGGGCGAGGCATTCTGGGTTCATGGTCGGTCCGACAAGCCGGTCCGCGTGGGACGCCGGGTCATGTTGTCGGTCCTGCTCGTTCTTCTGAGCGTGTTCATCGGTGCGGGTTGTTCCGGCGCGGCGGGAAGCACGTTGTCGTTCGCGCGGCAGGATTCGTGGAAGATGCCGCCGGAGGGAGCCGTTGTTCCCGCGCCGCGAGCGGCGACGGCTGACACGGATGGATCGTTCTACGTGCTCGACAATGCGGGGCGGGTGCTGCATTACGACCCGGCCGGGACCGTGATCGCCAAGTGGTGGATGCCCGAGTATTCGGTCGGGAAGCCCGAAGGAATCCTGGTGCTGCAGGACGGGCGGATCGCGGTCGCGGACACGCACTATCATCGCGTGGTGATTTTCGACAAGCAGGGAGCTGTGCTGGACGAGTTCGGCAAGCTGGGGAGCGGGCCGGGCGATTTTCTGTATCCCGTCGCGCTGACGCAGGATGCGGATGGGAATCTGTATGTCTGCGAATACGGCGGGAACGATCGGATTCAGAAGTTTCGACCGGATGGGACTTACCTCGCCACGATGGGAGCGAGCGGGACGGGGAAGGGCGAATTTCAGCGCCCCAGCGGAATTGCCTGGCGCGACGGGCAGTTGTACGTCGCTGACGCGTTCAACAATCGCATTCAGGTGTTTTCGGAAGAGGGGGAGTGGCTGGGGTTTCTCGGCGGTGATTCGGCGGCGGAGCTCGACTATCCGTATGACCTGGCCAGGGCCCCGAACGGCGATGTGCTGGTGGTTGAGTATCGCGCGGGGCGGTTAACGCGGCTCGACAGCGAGGGGCGGTTGCTGGGGCGGTTCGGGACAACCGGAGCGAGCGTGGGCGAGTTTCAGACGCCGTGGGGACTGGCGGTTGACGGGAATGGGGGCATTCTGATCTGCGACACCGGGAACCGCCGGCTGGTGAAACTGGATTGACGAGCTTCTTAGAGAGTGTGGACGAAACGGACGCCAAAACAGGACGGAGAAAATCTCGGTTGCTTGTGACCTCAGAAGTGTACACGCTGTTCATTGGTGCCGCCGGCATTCTTTGGCGGTCCACCTTCGTGAGTTTCTTATCTGAATTCTGAATTCGTAGCTGCCTTCACCGTCTTTCGAGCGTTGCTGCATGGCGCTTTGGCGAAAGTTCTTGCTGTCGATTTTTCCCCGCCCGCGACGCGCGGTGCGGTGGCAGGATGCCATTTCGCTGGTGGTGTTTCTGGTGCTGTTCGCGGCGGTGGCGATCGGGCTGGAGCAGGCGGACGTGCTGCTCTTTTCGCGGCCACTGATGCTGCTGCTGGTGCTGCTCGCGCCGTGGGTGTGGTGGATGCACTTTGCGGGCTATGGCGGCCTGCCACGGATACGCGGACAGATGGCGCTGTGGACGCGGTTTCTGCTGTTGGGGCTGTTTGCGTTCGCGCTCGCCGAGCCCCGGGCGGTGCGCAGTCGCGACATACTGTCGGTGATGTATGTCGTCGATGTGTCGGACTCGATCACTTCGGCGAGCAGCGATCAGGCGATTCAGTACGTGACGGCGAGCGTGAACACCAAGCCTGGTCGCGATGAGGCGGGGCTGAGCATCTTCGGGAAGGGACCGGCGGTGGAATTGCCGCCCCGTGCGAGTTTCCCTTTCGAAGGGGTGTTCAATTCTCGCATCGATGGGGGAGCGACGAACCTCGAGCAGGCCCTGTCGCTGGCGGCGGCTATGCTTCCGGCCGAGAACGCCGGTCGGCTGGTGCTGATCACCGATGGCGTGCAGACAGAAGGATCGCTTTCGCGGCTGATGGATGACTTCCGGTCGCGGAATCTTCCTGTCGACGTGTTGCCGATTGATTACTCCTATGAGAAGGAAGTCTGGCTGGAACGGCTGGAGTTGCCTCAGCAGGTGAAGCTGGGTGAGACCTATGAGGCAGCGACGCTGCTGTCGGCCCTGACGCCGGGCGAGGGGACGCTGGTAGTTCGCGAGAATGGCCAGGTCGTCGCAGAGCTGCCGGTCAGTTACCAGGCGGGTAAGAACCGGATCAGCATTCCAATTTCGTTACGGTCCCCCGGCTATTACGAATACACGGCGACGATTGAAACCAACCCGACGAATGACAGTCTGGCACAAAACAACACGGTGCTGAACTACATCTTCGTTGAAGGGGAAGGGCGGGTTCTGCTGGTTGTCGATCCGTTCGGCGAAGAGCGGGATCACAAGAAGCTGGCGGAAGTGTTGCGTTCGGGCGAGCGAGCCGTCGATGTCGTGAACGCAGACACCTTCCCGAGCGATGCGGCTTCACTGATGCCCTACGACTGCGTGGTTTTCGTCAATGTTCCCAACGACCAGTTCGACGCCGTGCAGCTGCGGGCGCTGCGGGATGCGGTCTACGACCTCGGGATGGGCTTCCTGATGGTGGGGGGCGAGAACAGTTTTGGTCCGGGGGGCTATCAGCGGACGGTGGTTGAGGACATTCTGCCCGTCAGCATGGATGTCACGCAGAAGAAAGTGCTGCCCAAAGGGGCGCTGGCGCTCATTCTGCACACTTGTGAGTTCCCGGAGGGGAACACCTATGCGAAGCGGATCACCAAAGAGGCGATCAAAACGCTGAGCGAGCAGGATGAAGCGGGCGTCCTGGCATACACCGAAAACGGCGAAGAGTGGGTCTTCGAGCTCACGCCGGTCAGCCAGTATGAGTCGATGGTCCCCAAGATCAACGGGGCGTTGATCGGCGACATGCCCTCGTTCGCGCGGACGATGGAACTGGGGTTGGCGGGGCTCAAGAAGAACGACGCCTCGACCAAGCACATGATTATCATCTCGGATGGCGATCCGCAGCCGCCGCCACCAGCGATGATTCAGGAGTATATCGACAATAAGATCAGCATCTCGATGGTGGCGATCTTCCCGCATGGCGGCGAAGACATCTCCAAAATGCGGGCCATCGCGACGGCGACAGGGGGACGGTATTACTTTCCGCAAGACCCCAATCAGTTGCCGCAGATCTTCATCAAGGAAGCGAAGACCCTGCGGCGGAGCATGCTGCAACAGCGGGAGTTCACGCCGGAGATCGAATTCCCTTCGCCGATCCTCAAGGGGATCGAGGCGATGCCGGAATTGAAGGGGTACGTGCTGACGACGGCGAAGGACGCCCCGGCGATGACAGTGCTGCGGGTGCCCCCCGATGAGAAAGAGCCGGATCAGCTCGACCCGCTCCTGGCCGTGTGGCAGCACGGACTGGGAAAGACGGCGGCGTGGACGAGCGATTTCTCGGCGAACTGGGCCTCGAACTGGCAGAACTGGGACCGTCTGGAGGCATTCACCAAGCAGCTTGTGACCGACATTTCGCGCGTTAGGAAGGATGGCTCGTTGCGGATGTCGACGTACCATACCGGCGGCGAGGCGACGATTGTTGTCGAAGACTTCCATCCGGAAGAGTCATTTCTGGAGACGCAGGCGCGCATTACGGGGCCGGGAGACCGGTCGGAGACGGTCACGTTGCGGCAGGTCTCGCCGCGACGGTACCAGGCGACGGTGCCGCTGTGGGGCCATGGCCGCTATCACGTTTCGGCCCAGGGAAAAGGGGGCGAACGCACGGACCAGGTCTTCGGCGGGTTCATCGTGCCCTATTCGCCGGAGTACCTGCGACTGCGGTCGGATCGCAAAACGCTGGATGACATTGCCGAGCGGACGGAGGGACGCGTGTTGACGGGCGATCCCGAGAAAGATGCGATCTATACGACGGCTCGCCGTCCGCAGCAGAGCAGCCGTCCGATCTTCGACTGGTTTCTAATCGCGCTGGCAATTCTGCTCATCATCGACGTGGCGGTCCGCCGGATTCAGATCGACGCCGATGCGCTGCGGTCGCTGCTCTTCTGGAAACGTCGCCAGGGACCGGCGACCGCGACGATGGGAACGCTGTTGCAGCGCAAGCAGGAAGTTTCGCAGGGGCTGCAAACTCGCCGCGAAGAGCGCGTGCTGCCGACGGCCATGCAAGCACCGGCTCCACCGCGAACCAGCGTGGCGACGACACCGAAACCTGTTTCCAAGACTCCGACTCCGCCTGCGGCGCCACCAAAGGCCGATGGCGATAAGCCGATGTCGACGACCGAACGACTGCTGCAAATGAAGAAACGCCGCGACGATGACAAGCCTTCGTGATCCGAACCGCGGCTGAACCGTTAATGACCTGGGACCAAGGAATACGCGTCATGTCGACCGCCACGATGGAACCCGCCGTTCTGCTGGAAGAGGCGAAGCGCTTTCAGACCGATTTCCAGCAAGCGCGAGAAGCGATCGGCCGCGTGATCGTCGGGCAGCAGCGGACCGTGGACGCCGCGCTGACGGCGATTTTCTGCGGCGGCAACGTGCTGCTCGAAGGGGTGCCGGGACTGGGGAAGACCGAACTGGTTAAAGCCCTGTCGCGAGTGCTCGATCTGGATTTTCGGCGGATTCAGTTCACGCCCGACTTGATGCCCGCTGACATCATCGGAACGAACATCATGTCGAGCGACGAAGCGGGGCAGTACCGCTTCGAATTTCGCAAGGGGCCGATTTTCACGCAGCTTCTTCTGGCGGACGAAATCAACCGGGCGAGTCCGAAGACGCAGTCGGCGCTTCTGGAAACGATGCAGGAAGGTTCTGTCACGACGGGGGGCGTCATCCATCAGCTCAAGCAGCCGTTCTTTGTCCTCGCGACGCAGAACCCGATTGAGCAGGAAGGGACTTATCCGCTGCCCGAGGCACAGCTCGACCGGTTTCTGTTCAAGGTGGTGGTGCCGTTTTTGAATCGGGCGGAACTGAATGAAGTTGTCAGCCGCACGATTTTGAAGACGCCGGTTGATCTGCCGAAACTGCTCGACTCGGAGCGGATTCTGGCGCTGCGGCGGATTCTCGACAAGGTAGTGGTGACGGATACGCTGCGGGACTTTGCGTGCCGGTTGGTGCTGGCGACTCATCCCGACAGCGAGTTCGCAACGCCGCTGGTGAAGCAGTTCGTCCGCTGGGGGGCCAGTCCGCGAGCGGCACAGGGGCTGATTCGCGCGTCGCGGGTGCGGGCACTCGCGGAGGGGCGGCCGCATGTGGCTTACGAAGACATTCGCCAGTTCGCGGTGGAGGTGTTGCAGCACCGGATTCTGCTGAACTACGACGGTCAGGCCGAAGGCATTTCGTTGGGGGATGTGGTGGCGGAGTGCGTGGCTTCTTTGTCGGAGTCGATGTGAAGGTGGTTGCGCGCAGAGGCGCGGAGATCGCGGAGGAAGAGGAGAAAAGCGGAGAAAACTAGAGAGAGAAAGCAGGGGGGAAGCCAATGGCGCCGAATGAGGTTTCTGGGGCGATTATTGATGCTTCAATTCGGATTCATAAGGCTCTTGGGCCGGGGCTTTTGGAGTCGGTTTATCACTTGGTTTTGATGCACGATCTGGTGGAGAGAGGATTTCGAGTTCGGTCGAAGGAGCCGATTCCTCTGCGATATGAGTCCTTGCAGATTGATAAGGCATTTGAAGCGGATTTGATTGTTGAAGAGCAGGTGATTGTTGAAATTAAGTCGGTGGAGACGCTTCTTCCGGTTCACTCCAAGCAGTTGCTGACGTACTTGAAACTCACAAACCTCCATCTGGGGCTCTTGTTGAATTTCAACGCCGCTTATCTGAAAGACGGAATCATTCGTTTGGTCAATCAACTTCCCGAAGTTAACAAAGCGACGTCTGGAGTCCCCCTCTTCTAACTCTCTGGTTTTTCTCTGCGTTCTCCGCGCCTCTGCGCGCAACCCTCTTCGAGCCAACCATGACGACCGCTCGGTTCACCTCCCTCTACGACAATTCCACGCTCGGGCGGATTGAGCGGATGCGGTTGTTGCCGCGTCGACGGCTGACGAATCGGAGTCGAGGCGAGCATCTGGCGGGCAAGGGGGGGACGAGCACAGAGTTCAACGACTATCGCGACTACGCCGCCGGCGATGACATGCGGTATGTCGACTGGAACATCTTCTCGCGGCTCAATCGTCCTTACATCAAGCTGTACCGGCATGAAGAGGAGATGCATGTCGTCGTCATGATCGATGCCAGCGCGTCGATGCGGTTTGGCACGAAGCTGGAGCGGGCGCGGCAGTTGGCCGGGGCGTTGGCGATCATGGGGATGATGAACCTGGAGAAGGTGAGCCTGTATGCCGCACAGGACCGCGAGACGGCTCCGAAAATTCTGCCGCCCTGCACGGGCCGGATGAGCCTGAAGCGGGTGCTCGACTTTCTGGAAGACCTGCCAGCAGGGCGTGATTACCCGATTGAGCAGGCGGTCGACGCCGTGCTGAATCAGCATCGCGGCCGGGGGATCGCGATCGTGCTGTCGGACTTTCTGACGTTTGGCGATGTCGATCGGTCCTTCAATCGCCTGTTCAGCGCGGGGCTGGAGCCGTTCGCCGTGCAGATTCTTTCTCCCGAGGAATTGCAGCCGGACGTGACAGGGGATGTACGGTTCGTCGACGTCGAGACGTCTTACACACTGGATGTGTCGTCGGCGGGCGATCTGTTGGGTCTGTATCACGAACATTTGTCGGGGTTGCAGGATCGACTGGGAACAGTGTGCCGTCAGCGTGGAGGGCGGTTTCTGTCGATCAACGCGGCCGATCCGATTGAAACTGTGCTGTTTGACACGCTGCGGCGGAAGGGGTGGGTTCAGTAACCAGGTGCCTTTACCGTTCTCGCCGGTGGTGGCTGAGTGCGATTGAGTTGTGTTCGTCCGTCAGGAATTGGTTTTCCCCATGCTTCCCGGTTTTGCGAATCCGCTGGGTGCCTTGCTGCTGCTCCTGTTGATTCCGCTCATCATTTTCTATTTTCTCAAGCTGCGGCGTCCGCGGATGGATCTGCCGTCGCTGGCGCTGTGGCGCCAGGTGATGGCCGACCAGCGGGTGAATTCGCCGTTTCAGAAGTTCAAACGCAATCTGCTGCTACTGTTACAGATTCTGTTACTGCTTTCGCTGGTCGGTGCGGCGACGCAGCCGTTTCTGTCGGGGGATGCCGAGCGGGCCGAGTATCTGCCGGTCCTCATCGATACCTCGGCCAGCATGGAAGCCCGCGATCAGGCGGGCGGGAAGACGCGCCTGGAAGTCGCGAAAGAGCGGGTCGGGCGGCTGGTGGAGAATCTGCTGCCGGACCAGCGGCTGTGCCTGATTGCCGTCGATTCGTCGGCTCGCCGGTTGACGGACTTCACGGACAATCGCCGGATGCTGACCACGGCGCTCAATGGCCTTGGTGTTTCTCAGACAGCCAGCCGTCTGGAGGATGGTCTGCGACTGGCACAGGCGCTGGCGCGTGCGAACCCGGTGAAGAAGGTCGTTCTGATCAGCGACGGAAACGTCCCGGCGACGACGGACTTCGAACTGCCGTTCGATCTCGATTTCCAAAAGCTCGATCCCGCCGGCGCGAACGTGGGAATCACGGACTTCAACGCGCGGCGGACTTCGAGCGGCTGGGACGTCTTTGTGCGCGTCGAGTCGGCGGCGGCGACGCAGGGCGTGGTGGAACTGATGCTGCGGCAGGGAAATTCGGAGGTGGCGCGGCGGACGCTGTCGGTCACGCCGTTGTCGTCGGAGCGCGTGGTCTTTCGGCTGGAGACGGCGGAAGCCGCGTCGCTGGTTCTGCAACTGAAGCCGGATGGTTTCGACTCGTTGCCAGCGGACAATGTCGCCTATCTCGATCTGCCCAGGGTTCGGCCGCTGGCGGTCTATTGTCCGGAATCGCTGACGACGTATCGCCATGCGCTCGCGATCGTGAAGGACATCCGCCTGTATCCGGGCGAGGAGGCAGCGCCGGCGACTGTCGACCTGAAAATCGTGGACTCGTCGCAGGAAACCGGACCGGAAGCCGACGTGACGGTGCTGGTGGGTGTCACGCCGCCCGATCTGTCGGACCTGTTGGAGGTGACGACGGGACTGGCGGACGTGGTCGACTGGATTCGCACGACTCCGCTGTTACAGCATGTTCAATTGCGCGATGTGCAGATTGCCGATTCGCCACAATTGACCAAAGGCGTCGAGGAACGGGAGATTGAAGCTGCTGGCTACGAGATCCTGGCGCAGGCGAAAGACGGTCCGCTGATTCTGCAAAGTGAAGATGCGACGGGACTCAAGCTGTGGCTGTTGTTTCATACCGATCGCTCGTCGCTGCCTTATCGCGTAGGGTTTCCGATCATGGTCTCCAACGCGGTGCAATTGGCCTGGCAGCGATCGGGCTTGGCGGAGGTGCGGTCGCTGGCGACGGGGACGTTGCCGCCGATTGCCGCGCCGGCTGAACAGCAGGCCCAGGTGGTGTTGCCGGATGGCAGCCGGGAGTCGCTGCGTGTTTCTGGAAACGGACTGCTGACGGGAGTTTCGGCCCGGCAGTCGGGTTCCTACCAGATTCTGGTCGACGGGAAGGAGCTTCGCCGCGTCGGGGTGAGCCTGATGAGCCCCACGGAAACGCGGCTGGAGGTGGTTGACAAGTTGCAGTTCCCCGAAGTGTCGGTCTCGGCCAGTGCCGAAGCGGTGGCCCCGGCCGATGTGCCGTTGTGGTCGTGGCTGGCGGGGATTGGCTTGTTGGTGCTGCTCGTGGAGTGGTGGTATTTCCAGAAGCGTCCCGCCGGATTGCCCGCATGACGTATTGCCGGATCGATCGCGAGCGGAGAATGCGGCTGGCCGCGTGGCTGACCGTGATGCTGGCGATGTTTGTTGGCGAATCGCGTGGGTGGTGCCAGGGATTGGTGCGGCTCGAACTGGCACGGTCGTCGCCGCCGGTTGTGCCGGGACGGCCGATGCCGACGATCTGGGATCTCTCGGTCGATGGAACGGCGGTTCTCGAAGGCGAACTGGAACTGACGATTCGCTTTCTCGACCAGGTGAAGTCCCGCGTCACGATTGAAGATCTGGCGATCACCGGACCCCAACAGCAGATACGGCTGGTGCTGCCGCCTGTTAATGAAGACAGCACGATCGACCAGTTTGAGGTCGATGCGCGATTCAAGACGGCTCGGGCCTCGCACGACCTGGGGATGCATGTTTTGCGGGTGCCTCGCGTGGGGTTCAACACGGCGATGCTGGCGGTGATTGAAGGGGAACTCGATGCGACCACGATGAAAGCGCGAAGCCAACTGACGATAGAACTTGCCCGCGAGCGATTGTATGGATCGACCGAACAATCGGGCCTGTCGACGATTGGCACGACGATGCGAGCGTCGGATATCGGAGCCGATCCCTTCTGGTGGTGTGGGTTCGACGGAGTCGTGCTGCTGCCGGATGGATTGCGGGACATGAAGTCGGCTCAACTGGCGGGGCTGGCGACGTGGGTTCGGGCCGGCGGGCGGCTGGTGGTCTTCGCGGGAGGGCAACTCGGTCGCTCGCACCTGACGTGGTTGAATGATCTGACTGCGGAGACAGTTGACGGGCGTGAACCTCTTGTGGCCGATGATCGAGGTCGCTTGATGCCGCTCGCGAACGAACGCTCTCTCCTGGAAGCCGATTTTGGTTGGGGTCGGGCGTTGGTGCAGACGGAACAGACTTCGGGTGATCCCGATTCGCGGCCGCTGATTCCTCCGGTGGTCGTGGCCCGCTGGTGGGGGGTCTCGCCAGCGGAGTACCACAGACTTTTGCAGGTGCCCGATACGATTCCCGATCCGGCGCTTCTGAGCGAAGCCGAAAGATCGCAAAGCCCACCGTTCATTCAACAGAGTTCGGAGATGCCCGTTGGCGTGAACTGGTCGATGGTCATGAATCCGATGTCGGGCTTTGCCCTGGAGCATCTGACGGACTTTCTGTTGCCGGACAGTCTGCGGCTGGTCCCGTTGTGGCTCCTGGCGTCGATCCTGCTGGTCACCGTCGTGGCTGTCGGACCCGGTGAGTGGTGGGTGCTGGGGGCGATCCGCCGTCGCCGGTGGACGTGGATTACGTTTCCCCTCTCCATCGTGGCGGTGACGGCCGCGACGTTGCTGGTGAGCGACGCCTACATGTCGACGACCGATCTGCGGCGAGAGCTGGTGGTCATCGATCTGGACGAGGCGGGGGAAGAGGTACGGAAGACACGGTTTGAGGTGATGTTTCCCAATCGTCCCGGACCGGTCGAGACGGACGTCGTGAGCGGTGTCGCGATGGCCGTGAAGTCGTTGCAGTTTTCGTATCGAGCGGGAACGAATTTCGTTGTGGTGACGAACGCGAATGGGACGACGACGATCGTTCCCATGGCGATGAATCCGACGATGGGGAACGCTAGCCCTCCAGTCTCAGTCTATACGGGACGTCCTCTGGCGCGCTACACGCTGACACAGGACTTGCAACAGTGGACGCCCCAGATGAACCAGGTGCTGTCGTTTCCGGATCGGGATGATCCTCCCGCGTCACGACCGCGCGTGAAACTGGCCGACGGGCTGATGTGGCGCGATTTCCTGACGAACCGGACCGATGGCGGGCTGGTGGCCAGCGAAACCGGTCGGGAGCTTGTTAATGAGGCACGAAGACTGCATGGAGCGACCGTCGCCGTGGCGGCGGTGGGACCGCATGGCCGGATGCTGACGGATGGCCATGGCTGGTGGCGAATGATCACCGACCAGCAAATGGCGGGGCGGCAGACTCGTCGGTTCTTCCCTGGTTCGGCGAATCAGAACGGACTGGAAGTGGAGGGGTGGCCGTCCATTGTTCGCGCACTGACTCTAGCCAACGGACACGCTTCGGTACCCGGCCGTGAGGGGCTCTCGGGGCTGGCACCGCTTGCCTCTCTGGATGTGAACCGCTGGCAGTTGGTGCTGCTGGATGCTCAAGAGGGTCTTTGGCGAATCGTCCGGGAAATTCATCGATTTCCCGCGGATGGCGTTGCGCCGCTCGATTTGCGTCCGCCTGGTCAGCAAGTCCAACGACCCGTGCCCATGCTCACTTTGCCGGGGCCGGGGCAAGTGCAGCCTGTGTTCACAAACCCGTGATGGAACTACGAACAACCTGGACTTGGCATGCTTGCGATTGATGTTCAAGACCTGTGGGTTCGCTACGGCAAGTTCGCCGCGGTGAAGGGGATTTCGCTGGCGATTCCGCGGGGCGAAGTCTTCGGATTCATCGGGCCGAATGGAGCGGGGAAGTCGTCGACGATCAAGGTGCTGGCGACGCTCCAGCGGAAGTTCGAGGGAACCGCGCGGCTGGGAGGTGTCGATATCCGGCAGTCGCCGGACCGGGTCCGGGAGAAGATGGGTTATGTTCCGGATTCGTTCGGGGTCTATGAAGATTTGACCGTGCGGGAGTTCCTGCACTTTTTCGCGGCCGCCTATCGGTTGCCCTACAGTCGACGCCAGGCTGTGGTGGACGATGTGCTGCAGTTGACGGACCTCGCGCACAAGATCGATGCGCAGGTTGACTCGCTGTCGCGGGGGATGAAGCAGCGACTGTCGCTGGCGCGCGTGCTGCTGCACGATCCGGAAGTGCTGCTCCTGGACGAACCGGCAAGCGGGCTCGATCCTCGGGCACGAATTGAAATGCGAGAGCTTTTGAAGGCGCTCAAGGAGATGGGGAAAACGATCCTGATCTCCAGCCACATTCTGCATGAACTCGCGCAGCTGTGTACGCAGATCGGCATTCTGGAAGCGGGAAAGCTCGTGGCGCAGGGGTCGGTGGCAGACATTTATCGCCGGTTGAGCATTTTGCGGATCGTGCATGTGCAGGTGGGGGGCGGCCCGACGGATCTCGCGGACCGGCTGCGAGGCTTTGCCGGTGTCTCACAGGTCGATGAACAAGCTGACCGTTTCGCGATCCGGTTCGAGGAAGGTTCGCTCGAACTGGAAGATCTGCATGACTTCATTCATGGGCAGGGAGCGCGAATCCGAATGTTTCAGGCCGAGGTGATGGATATGGAGACGGCGTTCATGAAGCTGACGGAAGGGATTACTGCCTGAGTGGATGTCGGGATTACTTACTACGAGCGTTCCTTCTTAATTGTTCTGAATAGAGTTTGTTTTGCTGTCGCAATTTCACCTGCCGTTGTTGACGCGTGAGCTGATCGAGCAATCGAATCGGCGGAGGACATACGTCTTTCGGGTGATTTACGCGGTCGCGCTCTTTGGCCTGACGGGCTGGACGATCTGGAGCGAAGTCGGGGAGATGTGGGCCTCGGGCAATCGCGCCATTCTGACGATGGGGATTGGCCGGACCGTGCTGGATAGCGTGGTGGGGCTGCAGTTTGCCGGGATCTATTTGTTCCTGCCGGCGCTGGTCTGCGGCAGCATCACCTCGGAAAAAGAACGGGAGACATTGGGCCTCTTAATCGTGACTCGCCTGGGTCCGTGGACGATTCTCTTTGAAAAGTTGCTGGCACGGCTGGTGCCGATGTCGGGGTATCTGTTGTTGTCGCTTCCCCTGTTGGCGGTCGCCCGGACGCTGGGTGGGGTGAGCAACATGGACATCGTGTGGGCGGCGATCGTGCTGTGCGTCACGATGTTCCTGGTGGCGAGTTTTTCGCTGATGTGGTCGGTTCTGGCACGCACGACGGCTTCGGCGCTTGTGCTGACGTACGTGACGGGGGCGATTTTTATGCTCCTTGGAAACTGGGTCGTGATCACGGCGATCGAGGGCTTCGCGAGTCTGCTGACGCTGAACTTCACGCCGACGGTTTATTCGTCCGGGCCATATCCTTACACGCGCGAGTTGTTCATGCTGCAAAACTCGCCACAGTCCACATTTTTGTTGGGGAGTTTCGCTTTTAACGGGACGGTGCTCTTCAAAGTGGGGCGGATGACGGGTGCGGCTCCGGCGGGCTATCTGCTGCTGCCGTCCCTTCTTGCCGCGGGTTCCTGCCTCGGCATCGCGCGGTGGCAGTTCTGGCGAAGGGCGTTTCCGCCAGCGGGGAGCTTTATTCCCAAGCTCCTGCGGTGGTTTGATGACTTCTTTCATCGGATCAATCAGAATCGGCTGACTCGCGGCATCGTGCTGGTGCGCGATAAGAACACGCTTCCGCTGTTCAAGCCTGTGGCCTGGCGGGAGACGGTCAAGAAGTCGCTGGGAACGACGCGATATCTGGTGCGGCTGCTGGTGCTCCTGGAACTGCCGCTGCTGCCGCTCGTCAGCATGGTACTGTTCGACCTGATCGAGGGACGGCAGCTTATTCTTCCGCGGCCGGCAGGAGTCATTTATCCGGTCTGGTTCTTCGCGGTGTTGTTCGTGTCGGTGCATGCGACGGGGGCAATCGCGAACGAGCGGAGCCACCAGACACTGGATGTGCTGCTCTCGACGCCGTTAACGTCGCGGGAGATTGTGTCGCAGAAACTGGCGGGCGTTTGGAAGCTGTGTTTCGTGCTGGCGATTCCGTTCGCGACGGCGATCTTGTACGAGCTGATGACGACGGCGGAAGCGTCGCGGCCTATCATGCCCATGGGGACAAATCCTTGGACGGGACAAGTTTATACACAGCCCGTTTTCCGGAAATTGCCGCATCTGTTCTGGTCGATTGCCAGTTTTCTGATCTATCTGCCGCTGATGGCCTGGCTGGGGTTATGGCTCAGTCTCAGGCTGGCGTCCCGATTGCGGGCATTGGTCACGCAGATTCTCTTGACCGTTGCGATTTGCGCACTTCCCCTGTTATTTGTCTCGTCGCTTCGCGGTGTGATGACAATTGGGTCGATGGTTGTGGTCGTCATCAGTCCGCTGGCAGCCCTGATGCAAATTGAGCTGCATAGCGTCCCGTTCGACGAGACGACGCGAACCGTGACGCTCGCGGTGAACATGGTCCTATGGGCCGGGGTGGCGGGCTGGCTGCGTTTTCAGTGTTATCGTCACTTCGCCGAGTTGGCGGGCCGCCTTGATCCGGTGGCTTCGTCGCGAGTGGCGAGCGCTGTTGAAAAACCGGCGTTGGAGTTTGAAGCGGTCGGGGAGATGGGATAAGACGAGTACTCTTTCAATGGTCAAGATGCGGGTGGGTGGCACGCCCTGAAGGCTTTGCGAAAGGGCGTGGCAGTCGTTCTTCGCCACGCCCTTCGAAGACTCAGGGCGTGCCACCCTACCGGTTGCCAAGGCACACTGGCGGAGCCGGGGTCGTTTTGCCGTGGATGCGGAAACGGTTCGAGCAGGGTCGGCTGACGGATACCATACTATGAGCGCGATGAACCGCGGATTTCCCGGATTGTGCCTGCTGGCCGCGCTCCTGGCCGGGAGAGCGGCGTGGTCGTTCGACGTGGAAGAGGTACGGTGGGGCTTCGACGGGCGCGTCGCGGTCGGCCGGTTTAACCCTCTTTCGGTTCTGGTGAGCAACAATACCGCGAGCCCGGTTGACGGCGAACTGCGGCTGACGAAGCTGCAGGGGGCTCAATCGGTCGATGCGACGATTGTCGAACCGGTGTTTCTTTCGCCGTTCACGTCGCGGTGGGTGCAGCTCTATCCCTTCGTCACGAACGACAATGACGACTGGAGCCTGCGTTTCGGACGGAGCACGTTTCCGTTGCCGCGCCCGCGGCCGGGACAGAAGCAGGTCATCGCGCTGGAGAGTTCCAATCGGCTGGAACGGGCATCTGGAGCGGCTCGGAGTTTTCCGGACGAATTGTTTCCGCCGTTCGTGACGGCGACCGACGCGCTGGGAGGGGTGGTTCTGGACCATGTTCCCCGTTGGGAAGAAGCGCGACGCCGGGCTTTCATGGACTGGCTGTACCTGGGGGGGACGCTGGTTCTCTTGCAGCAGCCGGACGGGCGGTTTCCGGAGTTCATCGGCTCGATGGCGGCGCTGAACTCCCCGGCTGGCGATGCGACGATCGGGGCGGGCCTGGTCCGTCGCGTGGAAAAGGTGAAGGCGGAATTCGATCGCGATCAGCTCAAGTCGGTGCTCGCGAGTCTGACGAAGGATCCGCTGGAGCTGGCGGGCAAGGAAGGCGAAGAGGACGAGGCCAGCCGACGGTCGGGGCCGCGCTATGACGAGAACGACGCGACGGAGGCTCTGGGCTGGTCGCGCTTCTTCAGCACGCTGCGGGAAATGACGAACCCCGAACATAGCTGGCTGCTGCTGCACCTGATGTTCTGGGTCTACATCGGGACGGTCTTTCCCGGTGCCTATCTGTGCGGACAAAAGTGGGTCGACTATCGGCTGGTCTATGTCGCGATTCTGGGGTCGGTGGTGGTCTTCGGCTTCCTGTTCGCGATGGTCGGTCGGCGCGGATATGGCGAGTCGACATCGGTCAACACGGTCGCCATTCTGCGGCCGCTCCCGGATGGTGCGGTGGACGTGACATCGTGGTCCAATACCTTCGTGACTTCCGGGGGCGATTACCTCATTCGGCACGATGGACTCGGAAATCTGTATTCGACGTGCCAGATGTCCGAAAAGGTGAAGGGCGAGGTTCGCAATGGCGCGGAAGGAGGCTTCGTGGTCGATATCCCGCCGTATTCATCACGCGAATTCGCGCATCGCGGCCGCATCGAGGGACCGGTGCCCAGGGTCGAGATCCTGAAATTCGATGCCAATTCCGAAGCGATCACCGCGCTGCAACTGAAGCTGACCGGCCTCGACAAGCCGCCGCAACAGGCGTATGCGCTGTATCGCGATCGGGTGTATGCGTTGCGCTACGCCGACGGAGAACTGACGTTGGGGCATTCGCTGGGGAGCACGGAGGGCTTTCTGAAGGTGCAGGGCTATGGCGGCTGGCAGCAGTCTCGGCCGTACTATTACCAGCAGAACACGAATTCGGAGACGGATCTTTACCAGCAGCTCTGGCAGCCGCTGATTTTGCGCAGCCAGGGAATCGCCACGGATTCCGATACGAAGGCGTTTCGATTGGCACCGGGCATCGTCCGGCTGCTCTTGTATACCGATCTGCCGGGGGCGTACCTGGCGTCGACACCGGAACTGATCGGTCGACAGGGGCGGGCGCTGTATGTGATGAATCTGTCGCCGTAGTGCGATTCACGTCAATCAATAACCTGAAGCGTGAGGGAGGGAGACGATGCGGAAGACCCTCGCTGACGCTTCGGGTTACAAGAGAGTTCAACCAAGCTAGCGCGGCGAAGTATAGCAGCGATTACAAGTTGAGAACTCATAACCTCCACGAGGTCACACGGAATGATTCCCGAGTCCGAGACCGAGGGCCGTCCATCGCGGCCGGCACCAATTGGCGCGCCCCCCGTGATCGACATGGACGATGTCGTCCACACGTTCAAGGGCCGCCGCGCGCTCGACCATGTGACGTTTCAGGTGCATGCGGGATCGCTGCACGGATTCGTCGGGCCGAACGGGGCGGGTAAGACGACATCTCTGAAGTTGATCTGCACGCTGCTCAGGCCGCAGTTTGGCGAGGTGCGCGTCTTTGGCAAAGATGTCGTGCAGGAGCAGCGGGCGGTGCGGCAGAAGATCGGTTTCATGCCCGATCACTTCAGCACGTATCGCCAGATGAGCGTGCAGGAGTATCTCGATTTTTTCGGGGCGGCTTACGGGCTGACCTACCGGCAGCGGACGGAAACGATCGAGCAGGTGCTCTCGCTGGTCGACATGGACGGGCGGCGGAACGACCTCATCAGCGGACTTTCTCGCGGGATGCAGCAGCGCGTGAGCCTGGCGCGGGTGCTGGTCAACGATCCGGATCTGCTCTTATTGGATGAACCGGCGAGCGGTTTGGACCCGCATGCCCGCATCGAGCTGATGGAAATCCTGAAAGCGTTGCAGGGGATGGGGAAGACGATCTTCATCAGCTCGCACATCCTCAGCGAACTGGCCGAATTGTGCGACTCAGTCACGATCATCGATCGCGGCCGCGTGAAGTATTCCGGATCGATGACGGGGCTATTGGACCGCACGGGGGAACATCCCACGTATCGGCTGACGGTGGGGAACGAGAGCGAGGAACTGATCGATCACCTGCGGGAGATCCCCGGAGTCATGCTGGCGGAACGAATCCCCGAGCGGCCCGAGTACCGGATTTCGTTCGACTGGACGCAGACCACCACGAATGACCTGCTGCGGGCGATTATCGAGCGGGGGGTGATTGTGCAGGGGTTCGTGCAGCATCGCAAACATTTGAACGAAGCGTTTCTGGACCTGACGGAACGGGGAATTCGCTGATGTTCGCGGGCGTGACGGCATTAATGACGCGAAGCTTCCGGCTGGATGCCCGGCAGACGCCGACGCATTTGTTCCGGCTGGCATTCGTGGTCTTTATTTACTTTTCGCTACTGTCGGCCCAGGCGCAGGCCATGATGTTCGGCGCGCCGGGGCTGCGGTTCTTCCATTGGACGTGCCACGTCAATGCGGTCTTCCTCGCGCTGGCCGGGGTGAGCCTGTTTTCCACGGCGCTGACCGAGGAAAAGGAAGAGAACACGTTGGGGCTGTTACGGATGACGGGCCTCAATCCCCTGGGGATCCTCCTGGGCAAGTCGACCAGCCGACTGGTGCAAGTGCTGCTGTTGCTGGCGGTACAGGTTCCCTTCACCTTCCTGTCGATCACGCTGGGCGGCATCACGATGGACCAGATCGTGGCGGCGTACGCGGCCTTGATTGCGTTCGCGATTCTGGTCGCCAACGTCGGTTTGTTGCATTCGGTCGTTTGCCGCAGCGGGGGGACGGCGGCCGGGATGACCTTCATGTGGTACATCCTGTACTGCTTCTGCTGGCCCATCGGCAATGGACTGATTCTGGAACTGAATGCACGCGGCGTGACGGCGACGACCCCGACGGGAAGCTGGCTGCTCGCGATCGCGGGCTGGATTCGGGACGCGAATGTTCACGCGGCGATCGAAACGATCATGGTCACGGGGTTCGCGGATTCGCCGATTTCGTCGCAGGTGATCTCGAACACGGTGGTCGGCGCGATTTGCTTTCTGCTGTCGTGGAGTTTGTTCGATATTTTTACCCGCAACCTTGGGCCCACGATGCAGACCCGGGGGTTCGCACTCCGGCCGACGTCGCGGATCCGGTTTCTGTCACCGGGCCGTGCCTGGAAGGGGGGGCTGGTCTGGAAGGACTTTCACTTCATCGCCGGAGGCTGGCCACTGCAACTGGTCAAGCTTTTCCTGTACTTGGGGGCGTATCCGGCGATTGTCGCAGCCGACATGTATGCCAATTACGGAACCGCATTCTTTTCGGAGAGTCTGACGGCCGCATATCTGGTGGTCTTGTGCGTGGGGCTGGTCATCGAGATCGCGCTGTTGTCCTCGAGGCTGTTTCACGATGAAGTCAAGGGCCAGACGATGTCGTCGCTTCTCATGTTGCCGCGTAGCGTCGCGGACATTGGTTATTCCAAGGCAGTGGGATGCCTGTTGTCGCTAGGGCCGGCGCTCGTCTGCCTGTTCGGATTGGGGCCCGTGCTGCCGGACGGAGCGCGGCTATTAGCGGAAGGACTGACACAACCCGGCGTCTGGGCAACCGTGCTGGGTCTCGTCATTTTTTTTCACCTGACGGCGCTATTGTCGCTGTTCGTGAAGTGGGGCGCGCTGCCGCTGGCGTTCTTCATCATGCTGGTTTCGACGTGGTGCTGCCCGGTCTTCGCGTTCGCGATCCTGGCGCTTATCGAAGCTGTCGGTGATGAAAGCCGATTGATTGCCGTCCTGGGGATCTGGCTGGCCATCGCGATCGTCTCCTTCGTGTTTCACATGATGATTGGCGCGCGGCTGCAGGAAGTCGGCACGCAGTAGAACAGGTTTCGACGGGCATGACTGGCTGAGGGCATGTAACCCGAAGCGTCAGCGAGGGTCTTCCGCATTCTCTCCCTCGCTGACGCTTCGGGTTACTAAAGTGCCCGTGTCATGTCCGGTTTAGCAGACGCAGGGGTGCGCGGACGATGTTTCAGGGTGTGACCACGCTGCTTGAGCGCTCGCTGCGGACCGACGCGCGGACGTGGCCGACGCACGTCTTCCGTCTGACGTTTCTGCTGGTGACGTACGTTTGCCTCGCGCAGGCGCAGGAACAGGCGCGCTGGATCGGCGCGCCGGGCCTGTTTTTCTTCACGATGGTCAGCTTCGTGAACGCCTTCTTCATTGCCGTGGCGGGGGCAAGCTTTTTCTCGCAGGCGGTGACCGAGGAGAAAGAAGAAGACACGCTGGGACTGATGCTGCTGGCGGGGATCAGTCCGTTGGGGCTGCTCGTTGGAAAATCGATCGGGCGGCTGGCGCAGGTGGCGCTGCTGCTGGCCGTGCAATACCCGCTGATGCGGCTGTCGGTGACGCTGGGAGGCGTGCTACCGAATCAGCTCGCGGCGGTCTATGTGTCGCTGTTGTCGTTCACGATCCTGTTATCCGGAGTAGGACTCTTCGTCTCGGTGGTGTCGCAGCGTTCGCGCGACGCGTCGTTCCTGATGGGCGTGTTTCTGATGGCCTACTGGATCGTGCCGATGATCGCGATGGCGTACGGCTATCACCAGGCGCGAATCGCGGGTGACACGCCGTGGACGCTGGCATTTAAGGAATTTGGCTCTTGGTGCATCTTCTTCCGGATGAATACGGTCCTGTCGACAGGATTTGGCGAGTCGATTCTCAGCGGTCAGGTGATCTCGAACGTGGCTGGGGGGCTGCTTGGGTTCGCGCTCGCATGGACTCTGTTTCCGTTTTTCGCGACTCGAGTGCCGACTGAATCGACCATCGGGGTCTGGATGCGCCGCCGGCGCTGGTTCACGGCCCCGCGACCGTGGAGCAATCCGTTCATCTGGAAAGACTATTACTTTTCGTTTGGCGGCGTGGGAGGGATTGTCTGGCGATTCGGGCTGTTTGCCGGGTTGTTCGTTCTATGCGCGGCGCTGACGACGCTGGATCGCGGCCGGGTTGATCTGGAAGACGCGGCCGAGGTGGCCACGGGGTTCTTGTGCCTGGGGCTGGTCATCGACGCGGCCTATTGCGTGGCGCACGCGATTGCCGGCGAGGTTCGCGGACAGACGCTGAGCACGTTGATGATGCTGCCGCATTCCCCGGCGCGGATCATCTATAGCAAGCTGGCCGGGGCCCTGCTGGGGTGGCTGCCTGGGCTGGCATTGCTCGTGGTCGTGACGTTGCTGTTCGAGCGGACGAGTCGCAATCTGGGCGACTTGCTTGACGAAGAGGTTTTCTTCTGGCTGGTCGCGAACGCCCTGTGCGGAGTGCATCTGTCCGCGTTGTTAGCCACGTTCGTGCGGTGGGGGGCGGTGGCGTTCGGGCTGGGGACGCAGTTTCTGTCGATGTTTCTGGGCGTGATCATCATGGAGACCATGATCCGCGGCAGCGAGGAGGAGTTTATTCTGTTCGTCTGGACGCCGTGTCTTGTGTTCCTGATGATCGGCCTGAACGTCCTCTTGGTCGCGCGCTTTCAGAAGCTGGCCGAGCAGGGTTGATGGGCCGCGTTTACGGTATTCCGAAGCAGCGCTCCGCGTTGCGTCGCGGCTAAGGGGCGGCTAAGGGTTCGGGACGCTGAGGAGCGGCTGCGATTGCGAGACTCGTTCCAGTCGCGAGGGGGCCGACGGGGCGCCAGCCGACATGGGAGGTTGTTCAAGGAAGGCGGCGATGCGGGTCGTCATTTCCTTGCGCTGTTCGATGGTTTGTCCGTCCGCGAGTTGAATCTGCATTTCCAGGAAGCGGTCGATCTGGGAATCGAGCGGCATTCCGGTGCGCGGGTCGATGCGGCTGAGGCCGGAGACTTGTCCGCCGCGGACCAGCACCTGCATGTCGCTGGCGCCGATCGGGCGAATGGGCTGCGTCCCCGGCTGAATCGTTCCCATGATGGCGATTTTCGTGGCGTCCGGGGCGATGTCCTGAACGAGGCAGCGCGAATTGATTTCGATGGGAACCGGCTGCGAGATCCGCTGAGCGGGCAATTCCCAGCCGCTGCCGACCTGAATCCGCGCAGCGTCGCCAATCGGGAGCAGGCCGATGCTGCCGTCGACAAAATTCGCGACGCCATCCGGCCCGTGGTCGGCGAGCAATTGCGCCTGCAAACCGGTTCGAAGGCTTTCGGGAACATGCAGGGCACAGCGGCCGACGAATTCCTCGAAGCCTTCCAGCCGGGTGACCCGGTTGTCGGCCCCGAGCCAGAAGGAAAAGCCGTTGCCCGCGAGCCCCGCGTAACCGGCGACTTCCGGCGGCAGGCTGCTGGGGGGATAGTCGGAGGAGAACTCGATCTTCTGTCCGTCAATTTCCTGAGCGTAGCGGACTCGCTGATATTGGACGCCGATCTGCCGGTCGGTGCCTCGTTCCGCGAGAACCGACAAGGCCAGAAGCAATTCGAGGTGCGTGGTCGAGACCGAGACCTGCCCGTTGATTAACTGCGTCAGCCGCTGGTCGACAGTTTTTGAAAGCGGAAACCGATTGCCGACTCGCAGCGCGAGCTTGAGCGATGATTCGTTGGACCCCGCGAATGTGCCGGAGGCGGCGGGAGCAGCGGGTTCGCCAGCCGACGAGTTCGGCGCATTGGGCGATGCGCCGCCTTCCTCTTCGGCGGCGAAGAACTCTTCATCCCACGCTTCTTCTGTACTGCTGCTGAAGGCATTGCAGCCCGTCAGCGCGATGAGCAGCAGCAGTCCCAGCCAGCGAGGACCGACGGTCGTCCCTGCCATGTCACATGACCTTCCCTGGTGTTCAAGCGGGGCCATTGCGGTCTGGATCATTGCGGACCGGCTCCCTGGCTCCATTCGGCTTTTAGCAACCGGCAGAGTCCGCGCGAAGACGAATCCCGGTCGCGTGGATTTGGCAAGGAGAAATATCATTTGGAGTGGCACGTCCTGAAGGCTTCGCGAAAGGGCGTGGAGTCGATCATCCGCCACGCCCCTCGAAGACTCATGGCGTGCCACTCTTTACAGGTGCACTCGCAAACCGCTCTTGTCGAAATCCCGCCTGGGAAGGTATGACCCGCCGTCAATCGGCAGAAGTTGCCGGTTTTGGAGTCATTTTTTGCCGCAGGAATTGGGGTCGGTCGTGACCGCGCCGCAAGGTCTCGTCGCCGTGCTGATCCTGGTTGTCGCGACCGGCGTGGTTCGCGGGCAGGACGATCGTGATCCGTTCCGTTCGCAGGCTCCACAGCGCATGACGGTCGATTCGTCGTCCGCGCGTCCCTTGCCGGCCCGCCCCGAAGGCCTGACCTCCCGCCAGCCTCGCGAGGCTTCCACCCCCGTTTCGATGGGGACCTTGTGGCCGACGCTGGTGACGTGCGGACTGTTCCTGGTTGTCTTCGGCGGGTGCTCGTGGTGGATTCGCAGACACGGACCGGCGCGGCTGCGCCCGTTGCCAGGCGAGGTGCTGGAAGTGCTCGGTCGGCGGAGCCTCGAGCCGCGGGTCAATCTGCACCTGGTCCGTTGCGGCCAGAGAATATTGGTGCTGGGAGCGGGGCCGGATGGCGTGCGGACGCTGTCGGAGATCACTGACCCGGTCGAGGTCGATCTTCTGTCGGGAGCCTGTCTTCGCAAGCCGGAGGGAGGCGAAACGCCGGGCGAGTTCGCGATGTCGTTGCGCCGCTCGGTCCTGGGGACTCGGGGCGCGACCGCCGAGGCACGTAGCGGGAGACCCGAACGTGCGGCATGATCGTCTGCTCCGAATTCACAATTCAGCCGTCGTTCGGCGGATGTTGGTCTGGCTGCTGGTGCCACTCTTTGTGTTGGCGGCCGGGGCGGATGCCGACGCTCAACCGGGCACGCGGATGACCGCCAACCAGGCGGTGGATGCGGTGCCATTCACGCCGCCGGCGCGGCCGGTGCCGATGAATGACCAGGCACGGCCCCTGGTCCCGCCGACGAGCGCCCCCAACAGCCTGGGGATTCCCAGCGGGATGGATGTCAGCAGTTGGACGTCGCCGTCCGGGCTGACGTCATCGCTGAAGATCATGTTGCTGATGACGGTGCTGACGCTGGCACCGTCGATTCTGATGATGACCACCAGCTTCGTGCGATTCATCATCGTGTTTGGGCTGCTGCGACAGGCGTTGGGGACGCAACAGTTGCCGCCCAACCAGGTGCTGACATCGCTGGCGCTATTTCTGACCTTCCTGGTGATGAGCCCGGTATGGCAGGAGAGCTACGAAGCGGGCATTCGGCCGTTCACCAGCCCCGAACCGGGAGAGCCGGTGCTGAGCGAAGCGGAAGCGTTTCGCCGAGCCGTCCAGCCACTCCGTAAATTCATGGCCGACCAGATCGACCTCGCCGACAATGGTGACGCGGTCTGGATGTTTCTCGACTATCTACGTCCGCCGGCAGACAGTCCTCGCGCCGCGACGTGGGTAGAACCCAAAAGTTATGACGACGTCCCGCTGGCGGCGCTGGCGCCGGCCTACATGCTGAGCGAACTGAAGGTGGCCTTTTTGATCGGGTTCCAGATCTTTCTGCCGTTCGTGATTATCGACATGGTGATTTCATCGATCCTCATCAGCATGGGGATGATGATGCTCCCTCCCGTCATGATTTCGCTGCCGTTTAAGCTGTTGCTGTTCGTCCTGATGGATGGCTGGTTCCTCACCGTGGGGATGCTGCTGACGAGTGTGCGGCCGCCGTTGTGACGGCTTCCTCGGATCCGTGATTTGTCAAAGTTAAGGATACGCGTGGGTGGTACGCCCTGAAGGCTTTGCGAAAGGGCATGGAGATGGCTCATTCGCCACGCCCTTCGGAGACTCAGGGCGTGCCACCCCATTGTTAATGGCACACTGGCACAGCCAGTGGCACCCGAAGATGAAGCCGTGACAAAACTTTGGGAGAGAGTCTTCGTGACCGTGGATCTAGCCGTCGAACTGTGTCGTAACGCAGTGCTGCTAGGACTGCTCATTGCGCTGCCGGTGCTGGCGGCGGCGATGCTGGTGGGCCTGGTGGTCAGCATCGGTCAGGCCGTGACGCAGTTACAGGAGCAGACGATCAGCTTTGTTCCCAAGCTGGTGGCGATGGTCGTGGTGACGATTTTCGCGTTGCCGTGGGCATTCAACCTGTTGATCGACTACGCCCGCGATTTGTTCCAGAGCATCACGATCGGTCCCTAGCGCTCCGTCATGTTAAAGATTGTGTGCCACTGGCTTTGCCAGTGCATCCTTTCGTGGGTGAAAGGCTTAAGACGCACTGGCGGAGCCAGTGGCACACGAACATCAAGCCCTGACAAAACACTGGCACGAGATCTTAGGAACGGAATTCCCCGTGGACTGGCTGGCCGGCGCGACAGCATTTGACAGCCTCGTCGAATGGTCCTGGTCCAGCCTGTTGGCCGGGGCTCTGGCCCAGTTCGCGACGTTCGTGCTGGTGCTGTTGCGCCTGGGGGGGCTATTCCTGCTGGGGCCCGTGTTCGGGCATGCGACGGTTCCCGTCAACATTCGAGCCCTGCTCGCCGTCACGCTGGCGCTTCTGCTGACGCCGCTCGTTCATGAGCAATCCAGGCGGGGGTTCGACCTCTTGGACCAGAACGGCGACGGCCGGTTGGCCCGCCATGAAATTCCAGCGGGGTTGGAATCCGAATTTGATCGGCTGCTGCTGGCCGCGCACCGTCCGCGGGATGGGCAGTTACTTCCCGAAGATTACCGGAGCGAATCGCGCTGGCCGGCGAATCTGGGCGAGTTTGTGGTCGTGGGAGTGCTCGAATTGTGCCTGGGAGTGCTGTTGTCGCTGGGGGTGACGATCGTGCTGTCGGGATTGCAGACCGCGGGCCAGGTGATTGATCAGCAGGCGGGTTTCGGGCTGGGCCAGGTTTTTAACCCCGACTTTGGCGGAGGGGGGGCAACGGCCGGGCCGCTGCTCTACATGCAGGGGCTGGCGATCTTCCTGATTCTGGTTCCGCTGGGGGGGCATCTGCAGATGCTGCGGATCGTCATGGAGACGTTTCAGACGCTGCCGCCGGGCCGGGCTCTGGTGAGCCTCTCGGCGATCGAATTGCTGTCGGGACTGGTGCAACAGTCGCTGCTGCTGGCGATTCGCGTGGCGGCACCGCTGCTGGTGATTATGTCGCTGACCGACATGCTGATGGGTTTTCTGGGTCATAGCGTGCCGCAGATCAATATTCAGGCGGTGGGCTTCACGGTGCGCGCGGTCTCGGGGGTCTCGCTGCTGGTGGTGACGGTCACGACCGTTCCGGATGTTTTGGCCGAGACGTTGCCGGGACTTCTGGAGACCTGGCGGACGGCACTGGTGTTGCCGCCATAGTTCGACACATAGTCGCTGATGGGCGATGGCTGACGACGATTCTGGTGAAAAGTCCGAAGACCCGACAGATCGCCGCCGCGAGAAGGCGCGCGAGCAGGGGAACATTGCGCGCAGCACCGATCTGAACGTGGCGGCGGTGACGCTGGCCTCGATCGGCGCGCTGTGGTTCAGCGGCAATACGGCCGCGCAGATGCTGGCGGGGACGATGGCGGACGGGCTGGGGGGCGATCCGTGGATCGTGCCGGATGCCGCGCTTATCTGGCGGACATTCCAGCAGCACGCATTGAACGCGGGGGGGGCCGTGCTGCCCGTGATTCTCTTGATTGCCCTGGGGGCGGTCGCCGTCAATTTGGCACAAGTCGGCTTTCTCTGGGCTCCCGACGTCCTGCTGCCGAAATTCGAGCGGCTGAGTCCCTGGCAGGGGATTCAGCGGATTGTTTCGATGCAGGCATTGGTCAAGCTGGGAAACAGCCTTGGCAAACTGACGATTCTGACGGTCGTCGGCGTGTTCTATTTCTGGCACAAGCTGCCGGCCTTTCAGGGGCTGACGCACCTGGATGGCATGCAGATTCTGATCGAGACAGGTTGGGCGTGGATTGAACTGGGCTTCTATCTGGCGCTGGCGCTCTTAGGGCTGGCGGCGTTCGACTATGGCTTTCAGTATTGGAAGCACGAGCAGGATCTGAAGATGACGCGGCAGGAAGTCCGCGAGGAAATGAAGGACATGGAAGGGGATCCGCACACCCGCATGCGGCGGCGCGAGGCCCATCGCAAGCTGACGGAAGGGCGGCAGCTCCAATCGGTGAAGACGGCGGATGTCGTTATCACCAACCCCACTCACTACGCGGTGGCAATCAAGTACGATCCTAAAACGATGTCGGCACCGACCGTGGTCGCGAAAGGAGCCGATGAACTCGCGCTCCAGATTCGGCGGCTGGCCAACGAGCATGGCGTGCCAATCATCGAACGCAAGGCGCTGGCTCAGAAACTCTATAAGACGGTCAAAGTGGGCCACTCGGTTCCGCCGGACCTGTATGACGTGTTCGTCGAGATTCTCGCGTACATCTATAAGATCACGGGTCGTGAGCCGCCCATGGTGGCGTGAGACAAGCGATCCGAACTGGGAAGCAATCGCATTCTTCTGACCGCGAAGCGGTCAAAGAGGGTAGCCGTGGGTCGCGCAGCGCACCCACGGTATGGAATTTCGAATCGTGATTCCGACCCCCCAGCGGGGGTCGCAGATAGTCGTGTGCTTCTGCGACCCCCGCTGAGGGTCGAGAGGCATAACATCGACGTCTTACCGGGGGTGCGCTGCGCGACCCCCGGCTACCGTTTGCGATGCCTTCGGCATCGGATGCATAGAAGATTCGATGAGATGCTTCGCCGTACCCTTTGACGGCTCATGGCGTGCTGTGCGATCGCACTGGCGGAGCCAGTGGCACACGCATGCTAAGCGGGAACTCAATTAGCCCAATCGGCCGAATTGGCGGTCGAGTTCCTGGCGGGACAGCTTGAGGGCGGTCGGGCGGCCGTGGGGGCAGTGGTGGTGGTCGTCGACGAGGTGGCGCTGGGCGAGCAGGCTGTCGATTTCGTCGGCGTTCAGACGCTGGCCGGCTTTCACGGCTGCTTTGCAGGCCATCATGCTGAGGAGATCTTCGAGGAGATCGCGACGGCCGGGCTGGTGATGATCGGCTTCCAAGCGTTCGGCGAGATCGTGCAGAAAGACTTCGATGTCGATCTTGCCGAGCATGGCGGGGTAACGGTCGACGAGAACCGTCCCCTGGCCGAAGTCCTCGACGCCGAGTCCCAGCGAGGCGAGGAGGTCGGCTTTTTCCAGAACCGTGGCGGCATCACGCACGGAGAGCTCGATGGCGGCCGGGACCAGCAGCCTCTGCGATTCGACGGCCCCGGCGAGCACGCGTTCGCGGAACTGCTCGAACAGAATGCGTTCGTGGAGCGCGTGCTGATCGATGACGGTCAGCCCGTCTTCGGTTTCAACGAGCAGGTAGCAGTCATGAATCTGCATGGCCCGCGCGGGGGGCGAGACCATTCCGGCTGACGCGGGTGTCGGGGCTGGGTCGGGACGGTCGGTTTCCGTCGCGGGAGCGGTCTCAACGGATGGTGCGAGGGTTGTCGTGGAGGGGCTCAGTCGCGGCGGGCGGTCGGGCGTCCAGGTGGCGAGTTCGTTGCGTGCCCAGTCGGCGAAGTCGGTTTGCGTGAGCGTCGCGGCTCCGCGAGCTGCCGGGGCTGGTTTCCAATCGCCGCTCGAGAGTCTGGCGGTTTCCGCCGCGCGGACCACCGAGAGGCAGCTGTCGAGCTCCATCGAGCGGAACTTCTGCCGGACCATGGCCAGCACCTGGCGGAACAACTGCTGTCCGTCGCGGAAGCGGACTTCGATCTTGGTCGGGTGGACGTTGACATCGACCTGGTCGGCGGGGACTTCCAGAAACAGGAACGCGACGGGATAACGGCCCACCATCAATAGGCCGCGATAGCCTTCGGTGAGCGCGTGTTGCAGCGAGCGATCCTGAATGCAGCGGCCGTTGAGAAACAGGTACTGGCTTTTGCGGGTCGACTTGCTGAGATCGGGGTGACCGATGTAGCCCCACAGCCGGACGCCGTTGTGTTCGGAGTCGACCCGGATCAACTGGTCGGCGAGCTCCTTTCCGTAGAACAGCCGCAAGCGTTCGAGGGGTTCCTCGCTGGCGGGAAGGTCGAAAACCGTCTTCTCGTTATGCCGCAGGCTCATGCGGAGACGCGGATTGGCGAGCGCGATGCGTGAAAACTGTTCGGAGATGCGGCCGAATTCGGTCGAGACCGACTTCATGAACTTGCGGCGGACGGGAGTGTTCTCGAAGAGATTGCGAACTTCAATCTGCGTTCCGACCGGACAGCCGCAGGGACGGATGGGGCTGATGTCCCCCAGGTCGACGGTCAGTTCCGCGCCGTCGGGAAACTGGGCGGTGCGGCTGCGAATTTTGAGGCGGCTGACTTCCGCGACCGAGGCGAGCGCTTCGCCCCGGAAACCCAACGTGTGAACGCGGAACAGATCGTCGGCCGATTGCAGCTTGCTGGTGGCGTGACTGGTGACGGCCAGGAGCAGATCGTCGGGTTCGATCCCTTCGCCGTCGTCGACGATGCGAATGAGCTCGCCGCCGCCCGCGACGATGTCGACATCGATCCGCGTGGAGAGGGCATCGACGCTGTTTTCGAGCAGTTCTTTGACGACGCTCGCCGGCCGTTCGATCACCTCGCCGGCCGCGATTTTGTTGACAATCGCCTGGGACAGTTTCTGGATGCGGGGCACGAGAAATCCGTTTCGACAAAAAGGCGGCAAAGCGGGGCCAGTTTACCATGCGGGGAAGAAGTTCTCAGCCTGACGCGGCGAGTTGTTGGAACTGGCTGGCGGGGCGTGAGTTGCGACGTCGTCCGAGGTCGAGCGGGGCGGGACCGATCGCCGATCGGTCTTGACCCCATGGCGACTTCGGGGATACCGTTCCCGGCCGCAACCTGCGGAGACGGAGTTGCTGCGTTTTAACGGCGGAGCCGTGCATGGCCGGATTCCAGACACACATTACCGTCAGCAGCCTGGTGGGCGTGGGCTACGCCTGGGTGGGAAGTTCCCAGCTCGGCCTGCCGTTCACGTCGTGCGCGGCGGCGGGCGGATTGTGCGCGATCGCGGGGACGCTGCCGGACCTGGACAGCGACAGCGGGGTGCCGGCTCGCGAAACGATTTCGTTCGCTGCGGCCGTCGTGCCGATGCTGCTCTTCTCCCGTTTCGAACAGATGGGGATGACGACCGAGCAACTGTTCCTGGCAGGGGCGCCGGTCTACCTTTTCATTCGGTTTATCTTTGGCACGCTGCTGAAGCAGATCACGATCCATCGCGGGATGTTTCACAGCATTCCGGCGACATTGATCGCGGGGTTTCTCGCGTTCCTGATCATTTCGCATCCGTCGCTGGAAGTCCGCTTGTTCAAGGCGTTCGCCGTCGCGGTGGGCTATCTGACGCATCTCGTGCTCGATGAAATCTGGAGCGTGGACCTCGCTTCGGGGGTGCCGCGGCTGAAGAGTTCGTTTGGAACGGCGCTCAAGCTCTTCGGCGACAAAGCCGGCGCCAATTCGGCCGCATACGGGCTTCTCCTTCTCGTTGGCGTCTTCGCGATGAGCGATCTCTCCAGCCATTTGACCGCGCACCAGAAGGCGCGGCTGCGGTCGCAGTGGCAACAGATGGCTGCTCCTCTACAAGACTCGGCTACGCGTTAAGTCGATCGATTACCAGACTCTGTTCGGGCCAGTTTGAATTCGAGTACCAAACCATGACGATGTATGACGGCCTGATGGTGCTGCTGGTGCTGTTTGCGATCATGACGGGAGCCTGGAGGGGGGCTGCGTGGCAGATTGCCCCGATTGCATCGCTCGTCCTGGGGTATTTCTTCGCATTGCCATTGTCGGAAGCGACGAAGGACTTTTTTGGCGAACCGCCCCTCAATCGTTTGTTCGCGATGGGAGCCATGTACCTGGTGATCGCGCTAGGGGTTTACCTAGTCGCGCGATCGGTACGGGAGTCGGTCCAGCGGCTGAAGCTGGAAGCCTTCGACGCGCACCTGGGGGCCATCCTGGGGGGCGTGAAGGGAGTCCTCTTTACGATCGCGATTACCCTCGGGCTGATCACGTTCTTCCCGAATTCCCGAGAGATGATTCTGGCGTCCGAAACCAGCAGCGTCGCCGCGAGAATTCTGCATCGCATTTCTCCGATTCTGCCCCAGCAGATGAACGTCGTGTTGCGACCATATGTCGAGAAGCTGGGACCACTGCCAGAAGCGGAAACGCCGGCTTCTGACTTCGGGGAGCCGCCGGAACGGCGGCTGGTTCAGCCGGAGGACAAGCAGCGTCCGCCGGTGGATACGGCTTTTCAGGACACACCGACCCGCCCGCGTCGCCGTCCGCCGCAAGGCATTCCGGCGTGGCCGGAAGATGAACGTCGCCCGACCCGTTCGACGATGCCCGAAAATCGCAACCTGTTCCCCCCGGTCGACGATCTGCCGCCGATTCGTTCGACGCCCGAGCGAACGCCCGCGCCAGCGCCAACCACGACACAACCGGCTGATCCGTTTGGCAGCGATGACCTCTTCAACGCCGACCCGGATAAGGCGCTGCGGAAATTTCAGAGCCGGTAGCGCTTCGTCTATATGAAAGATACGAGTGCGAGGCGCTGGCTCGGCCAGTGCCTCATGTTATTCCCCCCTCGAGTGAAAGCACACTGGCGGAGCCAGTGGTACACCGACTGTAAGCCGCGACGAATCATTACTCCTCGTCGTCCTCCTCGGCATCGGGGTGCAGGGGGTCTTCGGGGTCGAAGAAGAAGTCGCCCAGGCCCATGGGGGTGGCTTCGCCGCCGAGGGTTTGGCGTTTGCGGCGGGAGAGGCGTTCGAGGTCGATGGCGTCTTCGCCCAGGCAGGCAGCGAGAGCTTCGCCCCAGATCTTGTCTTTTCCGGCCGGGTGCCTGTCGTTCTGGATCAGCCGTTTCATGGCGTATCGCAGCACGTTGATGCCATCGCGGGTCGAAAAATCGAGATTCAGTTCGTGCGACTGCTGCAGGAAATCGACCGTGAGGCTGAGCATTTCGGCTTCGGCGAACGGCAGGTGATACTTGAGGATCGCCATCTCATCGGCCCGGTTCGGTTGGCCGAGCGTGAGTGTGGGCTGCAACCGGCTGAGGATGTAGTCGGGAATTTCGAAGGTCGATTCGTCGTCGTTCATCGTGACGGCGCAGCGGAAGTCGCGGTGTGCGTGGATGGTGATGCCCGCGACGATCGATTCGACGTAACGGCGATGGTCGAGCAGTGGGGCGAGGCTGGCCCACGACTTCTCGTTCATGCGGTTCCCTTCGTCGAGGATGCAGATGCCGCCGCGAATCATGGCGGTGACCAGCGGGCTGGCGTGGTACTTGATCGCCCCGCTCTCGGCGAGGACGGGAGTGACCAGCAGGTCTTCCGGCCGCGTGTCAGCCGTGCACTGGTAGATATAGAGCCCCTGCTGCCGGACCCGCCCGGCAGAGATGGCGAGAGTCGTTTTGCCGATTCCCGGCGGTCCGGCGAGGCGCGGGGCGAGCGGGAGATCCTGGTCGTCAACCACCAGCCAGCAGGCCAGGAGTTGCCGCAGCACCTCTTTTTGGCCGATCCATTCCCCGGTTGACTGATCGGGCTGGCTCAGCCACAACTGGACGCCGTCAATTTCCACATGCTCAATCATGAAACAAGCCGTTCTCTGTTGGGTTGTCGCGACCGCCTTCGCGGTCCAGCACGCGCGATGATACCGGCGGAGACTCGGCGACGCATCCGGGACGCCCCGTCATGTCTGCGGTTGAAGTCGAGAAAGAGCCGGTGACAATACCGCCCGCGTCGCCCAGCACGCTGGCGGAAGATCGAAGGCTGTTGGGAGGGCCTCGCTCCCGAACGGCGGAGTTCTTTCGCCTGGTTCGGATTTTTTTCGAGTTCCTGCGCGGGTTTCGGTCGCTCCATTTTCTGGGACCGTGCGTGACGATTTTCGGGTCGGCCCGCTTCGACGAGAACCATCGCTACTACAAGCTGGCTCGTGCGACCGCGGCGGCCGTGGCGCGCGACGGATTCAACATTATGACGGGGGGCGGGCCGGGAATCATGGAGGCGGCCAACCGGGGGGCGAAAGATGTCGGGGGCTACTCGATCGGGTGCAACATTGTTCTGCCGCACGAGCAGGCGGCCAACCCGTACATCGACCGGCTGGTCACGTTTCGGTACTTCTTTGTCCGCAAGGTGATGCTGGTGAAGTACTCGCAGGCATTCATCATCTTTCCGGGCGGATTCGGCACGCTCGACGAAGCCTTCGAAGCGGCGACGCTGATTCAAACCGGGAAGCTGTTTGGTTTTCCGCTGATCTTCGTGGGGATCGACTACTGGCAGCCTTTTTTCGATGCCATGCGGACAACCATGCTGGCCGAAGGATGCATCGACCGCGACGACTACAGCCGTTTTCTGCTGACGGATGATGTCGACGAGGTCGTGCAACGATTGGCCTGGTGCCCGTCGATGCCGGCCACGCGGCGAGGGCGAGCCAGCCGCGCGTGGACGGAGTTGTAGAGCGCGAGCGCTCCCCGTTGGGTCGCGGCTAATTTTTTATGGATTGGCGCTGTTCCAGTAAAAAGCCGAGGAGATTGGCGTAGTCGGTTTCGCTGAGTTTTTCCGCGATGTTTGCGGGCATCGGGGAGAGGGGCAGGATTGCCCGTTCGTCGATGTCTCCTTCAGAGACGCGGACTTCGCGACCCTGTTCATCCGCAAGGACGATGACCGCTCCTTCCTGCCGTAGCAGCAGCCCGGTGATGACCTTGCCGTCGACGGTGTTGATGACCGTGGTGCGAAACGCCTGATCGACCAGTCTGCTGGGGTCGAGTGTGTCTTCCAGCAGGCGATCGAGGCCGCGGAGTCCGACGCCGTGCAGTTCGGGGCCGACCTTGTTGCCGACGTCGCCCAGTTTGTGACAGGCGGCGCAGTGCTGCTTGAAGAGGGCCTGGCCGCGAACGAGATCGGGTTTGGATGCGGCAACGGCGGCTCGGCGCGAGGCGATGAGCTGAGTCACGCGCTCATCGACGGCGGGGAGACCTTCGAGCAACTTGGATCGTCGCGCATCGAACTCGGCGAGATTGGCGCCGCGCATTCGCTGTTCGATCGGGCCGTCCTGCAACAGGCGTGGCGCGGCCTTGCCGGTTTCGATCGCCGAAAGGAGCGCGGCGGAACCGGCCGGGGTTTGCACGAGGCCGCGAGCGATCATCAGTTCGGTGGCTGCCGGAGCGGCTTGAAGCTGGGCGAGCAGAGCCGTGCGGACGTCCTCGCGATCGCGCTGGCCCAGCATGTTGGCCGCATGTTGCCTCAAATCGGGTGAAGCAAGCGACAACCAGACGGCCCCGGTTTCAATCGCGCGGTCCAGCGCGATGACGGCGAGCGTCTCGAAGGCGAGTTTGCGGAGGCCGTCGTCGAGCTTGTCGTCCTGGGCGAATCGATCAACGGCCTCACGATTTTCTGACAGTCCGTAGTCTCGCGTCAGTTCGAGGGCCGGAACGAGTTTTCCGGTGTTCAAGGCCGATGCCGCCAGCCCTTTCGCCCAATCGAGCAAGGCTGCCGGACGCGAGACACCGCGTTCCTGCAAACCGCGATCCACGGCACGTAGAGCTGTGATCTGTCGTTCGAGCGGCCACGAGTCGTGCGATTGCAAGGATTCGATCAGGACCGGGAGACGAGAGTCATTCGAATAGCGGGCGAGGTGGCGTGCATATTCGTCGATGCGGGCGACAAACCAGTCGGGAGGCGTGGCGACGAACTGATCCAGGAAGCGGGCGGCTGGCTCGGCGGGAATCCCCAAGGAGACATCGGCCAAGTTTTGAAGGCCAATGGGAGACGGGTCGACTCTGAAGTCCTGGAATTTTGCGAGATGGTCACGTAGAGCGATGCGGGTCGTGTGAACGAGAAGCGCATCGACCGGGTCGGAGTTCTTCCAGAGTGTCAGCAGGTCGACTTCCCAGCCCGGTTGCGGCTGTTTGCCGGCAGCTTCGGCGGCGGCGCGGCGGACTCGGGGATCGTTGTCCTGGAGACCATTTCGAACGACGGCCGCGAACCTGGCGAACTGCTCGGTGGGAAGGTCGCCGAGCATCTTTTGCAGATGGAGGCGGACGAGGGGGGACTCGGACTGGGCGAGGCCGACGGCTCGTTCGGGGGTTCCCTGTCGTGCCCAGACGTAAATCGCATGGGCCAGTTGGCGCTCGGTGAGATCTTTCCGATCAGCCAAGTGCTGGCTGGCTTTCTGCCGCTGGACGAGTTGATGGGTGGCCTGCACGCGGACAGTGAGGTTCGGGTGGTCGAGCGCGGCGATCAGGGTGTCTATGTCAGCCGTTTCGAGAGTAGCGGGAGCCGCAGTTCCTTGGGCGGGGGCTTCGGGGGTGCCGGTGTAGCGAATGCGCCAGATGCGGCCGCGTTCGCGATCGCGTCCGGGGTGCGTGAGGGGGACTTCGTAGTGGCCGATGATGCGGTTGTAGAAGTCGGCGATGTAGAGCGAGCCGTCGGGGCCGAGTTGCAGGTCGACGGGGCGGAACCACGGGTCGTCGCACCAGAGGAAGTCGGGTTGCTCGATGGCGATGGGCGTCGAACCGTACCAGTCGAGGTGGTCGCGGTTGATGCGGCCGGTCACGGGATTGCCGAGGAACAGGTTGCCGTGATAGCCGGAGCCGAACTGATCGGCGTCGTAGACCACGACGCCGGCGATCCCGGTTGAGCCGTGAGCGTGCTGCATCATTTCGGGCCCGAAGCCGAGGCCGTCGTGCGGTTTGCCGAAGCTGGGGTAGTAGGCGCCGCGCACGAGGAGATAGGCGGGACGCGTATGGCAGTCCGACGTGTAGACGTTGCCGAAGGCGTCGAAGCACATACCGAACGGGTTCACCTGCCCGCGGGTGTAGGCTTCGATGTGCGAACCATCGGGGCGAAGGCGATAGGTGTTGCCCGACTGCATTTGCAGGGGCTGCCGGTCGGCACCACTGACGGACGACTCGTTCGCGAAGCCGTGACAACCATAGACCCAGCCGTCGATCCAGTAGTTGAGCGAACTGCACATGCCGTGGGTGTCGCGAAAGCCCCAGGCGGCATACATGGGTTGTCGGGAGTCGGCTTTCAGGTCGTGATTGGCGTCCGGAAAGAAGGACAATTCGGGAATGGCATAGCCGAGCACGCCGCCCGGAACGGGCGTGACGCCGATCGGAATGTTGAGGCCATCGGCGTAGACCTGCGTCTTGTCGGGGAGGCCGTCGCCGTTGGTGTCGACCATGACGCGGATGGTGTCGCGACCGGTAACGTCTTCGCCGACGGGGAACGGGTATTCGATCGACTGCGTGACGAACAACCGGCCAGCCGCGTCGAACTTGAGGTTCATCGGCTTCCGGATGTCGGGTTCCGAGGCGACCAGCTCAATGACGAAGCCGGGCGGCAGATGGAATTTCGCCTGTTGCTCGGCTGGCGAGAGGGGTTCAGTCTCGGCGACGAGCGGCGATTGCGCGGTCAGCAGGCCGGGGGAGAGGAAAGCCGTGACGAGTGCCAGACCGACAATGGGCCGGAAGTGCATGCGAAATCTCCACGATGTCGAAACGCGATGAGCGAGTTACTGTAGCATCCGCCGCGAGGATTCGCAGCAAATGGGGAAGTCGCGAATAACGAGGACGATTGCCCTTGGTCGCGGCGACCGTAACATGGATGTTTGACGCGACGAACGAGAACGACTTCGGTTGTACGCCGATGTTCCACCGAGAGATCTACCAATCGAGAGGTTGCCGAATGCTTCGCTGTAGCCCGTTGGCCTGTGGATTTCTGATGATGCTGACGCTGCCGGTGGCGGCCGATGACCCCTGGCTGGTCTTCGAAGGGAAAGAGGGGCCGGGGGTTGGCAAGCACATCGTGCTGGTGAGCGGCGACGACGAGTACCGGTCGGAGGAAGCCTGCCCGCAGTTAGCGAAAATCCTGTCGAAGCATCACGGATTCCGCTGCACGGTGCTGTTCGCCATCAATCCGGAAACGGGTGAGATTCAGCCCGACTATCAGAAGAACATTCCGGGCCTCGAGGCGCTGAAGACGGCGGACCTCATGATCTGTTTCCTGCGATTTCGCAATCTCCCCGATGAGCAGATGAAGCACATTGTCGACTACGTGGAATCGGGGCGGCCGATCATTGGCCTGCGGACGGCGACGCACGCGTTCAACCTCGATGCGAAGTCGGCCTATAAAGACTGGACATGGACCAGCAAGGACTGGGACGGCGGCTTCGGCCGGCAGGTGCTGGGGGAAACTTGGATCAGCCATCATGGCTCGCACGGATCGCAGAGCACGCGCGGGTTGGCGGCTCCCGGCCAGGAAAATCATCCGATTCTGACGGGGCTGAAGTCGGGAGACATCTGGGGCGACACCGACGTCTATGGCGTCACGCTGCCGCTGCCGGGCGATTCGCAGCCGATTGTTCTGGGCCAGATTCTGCAAGGGATGAAGCCGAATGATCCGCCGCTGGAAGGGCCGAAGAACGACCCGATGATGCCGGTGGCCTGGACGAAGACCTACACCGGCCCGTCGGGGAAAACGGCACGCATCTTTACCACGACGATGGGGGCGGCGTCGGATTTGGTAAGTCCAGGGACGCGGCGAATGATCGTGAATGCCTGCTACTGGGGCCTGGGGATGGAAGAGAAGATCGATCCCAATTCGAGTGTGGACCTGGTGGGCGAGTACAAACCGACGAAGTTCAGCTTCGGCGGGTATGTGAAGGGGAAGAAGCCCGCTGATTATGGACTGTGAGAGCTTGTCGCATCACCGGCGGCTTTCAAGCAGCTTGTAGATTCGTTCGGCGGGTTCGGCTGGTCGTGTGCCGGCCGCCGCGAGGGCGGCATCGGGGGTGATCCAGCCGTTCACGGTGAGGGTTTCGAGAGCGGTCAGGGCGGCGAGGACTTCGGCGTCGTTACCTTTGCGGGCAATGTTCGCGAGGGCAGAGAGGGCGGAGCCGGCTTCTCCCAGATGTCCGAGAGCCTCGGCCGCGATGGCACGGACTTCGAACGAGTCGTCGTTCAGCGCGGCCAGAAGCGGGTCGCGGAGTTGTTTCGCGTGGTCGATGTCGACAAGCAAGCCCTTGACGCCCCAGTAGCGGATCACCGGGTGGGGATGAGTAAGGTCAGAGCGGCGATCGTCGAGAGGGACGCCGCGGGATGAGCCGCGCCAGGCCGCGTCGAGCACCCGTTCGGCGGGATAATCGGATGAGTGAACCACGTCGTACCAGGTTCGCTTCTCGGACAATCGTTCGGCGAGACCTTCGGGAATCAGGCCGACGTCGTGTGTGCGGAGTAGTGTTTCCCGTAGCCGTGTTCGCGCGGATTGAATCGCAGCCTGGTGGTCGGCCGAGTCGATCAGGTTATTGATTTGAAATGGGTCGTCTGTCGTAACGTAAAACTCTTCCGACGGCTTGGGCTCCCAGTAGACACGCTGGGCGGCGTTGCAGCGCCCCGCCTGATATTCATCGAACCAGGACTGCATACTCGGCATGACCGTGAACGGATAGGTGTAGTGCTGGCCATACGGCCGATGCGGTGAGAAGTTCTTAACGTAGAGCGTGTCAGCCGTGCGAATCGCGCGGACGACGTCGGTCCGTTCGTCCATGCGTCCGCGAAACAGGTAGACGGCTTCCGAAGGACTGGCCCGGTTCGCACCGAGAAAGGGTCGGCCTTCCATCCATTCGGGGATGGGAGTCTCGGCCAGGTTCAAAACGGTCGCGGCGAAGTCGGTGAATGAGACCATGTCGTCGCACCATTCGCCGGGCTTCGCTGGGGCCAGGTGTTGCCACTTCGGAGGAAAGAAGACGATCAGCGGGACGCGAGTGCCGGAATCGTGGACGTTGCGTTTGCCACGGGGGAGCGCCCCGCCGTGGTCCGAGAAGTAGAAGACGATGGTGTTGTCGGCCTGACCGGACGCTTCGAGCTCGTCGAGATGTTGGCCGATCTCTGCGTCCATCTGCGTGATCCGCTGATAATAGCGAGACCAGTTTTCGCGGAGGATGGGGGTATCGGGATGATATGGCGGCAGGACAATCTGGCCTGGCGATATGACTCGTGGCTGATCGCGTAGTGGCGGCTTGGAGAATGCTTCGTCGGTTGTCTGGCTTTCATGCGATGTCGTGCTGTTGAAGACGGCAAAGAATGGCTGGCCGGGCTGACGATTGCGGTAGTGGGCTCGGGGACTGCTGACATCCCACATGAAGGTGGGGCTGCGTTTGCCGCTAGTGGCAAAGTTATAGTCGGTCTTTGAGTTGTTCGTGCAGTAATAGCCAGCGTCGCGAAGCAGTTGCGGAAATGGAACGAACTGCTTCGGAAGCGCAACGGCACTTCGATGGTTGTGCAGCCCCAGCGATGTCGCGTGTAGACCCATCAGCAAGGTGGAGCGGGCGGTCGAGCAGACGGGGGCTCCCGAGAAGGCGAGTCGATAGCGGACACCACGACTGGCGAAGCGGTCGAGATTTGGCGTCTTGGCGAGGTGATCGCCGTAACAGCCGAGGTAGGGGCTATTGTCTTCGCTGGTCAACCACAGAATGTTCGGTCGTTCGGCGGGAGCCGTCTGAACGAGCGACAGCGAAACGAGCCAGCCCAGGCAGCAACTTGGGAACATGCCGAATACTCCGCGCGACGCCAGAAGGTTCTGGGAGCGTCGGCGACTTCCTCGTGCAGCGATCTCCCGGATTCGATTGTCATACCCGATTCGGCAGAGCGCCGCGACTTGCGGGAGCGGAGTGTGTTGGCTGACTCGATCTTGGAGAGGTTCGAAGAGCTTGTCAGAATGTGGCGATCAAGCTCGGCCGCTCGGAACTTTCCGAAGCGCATGGTGTTGAGTCTGGCTGGCGAGGCCGTTTCGAGGACCACTTCATGAAGCCGCGATTTGTTGCCAGCGGAAAATGGAAGCTACGCGGCAACCCGGAGTTTCAGAAACGCTTGCGCGAGTTGCGTGAATCGATTCGCGCACGACACGCGGCTGATTGGGCGCGGTCTGGTTTCTTGCGTCGGCTCATCCTGCGTTGGCGGATCGCCAGCGAGTTTCGACGAGAGCGCCGGAGGATCGAACCGTCAACCGGCGCGCTGTATATCGGATAGCGCCGTAGTAGGGTCCGCTGTGAGGACCGCGCTTTTAGAATGCCACGGGAAGATGGTCCGCACAGAGAACCCTACGTTTTCAGCGAGATTTATCGCAAGGAGCGGACGGTCGCGGAGTCGGCTCGCTGTTCGTTTGACTCGGTGGCGGGAGCCGCGATTTCGTTGGCGGTCGCGGGAGAATTCAAGGCGTTGGTCGCCGACCGCTCGAGCAGAAGTTTCGACTTGCGCGGCAGCCGTGCCGGCTCTCCGTTGACGAGAAGTTCCTTCATGTCGACTTGCAGGAATTTTCCACCCAGCGGCAGCAGTTCGCACTTGGCCCAGACGTTGTCACCCGATTCGCGATAGACCGAATAGACCAGCGTGATGGGATCGGTGGTTTCATCCAACTGGTAGATACCGCGAGACGTCCCTTCGGCTCGCGAGGCGACCACGATCTGGTTTCGCGGCAGAAACTCCATGTACATATGGGTGGTGGTCCAGCGGTTCTGGAGCTGGAAACCTTCGCCGCAGCCCGAGATTCCGACAAGGGCAGCGACCAGGGCAGCCGCGAACGGTCGTCCCAGGGACGACGGGCCGACGCGGTACGAGGGGGAGTCAGGTTTTGTCATGTCAGAATTCCGGAATTCAGTTCGGCAGCGCGTCTTCGCGTGACCGTGCGGGGCCTGGTACGTCGCTGGATGTTGATGCGGTTCGTGATTCGGGAGGGCGTTCTCGAACGACGATGGTTCCCGCCTGAAACACGACCGGCAGGTTCCAGGGGTAGCGTTTCTCCAAACCGGGTGGCAACGACAGCGGTGTCTGGCCTCGCTCCGTCCTGGAGTCGTGCCGGGGGGGCATCAGACCGACTGCGGCCAGATCGGTCACGGCATAACGCTGGGGGCCGCCGAGGATCTCTCCCCAGATTTCCCGCCGCAGCGGCTTGAGGATCATCAACACCGATTCCTGAAACACGAACCGATGCGCGGGGGCTATGTCAAGATCGCGATAGAGGGCGACCAGACTATTGTTGATGGTGTCGACATCGCCATTGGCGACGTGTTGTTCGCGGAGAAAGGCTTCGGCGGCGGCCAGATCGACCCAGTTGGGGGTGGGAATGAGGGCCAGCCGATTGCGAACTTCGGGCGAACTTCCCTCGGTGAAGCAGCGGGGCCAGACAGCGAGACGATCCAGGTCGATGCAGGGCGAAAACACGATCGCCAGTAGCAGGAAGGCGTAGACGACGACTTTCTTCCAGCCGCTCGGATCAATGGCAGCCGATAGGCCCGCGAGAACAAGCGCAAGCCAGATCAGCGGCCAATGAACGTAGTCGAACAGGTGCTGGCACCCATAAACCTGCACCGTCCAGCCCAGGAAGGCCGCGCTCCAAAGGCCAAAGAGATCGGTTCGACGGTCGGCGGAGCCCGTGGCGATGCCGGCGTCGTCGGTCTCGATGTCCGTTCCGCCAAGGGTCGCGGCGACGGCCCGGCGAATCCCCGACATGGCGAGAAGACCGGCGGCGGGAACGACGAAGATCCAGGGGCTCAGGCGATAGACCATCGCGATGAATCGACCGCGCGTCCAATGGTCCAGCCGGGCTTCCCAATAATAGGGAGCCCAGTTCGAGACGACGTCCCAGAAGGGAGCCCAGGCTCCGCTGGCGGCGAGACCCGCCATCCCCATGCCCCCCGCAACGAGGCCCCCGGCCAGCAAGCCGACGACATCGCGAGCGATCGAGCGCGGTTGCCCCATCCGCAGTGCGGAAACCAGCCAAACCAGACCGGCTGGAACAACGATGTAGGGCTTCAGCCAGATGCCAGCACCCCAGACAAGACCTTCCACGAAGCCAGCCAGGACCAGCTTTCGCCCCGCCGCGCTGTCGCGAACTCGCTGAATTTGAAGCTGGCGGAGACAGATGGCAGCCGTCAGCGGAACGAGCAGCCACATGTCGCGCTGAGTCTGCACCCATTCACTTTGCGACAGGTAGGCGAAGCAGAGCAGGACCGCCAGCCAGGCGACTGGGCGTCGTTCGAGCCCCGCCAGGCGGCAACTCGTCCAGACGAGGCCGAGCAGCACGCCCAGCATGCCGAGGTCGAACAGGCGAAGTGCCTCGGAGGACCAGCCAACCACCGATCGGACCAGGGCATGGAGCCAGATGATGCCGGGGAAATTCGGTTCGAAGACATCGGCGTAGAGGGTGCCGCCGCGCAGAAAAATCCAGGCTTGCAGGTCGTAGACCTCGGTGTCGTTCGTGAGGGGCAGGCAGACAAAGAGGGGGCCGGCCGTTGCGAGCAGCAACGCGAGCACCAGCCAGGCGCTTCCGGGCGACGAGTCGTTCGCGGGAGGCATCACTCGAAAATCGACCTTGGTTGGATCGGCGACCTCGGGCGGAACCTGCCATTGGTCGCGGATCACTGTCTCATCCCTAACACAACCTCTGTGCAATCCAGTTTTTGCCTGGATTTTCGCAGACTTCTGACAGGCACAACCGGCTGTGTTAGAGGTTCGTCGCCGAACACCGGTTTCGGACGCGCCTGCGAGTCCGAAAGTCCATTCCAGCGACATGGTGAGGCAAATTTCGCGCCTGAATGGGCCGAAGACACGGGGCCGGGGGACGATTGGGAACAGGCGTTGCTGCACCACATGCGTTAGAGATCGATTCCCAGCGCGACGAAGTAGAAGACCCTCGTTCGCCCCGGAAATTGCGTGAACTGGCGTTACAGGCGCGATTCGAGCGCGGTCGTACGGTTTGACAAAGTGTTAAGAAATCGGAACACACGACGTGAAATCCGTGGAATCACCGCCGGTCCTCTCGATCGTGCTGCCGGTCTTCAATGAAGTCCGGGTGCTCGGCGATCTGATGGAGGCCATCACCGATGCCGTCGCCCTGGAGCCGGTGCGGCTGGAAGTGATTTTCGTCGACGATGGCTCGACCGATGGCAGCGGCGGGCGGCTGGATGATATCGCGGCGCTGCGGGACGACGTTCGCGTGCTGCATTTCGTCCGCAATTTTGGTCACCAGGCGGCCGTGCAGGCAGGTCTGGCGGCGGCAACGGGCGACGCGGTCGTGCTGATGGATTCGGACATGCAGGACGATCCGCGAGCCATTCCGCGGTTTCTCGAGGCGTGGCGGAACGGAGCCGACGTGGTCTACGCCGTGCGGACCGATCGTAAAGAGGCGATCTGGAAGCGGACGCTGTTTGTCAGCTTTTATCGCGTGTTGAACGCGATTGCCGACCAGCCGATTCCTCGGGATGCTGGGAATTTTTCGCTCTTGGATCGATCGGTCGTCGACCAGATCAATTCGCTGCCCGAACGGGAGCGATACTTTCCGGGACTGCGGCAATGGGTCGGGTTTCGCCAAGAGGGCCTGCCGGTCGAACGGCTGGCCCGGTATGACGACAACCCCCGCGTTTCGCTAAGAGGGCTGTTCCGGCTGGCGCAAACGGCCGTCTTTTCGTTCTCGACGTTTCCGCTGCGAATTTTCTATGGGATTGCCGCAGCTTCGTTCGTGGTCTTTCTGGGCGTGGGGCTGTTCGCATTTTACCACCGAATGCTGACCGGGGAAGCCATTCCTGGCTGGACGTCTCAACTGTGTGTGGCCGCGTTCTTTGGAATGATTAACGCGTTGGGCGTGGGGATTTTGGGCGAGTACGTCTTTCGCATCTACGACCAGGTCCGCGGGCGGCCGTTGTTCATCGTTCGTGATCCGGGCCTGGCACCGGGACGACGCGCGTTCGGCAATTCGCTGGAAGAAAGAACCTCGACCAGCGCGGCTTCGCGCCGTCGAATCCGGGAGAGCGACGCCGTCGAACCCTCGGTTGTGGGTGGGGAACCAGGCTGATGGTCGAGGGTAATTACTGAGCGTCCAGCGAGTTCGTGGCGACGAATCGTCGCGAAGCAGGATCGACAGAAGGAATAACGATGGCGACCGGATCGACCCGGGTGGATTTGCACGATCTGACACCGCAAATCGGGATGCGCTATGCCCTGGGGCCGGGACATCTCTTTCTGGCGTTGTGGTTCAGCGTGCTGTTTCTGCATCTCAATTATATCCCCCTGTTCTATACCGATGTCTGGGGTCACATCGCCTACGGGAACTGGATGCTCGATCACGGAGCGCTTCCGACCGAGGATCCCTACACCCCGTTGACCGAAGGGGTGCCGATTACCTGCACGGCCTGGTTGGGACAGGTCGCCTTGGCGGGAGCCGGGCGACTCCTGGGAGACGAGGGGTACTCGACGATTTTCGCGATCGTGGGGCTGGCGACCTACCTCGTCTTCGCTCGCATTTTCTGGTTGCAGACGCGCTCGCAGGTGATCGTGGTCGCGGGGACGGCGATCATCTTTTTCACGGGATTCACCCGGCATGCAATCATTCGGCCGGAGATCTTTGGCAGTCTTTGTTTCGCCGTCGTGCTCTGGCTTTTGATTCGGACGGAACAGGCTCCGACGAAACGCAATGGGTGGATTCGCCTGCTTGCGGTTCCGCTCGTGATGGCCCTGTGGGCCAATCTGCACGGTTCGTTCATCGTCGGTCTGGCCGTCCTGGGGCTGGCCTGGCTGGGGCGCGTGATCGAAGTGGCCTGGAAGTCGGGACGGGTGGAAGACGTCTTGCAGGATGGTGAAGTCATCCGGCTGCTATTGATGGTGGAACTGGCGACGGCCGCCGTCTGCTTGAATCCTTATGGGTGGGAATTGCTGGTTCATTCGCTGGTGTTTTCGACCAATCCGAACCTGAATGATGTGGAGGAATGGTTTCGCCTGGAAATGGTTTCCGCGGAAGGCATTACCCTCGGCGCGTCGTGGATTCTGCTGGGTCTCGCGCTGCGACACGGCCGTGTCGCCATGCGGCCTCGCGATGTCCTGTGGCTGGGATTGTTCACCTTCGCGGTCTGTCTTCGCGTGCGGATGATTACCTGGTACGCGCCGATTCTGGCGATTGTCATCGTGCCGCAACTTGATGACATCTGGCGCCGGCTGAAGCCCTGGCTGGCCTCGCGGCTCTCCCTGCAAAATGACCCGACGTGGGCACGGCCCTCCTTCAACTATTCGCTGCTCGCCGTGCTCTTGATCTGGGTGACGTTTACGCTGGCTCCGTGCAGCACTCCGGTTTTTGGCGGGAATGGACGGCCCGAAAAATTTCTGTACGCCAAGGAAACGCCGCGAGCCCTCACCGCGTATCTCCGCGAGCATCCCCCCCAGGGGCAGATCATGAATCCCCAGTGGTGGGGCGATTATCTGTCGTTCGCGGGGCCGCCGAATTTGCAGGTCTTTATGACCACGAACGCCATCCACGTCGCCCCTGCAAGGGTCTGGAAAGACTATCTCGCCCTGGCACGAGGCAATGCCGGGTACGAACGAAAACTGGACCTCTACCGCATCAACACGATTGTCGTGCATACGACGTTGCAGCCTATTACCGACCGGATTGTTCGCGGCCTGCCGGATTGGAGCATCGTCTACGAGGACGACTTTGGTTACGTGGCGACGAGGAATCATCGGAAGCCGGGTGACGGAGACGTCGAAGCGACCGAAACGGCCGTGATACCCACCAATGAAAGCCCGGTGGAAGATTAGTGGTTTGTCTTGGAGGAATGCGGGGGTGGCACGCCCTGAGTCTTCGAAGGGCGAGGTGAATGAAATAACTTCACGCCCTTCCGCAAAGCCTCCAGGGCGTGCCACCCAGCAGAAATGTTTTCACTGATTTTCGCCCTCGACAGATAGAGTCAGTCGACTCAAGTGATCGGCCATTCAGGAGCAACGCAGTCATGCGTGGTGTCCCGGTTTTGATGAAAGCGTTCTGGTTCGTTCAGGTTGTCGCCGTCGTGGGGACGCTGGCCTGGGGGAAGCTCGAGATCGATCGCGAGCACGCTCTTCGGGAGCTTCCGCAGCCGAACCAGCAGCCGCGAACGGTCCGGCCTCTGCGCGACGATCCGTCGGTGGTGTCTGACGAGACACTCCACCAGGTGTTGTGGCGGTTGCGCCCGCGGTTTCGTGGTCCGCAGCCGAAAATCAACCATGTCGATCACGCGCTGCGCTGCTGGGGACTGGCGGCCGAGTTCAGCGACCCCGAATGTCTGTCGGGCGTGGAACTGCGCGAACTTCTGCTGGACAACCGGCAGTTCGCCGAGGCGTGGGGGCCGAAGACGGCTCCGTTTATCGCCCCCGATACGCGCGGCGACCTCGTGGTACGAACGCAGCAGGGGCAGGCGACCGCCAGCCACGTCGATCATACGCTCGCGGGGCTGGCCGAGGTGGGAACGCCGCTGGACTACCCCGTGTTGACGCCGAAAGGCGAGTACGTGGTCGGCGATATTCTGAACGCATCGCTCAAAGATTTTAGTTTGAACCAGGTGGAGTATGAATGGTCGACACTCGCGTACCTCCTGTATCTGGCACCACGCGGCGACTGGTATTCCACGGAAGGACAGCGACTGAGTTTTGACCGGCTCGCCGAGCGCCTGATGCGGCAGCGCCGCAGCTTGGGAGTTTGCGGCGGTCAACATCGATTGCATACGCTCGCCATGATGTTGCGGATCGACAGCGAGACGCCGATTCTGTCGCCGGAATCTCGCGCGGCGGTCGTGGCGCACTTGCAAGACGCGACGCGACGGCTGGTGGAGACGCAGTCTCCGGAAGGTTTCTGGTCTCTCGAATGGCCTGGCGAGGAGGAAGAGGGATTGCGTTCCGCCAGTACCGGGCCGATGGGCGAACTGGCTGACCGCATCCTGGTGACGGGTCACGTTCTGGAGTGGTGGGGCATCGCGCCTGACCAGATTCAGCCGCCCCGCGAGGTGGTTGTTCGAGCGGCAGGCTGGCTGGCGAAGTCAATTCTGGGCCTCACCGACAGCCAGGTCGCTCGATTCTATCCGTTCCTCACCCATGGCGGTCGGGCGCTGGCTCTGTGGCGCGGCCGCGAGCCGGCGGAAGTCATGAACGGCTATGTGCCGCCGACCGAGGACGAGTCAGGGAGCGAGTAATTTCGATTCCTGCGATGCCGTAGGCATCGAAGACGGTAGCCGTGGGTCGCGCAGCGCACCCACGGTCCGGTATCGTCCTTCTCATCTTTCTTTCGACCCCCGCTGGGGGTCGAGGGCCCAATCGATGTCCATTTTTTCCGTGGGTGGGCTGCGCGACCCACGGCTGCCGTCTTTGACCGCTTCGCGGTCAGGAAATCAATCGGCGAAATGCACCTGTTCCCCAGATCCCGCCTGGGAACGACGAAAATCGCCTGAAAACGGGGCGCTCTAAGGCGCTCCCCTGCGGGATGTACCTGTTAACCCGAGTTATCAGCTTCGAGTCGCGAGGTGGGGATACCTCGAAGCGAAGGTGCGGTTTCCGTTCGCGGGATTGGCCTTCGCAACCAGCAATTGGCTCTCAGCCGTGAAAACGCCCTGAAAAACGTGATGGGTCTGATCGCTCGGCATCACCGTTGCTATCAGAACGGATGTCGATCGACACCAGCGGAAGACATGCGGGCCTCGCGAACCTGCTTTCGTGGTCTTTCGCATCACAGTCCTTTCAGTGGTTTCAAGAACAGGGTTTACCGCATGAACAAGTTTGTTGCCTTGCTGCGCGACGACCGTGGTTTCGTCGTCTCGTCCGAACTGGTCCTGATCGCGACGATCGTCGTGATCGGCCTGATCACCGGCCTCGTCACCGTCCGTGACCAGGTCATTCAGGAACTGGCCGACGTCGCCGACGCGATTTCGGAAGTTGATCAATCGTACAGCTATAGCGGCGCCACCGCTCACGCTGCTAGCACCGCCGGAACTATCTTTGCCGACTTGGCTGACTTCTGTGATACCGGCGTCGGCTCAGACCAGCAGACCGGGACTAACGACGAGCCGACGTGCCTCGCGATTTTGGCTGTCACCCCGACCAGCGAAGGAGACTGATCTCCAGGTCAGAACCTGTCGTAATGTTGCTTGATCCGAACCTGCCCTTCTCTCCGTTGGGCAGGTTCATTCTCACTCTTGTTCGGTTCTGCCCCTCTCCTTAGTCGCTAACAAGATTGCACTTGTAAATCGATATTGGTGGCGGAGCGACTGGATTCAGTATAGGTAATTGTATGGTCGGTTGGATGGCAGAGACCGATATATTCTTCTCCATTCGGCGTCCAATGGGAATGGGCTGTGATAGGAGTGCAGTGGTGAGTCTGGTGATGCTGTGGCGCGACGACCGTGGTTTCCTGGCGTCTTCGGAACAGGTTCTGATTACGACGATTGTTGTGATCGGTCTCATCACCGGCTTGGTGACTGTTCGTGACCAAGTGATTCAGGAGCTTGCCGACGTCGCCGACGCAGTCTCGGAGTTCGACCACTCATACAGTTTCGCAGCGATCACGACGTCAGTGGGAAGCGTCGCTGGATCGATCTTTATAGACCTTTCCGATTTCTGTGAGGCCGCCACCGGCAGCGACCAACAAACTGGTCCCAATGACGAGCCGGCATGCATTAACATGTTGGTGGACGCGACTTCGGAATGAATAGCTGGCACGACACTTTTTCTGCTTAAGATCGTAACAGTGTGGTGCTCTGTAGTGTCGGGGTGAAGAGCGGTACCGAGTCTCAGTCGAAAAAATGTCTCGAGAGGATCACGTGAAGCGCATTGTTCGCGAAGAAGACGTCCATTCTCATCGACGGGGTTCCGTCGATGGAGCATCGTATTTGCTGCTGGTGACGATCCTCGGAATCGGAATGGTCTGCGGGCTGGTGACGATGCGCGACCAGTTTGCCCAGCAGTTTGGGGACGTCGCTTCAGCGCTCGAACAGGTCAATCAGTCGTACAGCTTTACAGTGGGGACAGTGACCTCACAGTATTCCGATACTGTTGCCGCGAACCCGGTCCCGAATCCGATTGGCTTCGTAAACGGAACGACCTCGGAATGAGTTCCTGGCGGCTGGCTGGTGGCACGTTGAGAGCGATTACGGCGGCCGTGAACTGAAGCCGTCAATCAGATAACAGATCGTAGCACGACGCGGAGTTGACGATATGTCGAAGTTGAATCCGGGGACACTCACGGCGGCAGTCTTTGCCGTCCTGCTGGGACTGAGCGGTGCCGTCGCGGTTCGGCAGTTCCTGGCGGGGCAGCAGACGGCGGCTGTCGCTCCCGCGCCGGCTCGCAAGGCGGCCAAGGTCTTCGTGCCCGTGGCGGCCATCGATTTGCGCGCCGGACAGCGGGTGACGATGAACGACATCGCGGTCTTTTCATTCACCCCCGAGGATTTCGCGAAGAGCCGGTTTAAGGGATCGGCTTTTATGTCAGACACCCGGCAGATTGCGGAACGCGTGCTGAAGACGGAAATTAAACAGGGGGAAACGTTCGCGCCGGCCTTCTTCTATCCGGACGGTATGGGACCTGGTCTGGCGGACCAGTTGCGTCCGGGATATCGAGCCGTGACGGTGCCGATTCAGGATGTTGGTGCCGTGGCCGGTTTTGCCCGGCCGGGATCGTATGTCGACGTGATCTTCCGATCGAGCCCCGCGGAAGATCGTCCCGAGGTCACGCTCACGCTTCTGGAGATGGTGGAAGTTCTGGCGATCAACCAGAACCTGCATCCGGACGTGGCTCTGAAAAATGGTCTGGACAAGGGGACGGTGACGCTGGCCGTGACTCCCCCGCAGGCCAAGGCGCTGAAGGTGGTCGAGTCGCGCGGGGAACTGTCGCTGGCCCTGCGGAACCCTGATGATGTGGGGAACATCTTGCCGGTCAGCAATTCAACAGCGCAGCGGCTGATGATCGAGGACATTCTGGGCCTGCCCGGTCCGGAACAGCGCGAACGCATCGAAGTTTATCGGGGCGGCACGAAGTCCGTCGTCGAGTTCGAGGGCTACCGTCGCCCCCTTTCTGATGATCGTACGCTACCCGGCCTGATCAGCACGCCGGTCGCCGCCGATCCCGATCGGACCAGCCCGTTCGATGAACCGGTGCTGCCTGTGAGCACGGGCCGCGAACTGCCGCTGGATTCGCGCGTCGGCGGTTCGTGAGAACTCTTCAAACGATCGAATCTCCGAGGGCTGCGGTCTCATGGACCGCAGCCCTTGCCGTTTTGTGAATGAGGATGTGCGGAACGCCGGCCCTTGTCCTGGAGGATTTAGTGACCTGAAGCGTCAGCGAGGGAAGAGACAGGACATCCCTCGCTGACGCTTCGGGTTATTTTTGCGGGTGACGTTTTCGAAAGACGTCTTGATTTCAGGGCTTACGGCAACTACCCGCAGTTCGAATGGAACATCCGGGCGACACGTCTGGCATGCACTTTGCCTGTTCGTTCGGTATCCCGACCGAGGAGCGATTGCCAATGCCCGCCATGTTGACGCGGCTGACCGAACTGCCCGCCGATGCCAGAACGTCTCCGGAACGCGAGTACCAGCTTCTGAAGGTGCGTCTGCACGAGAAGCTGGTTGACTCGCTGAACCTGGCATTATTAGCCGAATTGCCGCAAGACGAACTGGAACGCGAAGTTCGACTGGTGGGCGAAGAACTGATCGATGAGGAACTCACCCGCGAGGAGCAGGTTCACCGGACACGACTGCTGGCCGAACTCGTCGACGAAGTCTTTGGCCTCGGGCCGCTGGAGCCGTTGTTTCAAGATCCTGACATTTCCGACGTCCTGGTAAACAATTCGCAAGAGATCTTTGTCGAACGCCGCGGTCGACTGGAGCCAACGTCGGTGGTGTTTGCCGATGAAGCCCACCTGGTACGGATTATCCAGCGAATTGCCTCCCGGATTGGGCGGCGGGTGGATGAAGTCAATCCGATGGTCGACGCGCGGCTGCCGGACGGCTCGCGCGTGAACGCCGTCATTCGTCCCCTTGCGATCGATGGTCCGAACCTGTCGATCCGTCGTTTTCGAGCCGAACCCTTTTCGCTGGACGACCTGGTCGACAACGGAACCATGACCGAGCCGATCGCCCGGTTCCTGATGGCCGCAGTCGCCGCGCGATGCAGCCTCTTGGTCTCGGGAGGAACCGGGGCCGGTAAGACGACGCTCTTGAATGCGCTGGCCCAGCATGTTCCCGACGACGAACGGCTGATCACGATTGAAGATGCGGCGGAACTCCGGTTACGCCATCGTCACGTGATCCGGCTGGAGACTCGGCCGTCGAACACGGAAGGGAGCGGCGAAATCACGCAACGAGCCCTGGTGCGCAACAGCCTGCGTATGCGTCCCGATCGGATCATCGTCGGGGAAGTCCGCGGAGCGGAAGCCCTCGACATGCTGCAGGCGATGAATACAGGGCATGAGGGCTCGCTCACCACGATTCACGCTAACGACACCCGGGACGCGCTGGCGCGCCTGGAGTTGATGGTCGCGATGGCGGGCTTCGAACTGCCGGTGAGTGTCGTTCGCGAGTACATCGCCTTCGGCATCCAGTTGCTGGTCCATGTTTCCCGATTGAAGGGCGGAGCGCGACGAGTGATGCGTGTGTCGGAACTGTGCGGCGTCGAAGACGGACGCCTCATGGTCCGCGACTTGTTTGTCTTTAAGCAGTCGGGCCTCGACGCGGATGGCATCGCGACGGGTTCGTTTGTCGCGACGGGGGAAACGCCGCAATGCCGAGAGCGGATTGAAGCAGCCGGAGAACAGATTCCGGCGGAATTGCTGGCAGCGAAGTGAGCCCTGGCGGCGGCATGTCGGCCGGGATACGGGACGCATGGAGCAGCGCGGACGACGCGCGGTTGTGATCGACTGGGAAAAGCGGCATGGGATTGGGAATTGGGCCCGTTGTCCTGGTGGTGTTTCTGGCCACCGTTGCGATTGTCCAGGCGGTTTACCTGGTACTGCGGGATCTGTTTGCTCCGGCAGCGGTGAAGTCGTCACGCTCGCGCTATCGCCGTCCCGCGGCTGTTCACGATGTCCCCGAGGCGTCATCGACCCGGGGACGACTGGATCTTGCGTTCGAACGGTTGGCGGTCGAGTCGGGGATGGGCTACTCGAGTGTCACCGCATTCATGACGATGCTGGTGTTTGGCCTGGCGGTCGGCGCGGCCATGTTGCTCTGGCTGGATAACGTCATCGCCGCGATCGGCGCGACGATGTTGGGTATGACCGCGTTTCTGGTCGTGCTTACCCTGGAGCGTCAGAAACGCTGGCGTGCCATTCGGCAGCAGCTACCGGAACTGCTGGATCTTCTGAGTCGTGCGGTCCGCGCGGGGCAGAGCGTTGATCAGGGCCTGCAACTCGCTGCCGAGGAACTTGGCGGCGTTCTGGCGGACGAGTGTGCCCGTTGCAGCCAGGAACTGGAATTCGGCCGCGGCCTGTCCAGCGTTCTAAAGCGACTGTCCGATCGAGTGCGTATCCCGGAAATGCGACTGTTCACGATGACGCTGTCCATTCAGCGGCAGACCGGCGGCAACCTGGGAGAGACACTCGAACGAATGGCGGGGGTGATGCGTGATCGGGTCGCGGCCATGCGGCAGATTCGTGCCGCCACGGGAGCAGGTCGGGCAGCGGCGTTGGTCGTCTCGATGACCGGCCCGATTGCATTTGTGGCGATCACGCTCATCAATCCTAATCACATGGAGATTTTTTACACCGATCCGCTCGGACAGTCTTTGCTGCTGGGGGCCTTCGTGCTGGAACTGATCGGGATCGTCCTGGTGATCGGGATTTTGAAGCGGCAGGCGTAAGTATCCTCCGCGGCATCGTACGTTTCGTGGGTTTGGACGGGGCGGAAGCGATATGTCGGGTTTTGCGGTCAACGTGATCACGGTATGGGTGTTTCTGGCCGGGGCCGCCGTGCTCTTCGGCCTTTTGATGGTTCTGCAAGCCGTCCAGCACCGCACCCGCAACTTAGTGGAATTCGAGTCGCGGAGTCGGCGCGGCAAGGCCGGGGCATTTCGTCGGGCACTAGCCGGCCTGGTCCCGCAATCGGATCGAGAAATCGAATCGATCGAACAGGACTTGATGCGCGCCGGCTATTATGCAGGCGACTCGCTGGTTGACTACCTGGCCTCCCGTAACACCCTGATTGCGATGGTTCTAATCGGTTCGGGTGTTCTCGCCCTGCTCGCCGACCCATCGACGTCGGCACCGATGTGGATTCTTGCCGGGGGAGCGGTGGTTGCGGCGCTGGGACACGGGATTCCGCGTGTCCTCCTGGCCGCACAGGCTCGCCAGCGTGTCGGGCGAATTCAGCGGGGCCTGCCGGACGCCCTGGATGTCATTCGGATGTGTCTGACTGGCGGGATCTCGCTTCGTGAGTCGCTGATTCGAGTAACCTCGGAAGTCGAGAGTTTTCATCCCGAGATTGCCGTCGAGTTCCGCGTCATCCAACGGCACTCCGATGCCGGGACGCTTGCTGCGGCGCTCAAATCGTTCGCTCGACGTCTGAAGACGCCGGATATTACCGCACTGACGGCAGTCGTTTCGCAAACCGAGCGCACCGGCACCAGCGTGGTTCACGCAATCAGCGAGTATGCGGATGGCATTCGCCGCATGTTGCGTCAACGGGCCGAGGAACAAGCCTCGAAAACGAGTATCTCGCTGCTGTTCCCCGTCGTCTTTTGCCTGGCTCCGCCGGTCTTCATTATTCTGATTGGACCGCCGGCGCTGCAGCTCAAGAAATTCGTCACCGATGCGCACGCTCCGGGCGGTGTCTTCGAACAGAAGACGATCCGCCCGCCAAGTCTGCAGTCGTCCCCGGCCAACGACACGCCGTAACCGACGGGTGGCATGTCCTCGCTGCAAGGGGATTGCAGGACGCGTGACGTCCCGGCTATGGCTTCGCGGCGGCCGGAACCAGGTCTTCTGGTCGTGTCAGCACCAGCAGGTGGCCATGATCGGCCGTGACGATCATGAGCGATTCATTCCAGTTGCTGTGCGTTTCGACCCAACTGGCGATGGTGGAGATCGCGTCATCGCCGCTGCGGACGGCTCCGATCGAATTGTCGATGTTGTTGTCGTGGTTGGCCCAGTCGACATCTCCCGCTTCCACCATCAGCCAGAAGCCGTTGGGGCCCGATTCCAACGCGGTCAGCGCAGCCGTCGTCATTTCTGTCAGGGTGGGGTTCTCATACAAGTCTGCTTCGGAATACTCCTCCGCTTTTTTCGACCGTCCGGGAGGGGGCTGATAGTCGCCATCGGCGGTCTGAAACGGCAGGTGACCGCCGAACTCCCCGACGCCGTAAAAGCCGAACAAGCGACTCCCCGACGCTTTCGCTTGCTGGGCAGCATCTAACAGAGCCGTTGATCCGTCGACTCCCGATTCGCGCACCGCGGTGACGTATTTGCCGCCGCGCCGAACATCGATGGCCAGCAGATCGGCCTCGGTCAGGTAATTGTTGCCGGGGACGAAGTTTTCGCCCTGCTTGGTGCTTTTGGGCACGATGGTTCCGTAGCCGCCGCCGATCAGCACATCGAGACCGGGAAGCGGCTGGTCGGGATGGCTGATCGACTTCAGGCCCAGCAGGTCGCGCGTCAGATCCTGGTAATCGTCGCGGTGGACATTCACGGCATACGCGGCGGCTGGCGTCGCGTGGGAGATGGGGACGCTGGAGACCGCGCCGACCTTCCAGCCTCGCTGCTGCAACTGGTGAGCAATGGTGTCGACCGGTTTGCCTTCGAAGTCGACGTTCACGCAATTGTTGTACGTCTTGAGGCCGGCGGTCATGCTGCTGGCGGAACTGCTGGAGTCGGTATAGGCGTGCTGGCCGTCCGGCGATTTCGACTTGGAGATCAGATAGGGCAGATCGGGCGAGAGTTCCCAGCCCCATTCGCCGCCGTAAGCCGGGTTGTAGCCGCCGCGCATTTCGCCGCCGGGGTTCTTGACCGTTTGCTTGTCGACGTCGACATCGGTCCCTTCGTTGTGCGGGCTGGTACACATCATGCCGAATTGCGTCGTGCCGTTGGCCCCGTAGTCCTGGAAGAAGAGGCCGGTGCCGCGTCCTTCGCGGTAGTTCACCTTTCCGGCGGCATAGGTTGCGGCTGCCCAGGTGGTCTGCCAGTCCATGCCGTCGAAGATGACCAGGAAGATGTACTTCTTGCCGGCGTTGGCCGCCGCGAGTTGCAGATCATAAATGTTCGTCTGATCGAGGTAATTCGCGTTGGGGTTCAGTGTCGCCGCAGGAATCTGGCCGTAGAGGCGGCGGACGGCGTCTTCGCTCCGATACGGGCTATTGGCTCCCTGGTACGAATCGAGGTCGACGCCGGCGCCCTGGCCTTTGGTTCCGAACGTGTAAACGGGGATCAGTCGGTTCGAATGGCTGCCCCATTGCATGTAGTTGCCGGGATCGATTCCCCAGTGCCCGAAGTCGGCCCGTTTCTCTTCGATCGCCCTGGTTTGCAACTCTCGCACCCGGTCTTCGGCCTGGCAGTTGGCACCGAAGGGCAGCATGGCGAAGGTTGTCGTCGCGGCTGCGGCACACGGGAGAAGACGGCTCGCGAAGAGGGTCTCGCGGAAGAGCCGCTGGCTGGTGGAAGACAGGGCGGACCAGGCTCGGCGAACCATGCAGTGCTCTTGAAACAATGGCATCCGATCAAATCCTTGCAGGCAGGGCGTGCTTTGTGATTTCGACCGTCATGATGACTGCCGCATCGTCTTCGAAGAAAAAAGTTTGGCGGAGACTCCTTCGATTCGCGAGCCTTCCGCCCTGAATTTCCAGTGAATTTCTCGACTTGCGCGGGGCGATCGGGAACCGGGCTTGACGACAACGGACGATTCTGCGAAGCGTGATTCGTCACGGAGCGCGCCGCGCTCGCGGCAGGACGACGCAAGCCGGGCTCACCAGGGATGGAAAGCCGTTTCGATGCATATCTTTTTCTCGGTCGGTGAACCCAGCGGCGACCAGCATGCCGCGCCGCTGATCCGGGCGTTGCGCCGTCGCGGCGATGTCCGGGTCTCCGGGTTCGGCGGACCGGAAATGGAGCGGGCCGGTTGCTCGCTGCTCTATCCGCTGACGGGCCTGGCGGTGATGGGGATCTTTCAGGTGATCCCGCTCATTCGTCAGTTCTTCCGGCTGGTACGGCAGGCCGATGAGTACTTTGCCCGCCACAAGCCGGACGTCGTGGTGCTGATCGACTTTCCCGGATTCAACTGGCACGTGGCCCGCGCCGCGAAGAAGCATGGGATTCCGGTCGTCTATTATTTGCCCCCGCAGATGTGGGCGTGGGCCGGCTGGCGGATTCACAAGATGAGGCGTCTTGTGGACCTGGTCCTGTCGGGGTTGCCGTTTGAGACCGACTGGTATGCCCGCAAGGGGATGCCGGTTCTGTACGTCGGCCACCCGTTCTTTGATGAAGTCGCCGAGCATCCGCTCGATGAAAGTTTCTGTCGCGAATGGAAGGCCGGGTCGGGACCGACCATCGCGGTGCTGCCGGGGTCGCGGACACAGGAAGTCAAAGGCTGCTGGCCGATCTTTCAGCGGGCGATCAAGCAACTGTCGCAGCGGTTTCCCCATGCCCGGTTCCTGGTGGCGAACTATCGCGAGTCGCAGCGTGACTTCTGCCGCCGCGAACTGGCCGCCGCCCGGCTCGACGCGTTGCCGATCACGTTCTTCGTCGGGCGTACGCCGGAAGTGGTCTCGCTGGCCGACTGCGC
>JAHBXV010000017.1 GCA_019636285.1 Planctomycetaceae bacterium
CGTCTCGCCGTCGCCTCGGCCTTCACACCGCCGAGGACGAGCGACGGCGAGACGAACGGGGAGAAAACACCCCCGTTTGTTGAGCCCGAACGGAGTCGATTTTCCAACCCACACCCCTTGACAAGAAACACAGCCGCTGCGGCATCGGAGGATTAAAAGCGACGCTCTCGTTCTTGTTCCCCGGCTGACCCAAGAAACGAAAAAGCACTGCCGTACTGCGACTACGGCCGCAAATTCCAGCTCCCGAATGCAGCGCGACCCGGATTTGCCGATTGCTGGTTTTCCCAGGCTTTCCAAGTCCCGCCATTCCAGCGATCGGTGGAATAGTGTGCCGCCGCCGGCGAAGGGCCGGGGTTGACCCCGTAGCGGCTCATCCCGAAAGACTGCTCCGTCCCCAGCCGCATGTTCGACCAGGTTCGTTCGCGCGGGCCGTAGTACGTGTTCGGCGCGTTCGCATTCGCTCGATCGGCCCCTACGTCGTAGCGGTTCTCGGGAGCCAGAGGGTTCTGGTAAGCCTGCCACGGAACCTGCGGCTTCTCGGGAAACAATCCCACGTCGTAGTCGGATGCTCCTTGCAGGTAGGCCTTTCGCGCAGCTTCGCGACGGGCGTTTGCATCGAGCGTGGGCTGCGGCGCTCCCCCGAAGAAGCCAAGCTGCGGCGGAGCTGGGGGATTAACGGTTGTCGAACGATCGGTCGCGGCCGGAGCCGGTGACTGAGCCAATCCGGATTGCTCCGTCACGACGAGCAGCGTCAGGACGACGACCGGCATCCAGCGACGAATTGTCAGCGGCATTTTTTGCCCGTCCTTTCCGACCAGATCATCGAAGCGCGCGGAGCGACACACAGACAGTCATTCTGAATTCGACTTCGACCGCGCACCACGCGGGAATGACCGAAACTCGAAAAATTAGGGGCGGGCCAGGAACCCGACGGTTTCCCGCCAAAATTGCCGGTCCGCGAGCGATCACCGCGCGAGGTGTGGCAGGCCGTCACCCAGCGGTTCGGCGGCCTCATCGCGGCGTCTGTCGCCTGAGAGTAACCAGCCCAGCGCGAGTGCTGCCCCCACCGCGCACACCAGCAGCAGAAGCGGCTGATAGGACATCTCGCCGCCATCAATGTGCCACAGCCAGTCCCATCCCCCGCCGCGAGGCAGAGTCGTGAAGTTGCGGAAGCGCAAGACTTCCAACCCGTTATAGAGAATGTGAAAGACAATCCCCGGCAGCAGCGAGTTCGTCCGCACGGCGAGCAAGCCGAGGACGATCCCCAGCAGTGCCGCATTGAACACCTGCTGGGGAATCAGGTGCATCAGCCCGAATGTCGCCGCGCTCACGATGACGGCCAGGCCCCAGCGTCCAGCGTGGCCAAAACCGCTCAGTAGAAAGCCGCGAAACGCTACCTCTTCGCAAATGCCAGGGGCAATCGCGAAGGCCAGCAACGCCAACCACAACGACTGGCTGGGATCGGCCATCTGCCCCATCAGTTCCTGGACCGAAGGGGGCAACTGCGGAAAGAACCACCGCAAAGCCGACGCCAGTTCGATGGTGAGCGGATGCAGGAAAAATGGCAGTGCGGCCCCAATCGCAAGCCCTTTGAGCGGCGGCCAGTTGAGTCGCAACGTCGATCGCAGGCTGGTCGTCAGCATGACCGACATGATGAGCGGCGGCGTGGCGACGATGGCCAGTTGCTGAATGATGAGCAACTGCATCATCAGCGTGCCGCGATCGGCCTCGGCCACTTCATGCAGCGGATTCTGGAAAGCCCGCATCGCCGCGAACTGCAGGAACATGATGACCACGAAGCAGAACATGGCTTCCGCGAACGACGGCGTCGGTTCCTTGTCGCGCAGAAGATGACGCAGCCACAGCCGGATGTCGAAGCGCTCGGCTTCGCGGAACAGGACTTCCTCGCCACGAAACTGGTCGATCGCCCACCACAGCGCCAAGAGGCTGTAGCCAATCGACGTCACCAGGACGGGGGCCACATACCAATAGGGCGCCGCAGCCAGCGTGGTCTCTTTGAGAAACCCTTTGAGCAACAGCGCCGGCCCCATGACGGGCATCACGCTGTAGAACGGCTCCAGTTCCACGCCGGGAGACAGGCAGAAGACCGTCAGCCCCAGCGTCGCCATTAACAGAGGTGTCAGGTAATACTGACCTTCCTTGCTGCTCTTGGCGAAGGTGGCGAGTGCCAGACATAGCGCGCTGAACAACGCCGATAACGGGATCAGCAGCAGGACGACCCAGAACAGGCTCGTCACCGGCGGCAGGCTGAGGTCGCCCAATCGGCTCAGCGCGCCGGACGAACCGAGTGACGCCATGTACCAGCTTGTGAACCCCAGGCTGACGAGGTTCAGAATCGCGGTGCTCAAGCTGAACAGCATCACTGTCAGGAACTTGCCGATGACGATGTCTGTTCGCGAAGCGGGACAGATCAGCAGCGTCTCCATGGTGCCGCGCTCTTTTTCGCCGGCACACAGGTCGATCGCCGGATAGAACGCCCCGGTCAGCGCCATGATGACGAGCATCGCCGGGAACAGCTTGCTCCACAGGTTGGCCGAGAGTTGCTCGTCCTCCGCGAGATCAATCTCTAGCGGATTGACCGGCCGCGGCAGATCGGCGGGCAATCCGGCTGTCTGCAACTGATTCTCCAGGAGCGCCCGCTCCCAGCGATCCACGGCCTTCATCACCCGGCTGAAGGCGATGAGCGAGCGCTCGTCGGCCGAGTTGTGCAAGACAATCGGCCGACGGTTCCGGGCCGGCTCCGCGGTCGCTTCGGTGTCGCGGGACGACAGACCTGCTCCGCGTGCGGCGATCTTGTCCGCGAATCCCGCCGGTACGATGACCAGCACTTCAAAATCGGCGTCGTCGAACAGTTTGCCGATCGCCGAATGCCGCTGGCGGTTTCGCGGTTGCGCATCGTTCGCATCCGCCGTGTCGCCGCCACGAATCTGGTCGGCGATGTTCTCCGCCTGTGCGAGCAGCGCGGCTTGCTCGGGATGGTCACCAGCCGTCGCGGCCGTGACGATGTTCAGCTTCTCAGTCTCTTCCGGCCGGTCGAACCAGGTCTTGGCGAAATGTTTGCCATCAATGAGCGGCGGTGCCGGAAGATCGTCGGCATTCAGGACCACCACGGTCCGCGGCTGTTCCTGAAACAGAACCGTCAGTTGCAGCGTGCCAATGCCGAGTGCCGGGTACAGCAGCAACGGCAGAACGGCGATCATGAACAGCGTCCGTCGGTCGCGGAGCTGATCGGAAAGTTCCCGACGGCAGATGAGCAGGATATTGCGCGGACTCATCGCGTGACGCCAATACTCCGAATCATCACAGGTTCTGCCAGTCTGCCGTCTTGATGTTTTCTGAAAATCGGGTCACGCGCTCGCGACTTCGCGGTCGTGCCGGTCGATCAGTTCGAAGAACAGTTCTTCCAGATCGTCGCGTTCGTACTGTTCCTGAAGTTCCTTCACGCTCCCCATCGCGAGAATTCGACCGCGATAGATGATCGCGATCCGTTCGCACAGCTTTTCCACCTCGCTCATGATGTGCGTGGAATAAATGATGCACTTTCCCTGATCGCGCAGCGACCGCACTTCGTCGAGCACCTTGCGGCCGACCAGAATGTCGAGTCCCGACGTCGGTTCGTCGAAGATCAGGACCGGCGGATCGTGGACGATGGTCCGGGCGATGGAAACCTTCTGCTTCATTCCGGTCGACATCTTGGACCCGAGCACGTCTCGGATCTCGCGCATCTGCAACCGCTCGAACAGATGTTCGATCCGATCCTTCAGCATGTCTTCCGGAATGCCGTACAGCCGTCCAAAGTATTCCACCATTTCATACGCGGTCATCCGGTCGTAAATACCGGTGTTGTTCGACATGAAGCCGATGCGTGCCCGGACGTCAGCCGGATGCGTGGCGACGTCGTAACCGGCGACCAGCGCTGTTCCCGAAGTGGGCCGCAGAACCGTGCTGAGAATCCGCAGACAGGTGGTTTTGCCCGCGCCATTCGGACCCAGGAGTCCGAGAATCTCGCCCGGCTGGACCGTGAAGCTGACCTTGTCCAAAGCCAGAAAGCCCTGCTCGTGCTGCAGGTCTCGAAACCGCTTTGTCAATCGCTCCACGGCGATCATGCCACACCGCCCGGTCCGCTAATGATGTCCGAACGCACGGCTATCCCCTGGATCGGCCCGCGTCCTGTTTCCAACTCTACCATGCCGCCGCGCGGCCGCAGGTTCTTATCGTCCGCGTTCGCTGAATTGCCATCAGTCCATCAGCGCCGCCGGTACGAGCGGCCAGCTTCGTTGACCGATTGCGGCGGCAGGACGCGCACTGGTCGCCTAATCCGATATGTCAGCCGCCGAAATTGATGCGTGGGCGGGCGGGTCCGCCGGCGGGTCCCGCAACCATTGCCGCAGAACTTGAAGAGAATCGGCTTGTTCCGCGCGCATATCCTTCCGCCAGCGGACGATTCGCGGAAATCGCACCGTCAGGCCCGCTTTGTGTCGCGTCGAGGGCTCGATCGCATCGAAGGCCAGTTCGAAGACCAGTTCCGGAGTCACGCTGCGGACCGGTCCGAATTTCTCCCGAGTGTTTTCCCGCACAAACCGATCGATCTCCGCAATTTCTTCATCCGTCACTCCCGCGCCGGTCTTCGCAATCGGGACAAGCAGGTCGTCCTCCCAGACGGCAAACGTGTATTCGTTAAACCGGTTCGCCCCCCGTCCGTCCCCCGCCTGCACATAGAGCAGCACACAGACAGCCGTCAGCGGGTCGACTTTCCAGGCCCACCAGTCGTCATGCTCCTGGTTCGTTCGATAGGGCGACGTCAGTCGCTTGAGCATCAAGCCTTCCGCTCCCCATTCACGACTAACCTCACGGAGTTCGGCCAGTTCCTCCCACGTGGCCGCGACAAGTCCCGGTGACCGCATCAGCGGTTCGCTCATAGATGTCGCCGGTCGCGACATCGGAGAGACGAGATGCTGTTCCAGGCGCGCCCGGCGTTCAGCCAGCGGCCGCTCGCGCCAGTCGATCCCCACGTCTTCCAACAGATCGAATCCCAGAAACGACGCGGGGACTTCCGCGAGCATCGCCTTACTCGGCTTCTTGCGATCGACCCGACGCTGCAACGTCGAGAGCGGCAACATGGCACCGTTCCGGATCGCGAGGATGACCCCATCGAGAATGGTTCCGTCGGGAAGGTTTTGGACGGCCGCCGAAATCTCGGGCAACGTCTCGGTCAGCAGCACATCCCCGCGCGACCAGATCGTGACAGCGCCATCATGCTTCAGAATCTGAGCGCGAATGCCATCCCATTTCCATTCAGCCAGCCACTCGCTGAGGGATCCCAAGGACTCCGGTTCCTGCTCCAGTTGGGAAGCTGGCGAAAACAAATATGGCTGTCGACAGGGGGTCGCTTCAGTTTCTGGCAAGACGAGTTGGCGGTAAGCCGCGGCAGTGGGCTTCCAGTTTTCCGCCAGTCGTCGCACGACGGTGGCTGTTGGCAATTGCGTGACCTCGGCCAGTGCCCGTGCCACCAGTTGTTGCGAGACCCCCGCCCGAAACTGTCCCGTCAGCAACTTGTTCCAGACAAGTCGGCACTCTTCGGGGAGTTCGAACCAGGCCTGGATCACCGCGTCGCGCTGGCGATCTTCCTCAAGCGATCGCAGGGGAAGCAGGATCTCGTCGATCCAGCGGTGGAAGAGACGCTCCTGCACGCCCGTCGGAGGCGGCAACAGCAGCGTCACGGTTTCCGCCAGATCGCCGACTGTGGAGTAGCATTCCTCGAACAGCCACTCGTCAATATCCGCCAGTTCGGCTGCCCACCGCGCGAGCAGTCGAGGAGCGAGTGCTTGCCGGATGCGGCGACCGCTGAGGAAGTAGACCGCCCAGATCGCATCAGCCGGATCCGCGCTCGCAAAGTATCTGGCGAGCGCGGCCTGTTTCTCCGACGTGCGTGTCGTCTCGTCGAGTTCGCGATACAACGCGGCGAAGTCGCGCATCGAACCCAAACCTACAGCTCAGCCACGGCTGATTCGTGTGCCACTGGCTCTGCCAGTGTCTCTTTCTGTGGAAAAACTCCGTAAAGCGCACTGGCGGAGCCAGTGGCACACGTCAGCATAGATCTAATGACACAACACACTACGGCGCGCTCGACGGCGGGACCGTTTCGCCCCGACGTCGCGCCCGTTCCCGCTGTCGCTGCTGCCGTCGTTCCAAGCGCTCTTCCGGCGTCAGTACCGGGGCATTTTGCAGCCGCTCGAAGACCGAGTCGGGAATATAGCGCTCGGCTTCGTCGGGAAGCAGGGCGCGCGTGGCGAACGGCAGCCATTTGCGCCACGCTGCCGACGGTGATTCGGAAGCGTCGGATTCGCCCCCTGCCTGCTGTACGCCCTTTGACGAGTCTTCCGGCAGCTTGCCAAGGTCGACTTCCAGCTCTAATCCGTCATTGCCGTCGCGCACGACGGGGAGAATGTTCGACACCGGTTTCGACTTGGCCAGGAACTGGGTCAATGCCATGGCCGGACCGGCAAAGCTGACCAGGATTGGGTTCCGAACCTCAAGCAGAATTCCCTCGGCCGGGCGGGTCATGCTGACGCTCATCGGTTTGAGGTAAGGCAGAATCGCCGCGTTCGACGGGAAATCGACCGCCGAGATTCGCACGCCTTCGTCGCCCAGTTTTGCAGCCAATGTGGAGACCGCCCACGGCCAGACCGCGAGAACCGTTTGCGCGACGCGCGGCGTATCGACCCACAGCCAGCCGATCGATTCGTTCGGAATCGATCGTGTCTTCGCAAACGAAGCCCCGCCGTCCGCGATAAACCGCAGATGGGCCTTCAGGCACTGGGGATGAAGCGCGGCGACAATCTGATGAGGCGTGATCGCGAACGACGGCGCGAAGGCGGCGTCGTCATCGTCAAAAATCATGGTATAGAGCGGAAAGTCCTGGAATGTCGTCTGCTCGAGGCGAAAATCGCCTTTGCCGCCGTCAGCACGACGTTTCAGCGCGATCATCAACTGGCTGAACACGACGTTGCCGCGCTGGGGATCGCGCAGGTTGACCGACAGGATCGGTCCGCTCAGCAGCAGCCCCCCGGTCGACGGGGCGTTGTACAAAGTCCAGGTGTCTCCAATCCCGGCCAGCACATCCAGCTGAAAACTGATCCCGAGATCGCGTTCCGTTTGTTTGACGGCTTCGCCGTACAGCGCCTCGAAAATCGGCGCGATCGTCCGCAACCCCTCGCGAACTCCCAGATCGATCTCCGCGAGACTCAGACTTTTCACGCCCACGAAATCGGCGTCGGCAGGAACCCGCGCGAGCGCTTCGGCCGTCAGCGGGGGACCGGAGAACAGCCTCAGCAAACCGGCGGCACCAGGCGCTGTCGCGAGCCAGCTTCGCTGGACGACTTCACCATTTTCGACCGAGATCGCTCCCATCCAGGGCCCGAGCTGGCGAAGACCAAGACCGTTGGTCACCGTCTCGACCGTGCGGCGACGCGAGTCGCTGAGTCCGGGAAGAATCGCCGTCATCAGCGACGGGACATCGGCCCAGGCCACCAGGGACAGACGTTCCCGCGTCACGCGGTTCCACGCATCGGCGAACTCCGGCCGTGCCGCCAGTTCGCTCTCCGCGCCGTTGGCGAGCCGCTGGGCGATCCGTTCGGGCAATTCCGTCCCGTACGCGACTGCGACGCGACCTTCCAACTGCATGACCGTCAACGGAATCGCCAGTGGTGTTCCGGCTGCTTCCGGCACGAAGACAACCCGATTGCCGCTGGTTGTGTGCTCCCAACCAGTCCTATCGACGATCAACTGAACGATCGCCGCGAAGGTCGCGCTGGCCCGGTCTTCCCCGACGGAAAGGACAACAGCCCCCTCCAGCCGCGCGGGCAGGCTCAAAAGGGGCGATTCGCTCCCTTCGATCGGCGGAGCCATCGCCACGAACAGGCAACCGGGGTCGGACAGGAGTTCGCGCGTCAGATCGGCCAATTCGCGTGGCGACTTCCCGTGGGAATCGCGATCGGCTGCCTTATCAAGCGTGGAGTTCAGGATGCCCTCGAGCTTATCCACGAACGCGACAATCTCGGGGTCGGCGATCCACCCGTCGATGCCGGGCGCGCCGGGCTTTCCGGCTGAGCGCTCCGCCCATTCGACATACACCTGGGCGTGGGCCGGCGGCAATTTGATGAGATCGGCATCGCGCTGACCGGGGGGCTGACCCAAAAACCCGCCTCCACCGGTCAGGAGAATCAACAATTCCAGGACACCAACACTCGGAATCGACTGCATCGTGCGCTCCTTCGTCATTCGTCGCTGGTAGCCGGTGGGCGCGGTCGTCGCGCTACCAGACTACCTGTTCTTCGCCATCCCAGGCGGCTTTCACGGGCTGGATGGAATTTCTTCCCTGCCAGAAATCATGGTAGGCCGGGGCTCCGGCCAAAGAAAGCGGGAACGGGGATTCCCCACTCACATCGGCCGTCATGAATGTTTGGAGCGCGTGCAATTGCGTCGGGAATCGCCGTATACTTTCCAGTTCTCCACCGGCTTCGCTCGGTGGGGCGGCGGCGGTCAATGTGTGCGCCGCGCGTAGCCCTCTCGACATGATGTCGTTCCCTGACAGCATTCTTGGCCGGCTTTCCAGCCCGATCTTTCGGATCGGGTGTTCGCGGCGGGTTCAAGCGATCTCTTCGAGCCTTCGCATGACTCAAAATGGTTCCATTCGGTCCGAAGCCCTCGCGATCGTGGGGCTGAGTTGCCTGTTTCCCAAAGCGACCAGCGTCGAACAGTTCTGGCAAAACCTGCGCGACGGCGTGGATGCCATCACCGAGGTTCCCGCCACTCACTGGAACCCCGACGACTACTTTGACGCCGATCCCAAACAGCCCGACATGACCTACGCGCGGCGGGGCGGCTTTCTGGAGCCGGTCGCGTTCGATCCGCTGGAATTCGGCATCTCCCCCAACAATCTCGAAGCGATCGATACGTCGCAGCTTCTGGGACTGGTCGCCGCCAAGCGGGTTTTGGAAGACGCAGGTTACGGACCCGACCGCGAGTTCGATCGCAACCGGGTCGCCTGCATACTGGGCGTCACCGGCACGCTGGAAATGGTGATTCCGCTGGGGGCCCGTCTGGGGCACCCCCGCTGGAAGAAGGCCCTTGCCGAGGCGGGTGTTGCCCCCGAAGTCGCCGACGATGTCATCGCCCGAATCGGCGAGTCGTATGTCCCCTGGCAGGAAAACAGCTTTCCGGGATTGCTGGGGAACGTCGTCGCGGGACGGATCGCGAACAAGCTCGACCTGCATGGAACCAACTGCGTCGTCGATGCGGCCTGCGCGAGTTCGTTGAGCGCGCTCCACCTCGCGTGTCTGGAACTGTGGACCGGCCGCGCTGATCTGGCGATCACCGGCGGGGTCGACACGTTCAACGACATCTTCATGTACATGTGCTTCAGCAAAACCCCCGCTCTTTCGCCGAGCGGGGATGCGAAGCCGTTTTCCGAGAACGCGGACGGGACCATCCTGGGCGAAGGGGTGGGTATGATGGCCATCAAACGCCTTGCAGACGCCGAACGCGATGGCGATCGCATTTACGCGGTGATCCGCGGCATCGGTACCTCCAGCGACGGCGCCGGCAGCGCGGTCTACGCGCCGAAGGCCGACGGTCAAATCCGCTGCCTCGAAGACGCCTACCGCACGGCTGGCGTCGAGCCGGACACGATTGAACTGATCGAGGCCCACGGAACGGGCACGAAGGTGGGCGATGCCACCGAAGTCAGCGGACTGATGACAGTCTTCTCGCGATCGGAACGGCAGCGGCCGTGGTGCGCGATCGGTTCGGTCAAATCGCAGATCGGTCATACCAAGGCGGCTGCCGGTGTCGCGGGCGTGATGAAAGCCGTGCTGGCGCTACGCAATCGCGTGCTGCCGCCGACCATCAAGATTCAGTCTCCGCCCGCTGCCATGCTGGCCGACGAGTCGCCGTTCTTCGTGAATACGCAGGCGCTGCCGTGGCTCGGCAATAGGCGGCATCCCCGCCGCGCGGGGGTCAGCGCGTTCGGTTTCGGGGGCAGCAACTTCCATTGCGTGTTGGAAGAATCGCCCCAGCCGACGAGTGAGCCAGCCTGGACCGGCGATGTGCAGATCATCGCGCTGTCCGGACCGACGCCGACTGCCATCCGTCAAAAGATCGACGCATTCCCAACCGGGCAGTCGTGGTCCGCGATCCGTCGACAGGCCGCGCGATCACGCAGCGAATTCCGTGCAAGTGATCCACATCGTCTCCTCGTCGTTGTCGAAAAGGGACGTAGCGATCTCGCGAAGATTCTCGCCGATGCTCGCGGCCTACTGGAAAGTCGACCCGATCAATCGTCTTGGACCACGCCGGACGGCGCGTTCTATGGCAGTGGAGCCAAAACCGGACGGCTGGCCGTGTTGTTTCCCGGCCAAGGGTCGCAGTATCCCCACATGCTCCGCGACCTGGTATGTACCTTCCCCGCGATGCGGGAAGTCCTCGAAGACGCTGACGAAGCGGTAGAAACAACAGACGCCCGGTTGGGGACTGCCATCTATCCTCGCCCGGCCTGGAACGACGAGACACGTCGCCAGCAGGCCGAGACGTTGCGCGCGACCGATGTCGCACAGCCCGCGATTGGCGCCGTCAGCCTGGGAGCGTTGTCCGTTCTCGATCAGTTCGGTGTGAAGCCGGAACTGACCGGCGGTCACAGCTATGGCGAACTGACGGCCCTCTGCGCTTCGAAACGATTCGGAGCGGAAGCCCTCTATCGGCTGTCACGGTTGCGTGGCCGATTGATGGCCGAGGCCCAAGAGGTCGCCGGGGGCATGCTCGCGGTTGGCGCGCCGCTGGAGATGGTTGAAGAAGCCATTCGCGAAGCGGCTGTTGATGTCGTCATCGCCAATCGCAATGGTCCCAGCCAGGTGGTGCTCTCGGGACGCCTGCCCGAGATCGAACGGGCCGAAGACTTGTTCGCCCGCCGCAATGTGCGCGGCCGTCGGCTTCAGGTCGCCGCCGCTTTTCATAGTCCGCTCGTCGCGAGTGCCAGCACGCGGTTCCGCGAAGTTTTGGGCGATGTCGAATTTCAGCCCGCCGAAATCCCGGTCTTTGGGAATACCCTGGCCGACGAGTACCCCGCCGATCCCGAGGAAGCCCGCGACCTGCTTGCCGGCCAACTGGCTCGACCGGTCGAGTTCGTCCGGCAGATCGAGAACATGCTCGCCGCTGGAGCGGGGCTGTTCCTCGAAGTCGGTCCCGGCAACACGCTGACGGGACTCGTGCAGTCGATTCTCTCCGGCCGCAATGTCCGCGCGATCTCGCTCGACGCATCGAGTGGCAAGAAACGCGGGTTGGTCGACTTGGCCAACACGCTGGCAACGATCGCCTCCTGGGGCGGTCCGGTTGATCTGGCGCCGTGGGATGCAGGGACACTGCCCCGCGAAGCCGATGTCGATCCCAACGATGGACGGCTGCGGATCCCGCTCAGCGGGGCCAACTACGTCAAACCACGGACTCCACGTCCCCCCAAGCCACCGACAAAGACGCCAGTCGCCGCCACCGCGTCGGTTGCTCCGGCTGCCAGTGCGCCTGTCGCGAAGCCCGCTCCCGCGCCGGTGCGTTCGCAAGCTCCCGTTGCGACTCCTGAAACTCGTCCAGCCGCTCCAGCGGTCGCGGTCGCACCGAAACAAACTTCCATACTTCCCGCGCCGTCCGCTGGCGCGACAAAGGTCTTTGAGACTCCCGCCACGATGACTGCATCTCCCGCCGTGCTTCAATCCCTCGCCCTGCTGCAACAACTGCAAACCGATACGGCCCGGCTGCATCAGCAGTTCCTGGTCGGTCAGGAAGAAACGCTCCGCACGATGGAGCGCGTGCTGGGGATCGGCAGTCCCGCGGCTCCGCGAACGGTGGCTGCCCCGGCGATGCCGCAACCTGTGATGGCTCCCACGCCTGTCGTCTTGGCGCCCCCCGCACCGGTCGCCGCGATTCCAGCCGTGGCTGTGGCTCCGCCGCCAGTCCAGGCCGTCGTCGCGGCTCCGCCACCGCAGCCGGTCGAAGTGCCGCGTCCGGTCACACCGGCGCCCGTGGCAACCAAGCCGGCTCCTGTCGCGGCGGCAAACGACCAACTCTCAACCGTGCTGCTGTCAGTCGTTGCCGAGAAGACCGGCTACCCACCGGAAATGCTCCGGCTGGGGATGACGCTCGACCACGATCTGGGGATCGACTCGATCAAGCGAGTCGAGATTCTCTCTGGCCTCCAGGAAAAACTCCCGCATCTGCCAGCGGTGAAGCCCGAAGACCTCGGAACACTCCGCACGCTGGAAGACATCGTCGCCCTGTTGGCCGGAGCGGTGGGTGACCAGCCTGTCGCCACATCAGCACAGACTGCGGCTGCGTCTCCCTCGGCGGCGGAAGGCGCACTAGCCGAGACACTACTGGCAGTGGTCGCCGAGAAAACCGGCTACCCGCCAGAAATGCTGCGGTTGGGGATGACGCTCGACCACGACCTGGGCATCGATTCGATCAAGCGAGTCGAAATCCTCTCAGGCTTGCAGGAAAAGCTCCCGCAACTCCCGGCTGTAAAGCCCGAAGACCTGGGCACGTTGCGAACGCTCGAAGACATCGTCGCGTTGCTGGCGGGAACGGTCCCGGCGGTGGCAGCGCCCGCTTCAACGGGTCAGCCTGCTTCTTCCTCGTCGACGAATGGGGACCTTGCCGGCGTGCTGTTGTCCGTCGTCGCGGAGAAGACCGGTTACCCGCCGGAGATGCTGCGTCTCGGAATGACGCTCGATCACGACCTGGGAATCGATTCGATTAAGCGAGTCGAGATCCTCTCGGGTCTTCAGGAGCAACTCCCGCAACTGCCAGCCGTCAAACCCGAAGACCTGGGAACGCTGCGAACGCTCGAAGACATTGTCGCGCTGCTGGCAGGCAGTCCGGCGGCGACACCGGCTCCGCCACCGACGCCAACGCCCGCTCCGGTTCAAGCGGTCGAACCGTCCAGCGAATCGACGCCAGAGACAGTCGCCAATCCGCTGGAGCGTTGCCTCGTTCGTCCCGTCGATCTGAACACCGTCGGCCCGCGTCCCAGCCGACCGAAGGCCGGTGGCGACTGGTGGGTTTCGGATGACGGCTCCGAACTGTCGCTGCAAGTTGTCCGGGGACTCGCCGATGCCGGTTGTCGCCCGCACCTGGTGGCCCTCGACTCGGAACCGATCGATCCGCCTGCGGAATTAAACGGCTTGATCGTAATTGCGGCTGAGGCCGGAACGACGGTCGAGCAACATTGGCAGGCCATTCGCTGGTTGCAGGCAGCCGGTCCTCGCCTGAAAGAGCGAACCGGGCTGGTGGCGACGGTCAGCCGCCTCGATGGGGCCTGCGGTTTTGGCTCAACTCCTATTCGCGATCCCCTCTCGGGCGGTCTGTCGGGGCTCTCCAAGACCGTTCGCCATGAATGGCCGATGGTTTCCGCGAAGGCCATCGACCTGGGAGACGGCTGGTCCTCTCCGGCGGACGCAGCCGATGCCGTGGTGCGAGAACTGCTGATCGACGGCCCAACGGAAGTCGGCATCACGCCCCAGCGCGTTGTGGGATTGGAAGTCGTTCTGGATCAATCCATCGCCGATTCCACCGAGGAAGACGCCGCATCGTCTCTGTCAGTGGGCGATCTCGTCATCGTCACGGGCGGAGCGCGCGGCGTGACGGCGGCATCGCTGATCGCTGTCGGTCGTCGGATGCCGCTTCGAATCGCGATCCTGGGTCGCAGTCCCGTGAAAGACGCGGAAGCCGACTGGTCGCGGGAGCTGCTCGATGCGCGGCAGTTGCGGACAGCCCTCATCGAGCGGGCGGAACAGGGGGCAACGCCCCGCGACATCGATCGACGTTTGCAGGAAATTCTCGCCGGGCGCGAGGTGCGAACCACGCTGGCAACCCTGGAATCGCAAGGCTGCGAAGTCAGCTATCACGCCGTCGACGTCCGCGACGCTGAAGCCGTCGTGCCGGTGATTCAGCAGTTACGGCTGGAGTGCGGCCCGGTCCGCGGCATCATTCATGGCGCGGGCGTGCTCGCCGACCAGACCATTGAAGGCAAAACGCGCGACGCGTTCGATCGCGTGCTGGGAACCAAGATTGACGGTCTCGCGAATGTTCTGCGGGCCATCAATACCGATGAATTGAAGCTGCTGGCCGTCTTTTCCTCATTCACGGCTCGTTATGGTCGGACGGGGCAACTCGATTACGCCATCGCGAACGAGAGTCTCAACAAGTTGAGTCAGGATTTCGCCCGTCGTTTCCCGTCGTGCCGCGTGGCTTCGTTCAACTGGGGCCCTTGGCAGGGGGGCATGGTGACGCCGGGGCTGAAGTCGCTGTTCGAAGCGGAAGGCGTGGGTCTGATTGGCCTCAACGAAGGTGCGGACCTCTTCGCGCGAGATGTGCTGGCTACCCGTGGCCCCTGCGAGATCGTGGTGCTCGCGCGGCCCGAAAAACCGGCCGTCTCTGCTCCCTCGCTCCTGGGAGTCGCCGGACTGCAAACGGCTGCCGCCGTGGCCGCCGAGCCCGTTGAAGCCCACCCGGCTGCTGCCATTCCACGTTCGATGCCGCGTGTGGCGATGGAACGGGAACTCGATCTCGATCGCGCGCCGTGTCTGGCATCGCACGTCCTCGGGAAGCAAGCCGTCTTTCCGGTAGCGCTCTTGCTCGAATGGCTGAGCCAGGCCGCGCTGCACGGCAATCCCGGACTCGAGTTCGTGGGAGCTAGCCAGTTGCGCGTGTTCCGGGGGATCCGACTGTCGCCGTCCGAATCGCTGCGCGTTCGCCTGGCGGCCGAAAAGCCGCGCCGCGAGGGGGGCGAATTCCGCATTCCCGTCCAACTCGTGAGCGTGCATGGCGACCAGCTGACCCCACATGCGGCGGCTGAAGTGATCCTGGCGGGGCGTGCTCCGTCGGCTCCCGAGCCGCGACTGCCGTTGCCCCAGGAAATCTGGACGCACGGCGAAGCGAACGTCTACGACCGCTGGCTGTTCCACGGACCGGCGTTCCAGGGACTGACGCGCGTCGAACGCCATTCGGACGAGGGAATCCTCGTCCGCAGCCGGGTCGCACCCGCTCCTGCCGAATGGTTCCGCGATCCGTTGCGGCCCAACTGGATCGCCGATCCGCTGGCAGTGGATGTCGCGCTGCAGGCCGTCATTCTGTGGTGCCAGGAGCATCGCGGATCGCCATGCCTGCCGTCGCTTCTGGGCGAGTATCGACAGTTCGTGACGACCTTCCCGCCCGATGTGCGCGTGAACGTCCAGATCACCGAGAGCCGCGATCAACTCGTGCGAGCCGACGTCGAGTGGCTGTCTCCCGAAAACGCGGTGCTGGCCACGCTGACAGGAAGCGAGCATGTCGTCGACAAGGCGCTTGCGGGGGCATTCCAGGCAAACGCACTGGCGTAGGGTTGCTTATTGGGGCCGAGTTGTCGATCGCTCTCGCCGCGTCCACCGCGGCGGCCTCGGTTGGCGCGCGCGACACGGTATGACGGCGTCGCCCGCGATCGCATAGGCCGCGTCACCCGGCTGTAGCGCGACACGTCCGCCGCCTGTGAAACCACCGAATGCTGGAAGAACGGTGAGGTCCGGGCGGCAGTGAAAACAGGCCAGCCGTTCGGACTGATCGGCGAGGCCAGTCAGCCGGATGACGGGGTGGATGTGCCCTGCCAGCACATATCCATCTGGCGACGATTCCGGTTCGTGTCGGCCGATGAACGGCCCCTCGTGGAACTCCTGGCAGACTGCAATCGACCAGTCGGCCGGAGGATCGCCGGCGTGCCGGTCGTGGTTTCCCAGCACGAGGACGATTTCCAACTGCCGATGCCGGGCTCGCCAGTCCGACACGACCTGTAGCGTGGCTTCATGGCGGCCCGTCCGCGCGTGAAGCAGGTCTCCCAGCACCACCAGTCGCTCGGCAGTCGTCGTTTGCAGCAGCGCGGTCAATCGATCGAGATCGCGGGACGTGGTTCCGCCGGGAATCGGGATGGCGGCCGCGCGAAACGCGGCGGCTTTGCCGATATGCAGATCGGCGATGAACAACGTCTTACATGCGGGCCAATACAGGCCGCGTTCGGGATGAAGCTCGACCGGCGTGTCGGCGAGCAATATTGGTAGCCCCGCCATGGGCGTCTCCTGTCTTTCTCGCCAGCTCAGGCGAGTCGTCTTGCTCCGTCAGTTGTGGACGATCGCGGCCTCAATTGAGTAAACATTGTCGGTCCGTTGCAGGATCTTTGGGAAGTTTACCCGGGGCTGACTTTGCTGCCAGATCGAGAGTCGGTCGCGAGTGCAGTGAAAGAGACGGAATAACTCCCTCGTCCTCCTCGACTCAAGACTCTCGACTCAATCCACTTCCCAGGCATGCCATGCATTGACGACGGCAAAGACCCTGGATCAATTGGCTTCCGCGCGGTCGGCAGGTTCCGGTGGAGCCGGAAACACGAACGATGCTCCGACGCCGACTCCCAGAGTCAAGGCGATCACCGCCAGCGAAACCAGCGTCGTTTCCGGGCCATGCGGCAACACCGCGTGCAGCAGCATTTTCAGACCGACGAACGCGAGCACGGCCACCAGCGAATACTTCAGGAAACGGAACTTGTCGAGCAGATCGGCCAACGCGAAGTACAGCGATCGCAGCCCCAGAATCGCGAACACGTTCGACGTGAAGACAATGAAGCCATCCTGCGTCACGCCGAAGACGGCGGGAATGCTGTCCACCGCGAACAACAGGTCCGTGCTCTCGACGATAATCAGTGACAGGAACAGCGGAGTCGCGGCGAGTTTGCCGTCGATCTTCGTGAAGAACTTGTCGCCGTCGAATCCGGGATGAACCGCGATGAATCGCCGGACCAGCCGGATGAGTTTCGACTTCTCGAAGTCCAGCTCTTCATCACCCGCGAACAGCATTTTGAACGACGTATAGATAAGCATCGCCCCGAAGACGTAGATCACCCAGTCGAAGCGATGGATGATGGCGGCTCCCAGCGCGATCATGACGCCGCGCATGACCAGGGCCCCCAGGATGCCCCACAGCAGCACGCGATGCTGGTAGGCGGCGGGAACCTGGAAGTACGAGAGAATGAGCGCGATGACGAAGATATTGTCGATACTGAGCGACTGCTCGAGGATGTACCCCATGAAGAACTGGGCGGCGGCTTCGTAGCCGGTGGTGGGGTACAGGGGAGGGCCGTGGTCGTCGTCTTCCACCGGATGGCTTTCCGCCACTTTGCCATCGTCGGAGTGTCCGGCAGGATGGGCCGGGTCTTGGGTGGCTTCCACGGGTTCGGGAGGAATACCCAGGTCGAACCAGTGGTACTCATACGCGAAGCCGACGAAGACCGTGAAGAGCATCGCCAGCGTGAAGTAGACGCCGGTCCGCAACAGCGCCTGACGCGCCGAAATGGCTTTGGACTCGCGGCTGAAGATCCCAAGATCGAAGGCGAGAATAATCAGCACGAGGACGACAAAAGCCGCCCACACGACAACCGTCACGTTAAGAGCCTCTCCGCCGCCCGCGCGGCCTCTTTTCAAGGATCACCCGACCGCGCCGGCGACTCACGTACACACACCGGGAATTTCTCCGGTCGCAGGGTGCCGCCGGACGCCACAGGATTAGACGCCCCCCCGCCGCGAATCGCAACTCCGGCAGGTCTTTGGGTGACGCCAAGACCGGGAAGCAACCGCCCGGTGGCGCCCATCCGGCAGCCCTCCAAGAGGCGACACCCGTTCACGCATTTTTTCGCATCTATCGCTGCGGAAACCTGTTACCCTGCGATGGCTTGTCTGGCGGCCCATGATTTTTGTTTCGCGGCCGCGTTTCACCGGGAGAAACTGATGCGGGACTTTCCACTCCAACGAATCGCATGGTTTCTCTGCGTCTGGAGTTGCTGCACCTCGCTCCATGCGCAGGCCCGTCCTGGAAAACTCCGTCCGTTTCCCCGCTCCGTCCTGCCACTGGAGCGTGACTATCTGATCTCGGCGGAAGCCGACGGGAGTCCGTTGGCGGCGGGATCGAAGATCAACGTCCGGCTTTCCTCGGGGAAGCAATACGACGGGCTGATCGTTGGAGACGTTCAGCCCGGTAAGGACGCGGGATCGTTCCGGTCCATCACCTTCGAGCGACAGGCGGGATTGCCCAGTAAATTGCAGGTTTCAACGATGTCTCTCATTCAGGAAGGGGACCGGCAATTTGAAGTTCTCAGCGATCCGGCGAGCAAGGCCTGGGTGCTGTTGGACCAGCAAAAACGCGACAAGGTGGCGGCGGAGCGTTTGTCAAAGAAGGGGCGATTGCTCTGGACCAGGCCCTCGGCCGAAGACGCCGCCGCGGCGATTGAAGAGTCCAAGGCCCGGTTTGCCAAGGCCAACGAACTCTTTCCCGGCAGTCAGTTTTTCCTGACCGAGACGGCCTACTTCCTGTTCTACACCGACATGCCGCGAAACCAGGTGGCCGGCTACATTGCTAATTTGGATGCGATGTACGACCAGTTGTGCCTGATGTATGGCGTGCCGACCGGGGAGAATATCTGGTACGGCAAATGTCCCGTGCTGGTCTTTCAGGACCAGTCGATGTTTCTGCGGTTCGAAGACGCGGTCATGGGCTACGTGCCCGCCGGACCCGTGCAGGGGCTGCACCATGGGTTCAGCGATGGCAAAGTGTTCGTGACCGTTTATCGCGGAGACGACCCGGCTTTCTTCGCGGCGGTGCTGGTCCACGAGACCACGCACGGCTTCAACCACCGCTTTCGTTCCAACTCTGGCCTCCCCAACTGGGTCGAAGAGGGAATCGCGGATTTTGTCGCGGGGGCCGTCGTCACCGCGAGCCCGGAGACCGGGGTCCGTCAACGCGAAGCAGCCGACCGCGTCCGTGTGAGCCGTTCTCTGGGAGGAGCCTTCTTTCAGCCCGATTCGCCCTTGCAACGCTGGCAGTACGGGGCCGCCTCGTCACTGGTGTCCGTCCTGATTCAGCGCGATCCGAACCTGTTCCGGGCCTTTCTGGTGGCCATGAAAGAAGGCTACACGTGGGAGGAAGCCCTCGACCTCACCTATGGCCTGAAGCCCGAAGAATTGCTCCAACTTTACGCGCGGGCCATCGGTGTTCCCGGCGTCCAGCCGTAGGGAGCCTGTTGGCTGCAGTGAGCTCGCCTGTCTCACGCATTCCTCCGCGTCCTCGGCGAGCTCCGCGGTGAGAAATAGGGTCGCGCTTTCGGCGACCGGGAATGAAGTCGACCGCGGAGAACGCCGAGAAAGACGATGACGCGGATCGGCAACCCATCAAGGCGTTAAAGAGGTGGCGTCTGTTGGCGTGACTCACCGCAAGGTAGACTGAAGAGTGTTCGGAGACGAATCGGTTGACGTACGCCTTCGACCCCATTTGGGAACCACGCATGGCCAGCATACTTGCTCCTCCCGAGACGGGCGCGCTGACTCCTCGCGACCTCGAAGCGCGTTTCGGGCAGATTCCGCTGTGTCGCATTGTCACGCAAGTCCCGCCGGGCGAGGGAACCGAAGACGACGTTCTGCGACTGCATGCCGAGTCGAAGACACTCTGCGAACTCGTCGATGGAATCCTGGTGAGGAAGACCATGGGCAGCTTCGAGTCGTTCGTCGCAATGCAGCTCGCCTTGCACCTGGGGAACTTCGTCCATTCTCTAAAGCCGGTTCCCGGTTGGGTGCTGGGCGAAGGGGGCATGCTGAAGCTCTGGCCAGAACGAATTCGCATTCCCGATGTCTGCTACATCTCCCGCAGCCAGACTCGCGACGGCAAGTTTCCCAGGGACGAGGCGATCGCCCAGCTCTCACCCGATCTGGCCGTCGAAGTGCTCAGCAAGTCGAACCCGTGTCGCGAGATGCAGGGGAAGCTCGAGGACTATTTCCAGAGCGGTACCCGGCTGGCCTGGCTTATCGACCCTGTCGGGCAAACGGCCGAGGTCTATACCTCGCCGGAACAGAAAACGATGATCCTCAAGGACGGCATGCTAACCGGCGATCCCGTCCTGCCGGGATTGGCAATTCCGCTCGCGAGCCTCTTTGTCACTGACTAGGCTGCCATTTTGACGGGCCTTCACGGGCTCGATGATCGCCCAGTGTTCGCCATTTTGGCAGCCAGTCTCCCGCTCTCGTTCAGTCGCGGACTTTTCAAGAGCCCTAAATAATTTTGCGATAACATTTTGCGATTGGCTTTGCGTTGTTCGGGTGGTTTGGCGCGGCCTTTGCTTTCTTAGAGGCCGACGAACTCAGTCCGCCACTTCGGCGGACCCGTTTGCTGCTTTGAGCCGAATTCCGTCCCCGGACGTTGGGGACATCAATAACTGACACAACACGCTTCCCGGACTGAACCGGACTATTGGGGGTAAAGACGTCATGGCGATTCAAGACAAGATCATCGGTATCGACCTCGGAACGACGAACTCGGTCGTCTCTTTGATGGAAGGGGGCGAAGTCGTCGTCATCCCGAACCAGGAAGGGGCCCGGACCACCCCCAGCGTTGTCGCTTTCACCGAGAAGGGAGATCGCCTCGTCGGTGATCCGGCGAAGCGCCAGGCCGTCACGAACCCGCACAACACGATCTACTCGATCAAGCGGTTCATGGGTCGCCGCCACAAGGAAGTCGGCAACGAAGAAAAAATGGTCCCCTACAAGATCGTGGGCGGCCCCGATGAATACGTGAAGGTCGAAGTCCACGGCAAAACGCACACGCCGCCGGAAATCTCGGCGATGATTCTGCGCAAGCTGAAGGAAGCCGCCGAAGCCCACGTCGGCCATACCCTCACGCGAGCCGTCATCACGGTTCCTGCCTACTTCAATGACGCGCAGCGCCAAGCGACGAAGGACGCGGGCGAAGTCGCCGGCCTGAAGGTCGAGCGGATCATTAACGAGCCGACGGCTGCCGCCCTCGCTTACGGACTCCAGAAGAAGAAGGACGAAAAGATCGCCGTCTTCGACCTTGGGGGCGGGACGTTCGACATTTCGATTCTGGAAGTCGGCGACGAACTCGTCGAAGTGCTGAGCACCAACGGGGACACGCACCTCGGTGGGGACGACTTCGACCAGGCGCTGATCGACCACATTGCCTCGCAGTTCCAGAAGGAGCAGGGAATCGACCTGCGGAAGGACGCGATGGCTTTACAGCGTCTCCGCGAAGCGGCCGAGAAGGCGAAGAAGGAACTTTCGAGCCAGCAGAGCACCGACATCAACCTGCCGTTCATAACCTCGGAAGGGGGAGTGGCGAAGCACCTCCAAATGTCGATCACGCGGGCCGAGTTCGAACGCCTGATCGATCCGCTCATCGAACGCTGCCGCATTCCGGTCGAGAACGCGCTGAAAGACGCAAAACTCAAGCCTTCGGACATTGACGAAGTCGTGCTGGTGGGCGGCTCGATCCGTGTGCCGAAGGTTCAGGAACTGGTCAAGAAGATCTTCGGCAAGGAACCCCACCGTGGGGTGAATCCGGACGAAGTCGTGTCGATTGGCGCCGCCATTCAGGGGGCCATTATCACGGGCGACGTGAAAGACGTCGTGCTGCTCGACGTGACGCCGCTGTCGCTGGGTCTGGAAACCGAAGGGGGCATCATGACGGTCCTCGTCGAACGTAACACGACGATCCCCGTCACCAAGAAGGAAACCTTCTCGACAGCCGCCGACGGCCAGACCGCCGTGACGATCAGCGTCTACCAGGGCGAACGGCCGATGGCGAAAGACAACCGCCTGCTCAGCCAGTTCAACCTGGAAGGGCTTCCTCCCGCTCCGCGCGGCGTGCCGAAGATCGAAGTGACGTTCGATATCGACGTCAACGGCATCCTGAGCGTGAAGTCGAAGGATACGGCGACCGGTAAAGAACAATCGGTCCGGATCGAGAACGCCAGTGGTCTCGACGACAAAGATATCGAACGGATGAAGAAAGACGCTGAGTCGCACGCCTCCGAGGACAAGCGCCGCCGCGATCTCGCCGAAGCGAAGAACAAGGCGTCGACCATGGTCTACGAGATGGAGAAGCAGCTCAAGGAGCATGGCGAAAAGCTGGATGCAGGCTCCAAGTCGGCGATCGAGTCGGCCATGGAAAAAGTGCGCACGGCCGAGAAGGGCGACGACCCGGCCGAGATCAATGCCGCGGTCGAGCAGCTTCAACAGGCCGGCTACGCCATGGCTCAGCACATCTACGGCGACGGCGGCGGCCAGCAGGTCCCCACCGACGGCGAAGCCGAAGCTCCGAAGGATGATGGCGTCATCGACGCCGAGTTCGAGAAGAAGAGCTAAGTCGATCAAGGCCATCCCCTGTCGCTGCACGTCGGCGGCAGGGGATGTGCTGGATTACGAAAAAGTCCTGTTCGCTGGCAGCCACCTGTCAGCCTTCGTTTCTGCCCTCCGTTCCAGTCGGGTAACGATCGCTCCTGCGCGGGTTTATCGCAGGAGACGATTTCCCACACCTGACCTACCACTCGCCGTTCGGCATTTCGAGTAGAATCTAAATCTCCTTTCACCGTCTCGGGAGGCTCTTTTCATGGCCTTTCATTTCGACAAACTGACCGTCAAAGCCCAGGAAGCCGTGCAGTCGGCGCAGCAGTTCGCCGAGGGGCATGGCAATCCGCAGTTGGTGCCGCTCCACCTGTTGCGCGCCCTGCTCGATGAAGAAGGGGGAATCGTTCGCCCGCTTCTCGAGAAAATTGGCGTCAAGGTTTCACAGCTCGTCTCGATTGTCAGCTCCGACGTCGACAAGCTCCCCCGGCAATCGGGCGGACAGACGGCCGGCAGCCCGGCCATGATGAAAGTGCTCGAGCAGGCCCAACAGCAGGCCGAGCGCATGAAGGATAGCTACGTCTCGACGGAACACCTGTTGCTCGCACTGACGCAGGTGGACGACCAGGCGAAGCGCGTCCTGGAACTCAACGGCGTTGAAGAAGACGACATTCTCAATGCGCTCAAGTCCGTGCGAGGCAGCCAGCAGGTGACCGACCAGAATCCCGAAGACAAATATCAGGCGCTGCAGAAATACGGCAAAGACCTGGTCGAACTCGCGCGCGCTGGGAAGATCGACCCGGTCATCGGCCGCGATAACGAAATTCGCCGTGTGATCCAGGTTCTCTCGCGACGGCGGAAGAACAATCCGGTCCTTATCGGCGATGCGGGCGTTGGTAAAACAGCCATCGTCGAAGGGCTCGCTCACCGCATCGTTCTGGGGGATGTCCCTCAGAACCTGAAGGACAAACGTGTTGTCTCGCTCGACATGGGTGCTCTGCTCGCCGGTGCCAAATATCGCGGCGAGTTCGAAGACCGTCTGAAAGCCGTGCTGAAGGAAGTGACCGAGTCCGAAGGCCGGATCGTTCTCTTCATCGATGAACTCCACACCGTCGTGGGTGCCGGAGCCTCCGAAGGGGCCGTCGATGCGTCGAACCTGCTGAAGCCCGCGCTCGCTCGCGGCGAGCTCCACTGCGTCGGCGCGACCACGCTCGACGAATACCGCAAGTACATCGAAAAAGATCCCGCGCTCGAACGGCGTTTCCAGCCGGTGCTGGTCAACGAGCCGAGTGTCGAGGACACCATCTCGATTCTGCGCGGTCTCAAGTCGCGTTACGAATCGCATCACGGCGTGAAGATCACCGATGATGCCCTCATCTCGGCGGCGACGCTATCGGATCGTTACATCAACGATCGGTTCCTGCCGGATAAGGCGATCGACCTTGTCGACGAGGCAGCCAGCCGGTTGCGGATGGAAATGGACTCCATGCCGGCCGAGATCGACGAAGCAACGCGCCAACTGACGCGGATGCAGATCGAAGCTGCCGCGCTCGAACGCGAAACCAGCGCCGATGCCAAGTCGCGCCTGCAGGAACTGCGTCGGCAGATTGCAGACCGCGAAGAAGAAGTCGGCGGGCTGAAAATTCGCTGGGAGCGCGAAAAGGAAGCGATTTCGTCACTGCGGCCGCTGAAGGAAAAGATCGAACAGCTCAACGTCACCTACCAGCAAGCGTTTTCGCAGGCTCAGAAGACCAACTCGAACGACGACTACATGCGGGCGTTCTCGGCCGAGCGCGAGCTCAAAGAGGCCGAGGCGAAACTTGAGCAGATGGAAGGCCGGGTCGCGGAACTCGACGCCGACTCGCGGCTGCTCCGCGAGGAGGTGACCGAGGAAGACATCGCCAAGGTGGTCAGCACCTGGACCGGCGTCCCCGTCTCGCGAATGATGCAGACCGAGAAGCAGAAGCTGCTGGAGATGGAAGACCACATCCACCAGCGGATGATTAACCAGCACGAAGCCGTCACGGCGGTGGCGAATGCCGTCCGACGCTCGCGGTCCGGCCTGGGCGATCCCAACCGGCCGATCGGTTCGTTCATCTTCCTCGGGCCAACCGGTGTCGGCAAAACCGAACTCTGCAAGGCGCTTGCCGAGTTCCTGTTCGATGACGAACGGGCCATGGTCCGCATCGACATGAGCGAGTTCATGGAGAAGCACTCGGTCGCCCGGTTGATCGGTGCTCCTCCCGGATACGTAGGCTACGAAGAAGGAGGCAAGCTGACGGAAGCGGTTCGTCGTCGGCCGTATGCGGTGGTGCTGCTCGACGAAATCGAGAAGGCCCATCGCGACGTCTTCAACGTGCTGTTGCAGGTTCTCGACGACGGCCGCCTGACCGACAGCCACGGCCGGACAGTCGACTTCACCAACACGATCATCGTCATGACCTCGAACCTGGGGAGTCATCTCATCACCGAGATGGCGGGCCAGGCTGACGAGTCCGACATTGAACGTGAAGTGATGAAGGTCCTGCGGAAGGAATTCCTGCCGGAGTTCCTGAACCGGATCGACGACGTGATCGTGTTCCATCCGCTGACGAAGGTCGAAATCCGCCAGATCGTCGAACTGCAACTGGTGCGGCTGCAGAAGCGGCTAGCCGAGAACGATTACACGCTCGAACTGTCGGACGCGGCGAAGAACCTGATCGCCGAGGAAGGGTTTGACCCGGTCTACGGGGCACGACCGCTCAAGCGGGTCATTCAGAACCGCTTGCAGAATGAACTGGCGAACGCGATTCTGGGCGGAGATTATCCCGAAGGAAGCCGCATTCGTGTCGACTCGCAGAACGGAGATTTGACGTTCGAGCGCGTCGACGCGGAATAAAACCGCCGAGTCGCATCTTTTCGTGTGCCACTGGCTATGCCAGTGCTGCCTTTTTCCTGGTCAGGAAGAGCACTGGCAAAGCCAGTGGCACACGGAGGATGAAGGGTCAGTCCCGGCGGACGCGCTCAACCGCCGCCGAGACGACCATGCTCCGTCCCCGAGTTCGTTCCCTGATTGCCTGGATGCCGCTCGCGGCCCTCGTGGCCGGCGGCATCTGGCTGGGGGCCGATCGCGTGCCGCCCGATCCGCATGCGGTGATCGAGATCCACGGCGAAGTGGGAACCATTCCCGCCGAACTGCCCGCTCGCTTCACATTCGCGACGTTCAACATCCATCGCGGCAAAGGACCGGATGGCCGTGTCGATCTGGAGCGAACGGCTGCGGTACTAGGCCGGGCTAAGCTCGCCGTGCTTCAGGAAGTCGCCGGAACGCTGAACGGCAATCAGGCCATTCCCTTGGCCGAAGCTCAGTCCGCCGTGTCGGTCTTCGTTCCGACCGAACGACAATGGGGCCTCGATCATCTGGGAAATGCCGTCCTTTCCCGGGCAAAGTTCGAAGGGATCCACCGCATTCCCCTCGCAGGAACACGCGGCAAAGCCTTCCGAACAGCCACTCTCACCCGCTTCCGCTGGTCCCGCGAGACACTAAGCCTGCTCTCGGTCCATGTCGATTCGCAGGACGATCGGCAACGCCAACTCACAGCCGTCATCGATCTCTTCCTGGCCCTCGAACCCCCGGCGATTCTCGCGGGCGATCTGAACACGCCAGTCGACGACCCAATGCTCGCCACGTTATTAGCCCGCGACGACGTCTCCGCCTCGCTCCCAACGGAACCGACATTGGCCCCCGTCATCGACTGGGTCATCGCCCGCGGCGCGACATTAAGCGAACCCACCCACGACTGGAACGACGCCTCCGACCACCCCGTGGTGCATGTCCGCGTGGGCCCGCTGCCGGACATAGAATCGAATTCGGACTGAGTGAGGTCACGACGGATGCGGTATGCCATCAATTAGCCGCGACCCGCAGGGGAGCGCTCCCCCGCGAATCCGATAGCGTCGTCACCGCATCGGGTCGCAAGGTTCTCGCTGAGGTGGGATTGTCATGGAAACCGTCGTCAACGAGATACGCCGTGCGATCGGCTTGCTTTCTCTATCACCCGAGCGCTTCCGCGAATTACCAGCAACTGAAAGCGAAGCTGTTTTCCGCGCAGTCGTTGATCACTTTGTCGCATCGGAAGATCGCCGCTGGTGGTGGGAAGATTTCCGCAGACCTGGAGTATCAGCAAGATTTCCAGATGGCGACGGATGGCGTCACGTGGCCGATATCGTGCCGGACCGTCATGAACGAGTGTGGTTCATCGTCGAAGAATGCCAATTGCCGCATTTTCCCGTCTATGAGGCGACGGTTCATGATGCCATGGCCATTGTTGGGGAATGCTACGGATTCGAGTTTTACCTCGTTTCTAAAGAGCTGAATTGGCTTGTTTGCGAAACTCATCATGGTGTGGTCTGCGCGGTTGGAGAGGCCGTTGAAGGCCGATTGTTGAAGCAAACATCTGGCTCTGACAGATGAGGCATCGGATCAACCAGATTCGTCGGCTTGTTTGAGACCAGATTGACAGCCTGTGAACGTCCAGTAGCCTGTGGGAACTTCGTTCTCCCCGAGATCGCGAAACGGTTCTCCCCAACATGCTGCAACGCCTCATTCTCTACTGGGTCTACGGTGGCGCTCTTGCCGGGGTGTTGCTGCTGATTTTGACGCCGCTGCTGGTCTCCGGATGGCCGTTGCCCCTGGCGGCGACGTTTCTGCATCTGCCGGCGTACATGATTCACCAGCTTGAAGAACACGACCGCGACCGGTTTCGGCTGTTCTTCAATGACTTGATCGGGGGCGGCAAAGATGTGCTGACGCCGCTGGCCGTGTTCGTCGTGAACGTGATCTGCGTGTGGGGCCTGATCGCGCTCTCCCTGTATGGCGCGTTCGTCAATCTGGGCTGGGGGCTCATCGCCGTCTATCTGGTGCTGGTCAACGCGGTGATCCACATCGTTCATGGCATCATCTTCCGGCGCTACAATCCGGGGCTCCTCACTGCGGTGGGCATTTTTCTGCCACTGGGCCTCGCGACGCTCGTGCTGATCCAGCGAGCCGGCGGCGGGCAAGCCTGGAGCCACGCGGCCGGATTTCTGATCGCGATCGGCGCGCACGCCGCGATCATCGCGCATGTGCTTCGCAGGCGGAAGGTGTTGCAGAACGCCGCGTGAGATTCAGTTCATTGATGCGAAATGGCCGCCAGCAAAAGCGAATGGGAGCCATGACATGAAACGACTCTCGGTTTTGTTGGTGGTCGCCTTCTTTGTTGGCTGGGTGGCCGCCATGACGTTCGCGGGTTGCAGCAAGGCTGCCGATCGCACGGTTACCATTCATCAGCTTCAGAGCACAATGACGCGCGCCGGCCAGTTCCAAATTGACACCAGCCAGTTGCCTTCCGATGCCGTTGAGCAATCGGTTGACACAGGTAGCCCCGGGCATGAGGTGAAGCGAATCTTTTTGAAGATGGACTACGACATCGAAATCGTGTTGCGTCCAGTCGTCGTGAAACCGGCCCAACAAGGATCGACATCCGCCTCAACGCCGAATTAGATGCCAGCCTCGATATGGGCATGGATAGTCGATGGGCACATCCCAGAAGATTTTGTCGATCTACTTCGCCGTCTTTGTAGAGTTTGCCATGCGAGCCATCGACGAGCTTCGCGCCTTTCATGCACGACACGTGGCACCGATCATCGGCCCTCCAATGGGCGCGTCGGAATCTGACGTTCAATCACTGGAGCGCGCATTAGGTGCATCAATGCCCGCCGATTATCGCGAATTCCTGCTCTGGTTCGGCGCCGACTACAAAGGGGTACTTCAAGGTTCCGATTGCTTTGTGAACCAGATTGTGGCCAACACGGAAGCACTGCCGGAACTCCTGGAAGACAACGGCATGAAAGACTTGCTTCCCCCGAACTATGTTTGCCCATTCATGCATCAGGGCTACATCGCGGCATGGTTTGCGGTACCAGCCGATGAAGATGATCCTCCGGCGTTCTCCTTTAATGAAGGCCAAGTGAGCAACAGCATTGAATCGGGAAAGACAATTATGCAGCTCTTCCTGCAGGACATTGTGGGAATCTGGACGCATCGAATCGGGAAAACCCGCGAGAAGCTTGATTGAAAAGAGAGTGCGAGTTTCAGGCATATGCAACCACGCGATTGAGCGATTGGCCCGCTCTCGCTCAGCACTCAGCTTTGCTTGATCCACGAAATCTGCTGGGATACACCCACGGCTATCCCAGCCGACGTTCGTGTCGCCGGCACCCTTACAGCAGCGAACTCGCCAGTTCGGCCAGTTGCGAGCGCTCGCCCTTTTCGAGCGTGATATGGGCGTAGAGCGGCTGGCCCTTCATGCGGCTGATGAGGTAGCTGAGGCCGTTGGAGCGGGAGTCGAGGTAGGGGTGGTCGATCTGGTGGACGTCGCCCGTCAGGACGATCTTGGTTCCTTCGCCGGCGCGGGTGATGATCGTCTTCACTTCGTGCGGCGTCAGGTTCTGGGCTTCATCGACAATGAAATAGACCTGCTGCAAACTGCGGCCGCGAATGTAGGCCAGCGGCGTGATCTCGAGGATGCGGTCGTCGAGCATCTCCTGCACGGCTTGGCCCGCCGCGCTCTTGTCGCCCACCTGATGGCGGATGACCGACAGGTTGTCGAACAGCGGCTGCATGTACGGGTCGATCTTCGCCGAGACATCGCCGGGGAGATAACCCAGGTCTTTGTTCGACAGGGGGACAATCGGTCGCGCCATCAGGATTTGCCGATACCGCGAGCGGGTTTCCAGGGCAGCCGCAAGGGCGAGCAGCGTCTTTCCAGAACCAGCGGTGCCGGAGAGCGTGACGAGTGAAATCTCGTCGTCCATTAGGGCCCGCAGGGCGAACGACTGTTCCGCGTTGCGGGGCATGATGCCGTACGCGGGGGACTTCTCGATCCGCCGCAGTGTCTGGTCCCCGGCATGGTAGGTCGCCAGGACCGATTTCGACCCGTTGCGAAGAATGTAATTCTCGTTGGCAATCGGGCGATCGATTTCCGGGACCGCCAATAGCGGCACGCGGCCGCCATCGGCGATGTAGAACTGGTCGACGTTCTCGGAGGCCAGGTTGAAGATCTGGCGTTTGCCGGTGTAAAGCCGCTGAGGATTCTCGACTTTGTCGGAACTGTAGTCTTGCGCGGGGAGGCCGAGGGCCTTCGCCTTCATCCGCAGGTTGGTGTCCTTGGTCACCAGGATGACGGACCGTTCGGGGTCATCTCGCAAGAGGGACAGGGCCGCGTTCAGGATGCGGTGATCGGGGCTGTCGGTCAGGAACGATTCGCGAATCCGCTCGTGCGTGGGCCCCGGCAGCAGAACGCGAATCGATCCGAGATCGGGGCCGAGCGGGGCACCTTCGGGAGCCAGCAGATCGCCGGTCAAATCATCCAGCCGCCGCAGAAACTCGCGGGCCTGGAAATGAATGTCGTCGTTCCCCTTTTTGAAGCGGTCCAGTTCTTCCAGGACCGTGATGGGGACGGCGATGTCGTTGTCTTCGAAATTGACCAGGCAGCCGGCGTCGTGAAGGATGACGTTGGTGTCGAGCACGAAGAGCTTGGAACGTCCCTGTTCCGCCGAATCCACCATGGGCGATTCCTCCATGAGTCTCGAACCGCGACACATCGCGAGAACTGATCTAAACCGCTGCCTTCCGGTTCGTCAATCAGCGAATCGTGAAGGTTTCGCGTAATTTCTGGAAAGGCGGGTTTCGCGCGGAGGCGCGGAGATCGCAGAGGAAGACGGAGAGAGGGATGGAATACAGGCAGGTCACGGTCGGATTCTTGTTCACCCATCCAGAAATCGCCTCCTAGATAGCCCGCCTCTGGCTCCTGCCTTTCTCCCTCCGCGTTCTCTGCGCCTCTGCGCGCAACCCGGTCTTCCGCCCGCCGCCTTGACGCAACTTTCTGGCAGTTCTATCCTTCCCGTTTTGACAGTGCGACAATATCGCTTGTGACGGCTTTCTCGGGATTGGACCGCGATGGATAGCGAACACCGCCATCAGCTTCAGAAGAACGATCTGGCTCAGGCCTCGATGAAGATGGCCAGCTTTTTTGAAGTTCATGGCACCAAGATCGTTGGGACGATTGCCGTCCTCGTGGTTGCGGCCATCATTTGGGCGGTCTGGGCGAATTCGGCCAACGATTCGCAAGTCGAAGCGTGGACAGCACTTTCGACGGCGATCCAGTCGAACGAACCCTCCGCCGAGACCTTTGGCAGCGTGGCCGATCGGTTCGCCGACAGCCCGGCTGGTGCCTGGGCACGGCTGCAGGAAGCGGAACTGGCGTTCGAGACCGGTCTGCCATTGATGTTTCGCGATCGCGAAGCGGGCGCGACCGACCTGGAGCGGGCGGAAAAGGCGTTTCAGCAGGTGCTCGACAACAAGTCGGCTTCGGCCACGGCTCGCGAGCGGGCTTTGTTCGGGCTGGCCAAGACCAAGGAAAGCCTTTGCACTGGCGATACGGAACCCGTGATTGCCGTCTATCGCAAGCTGCTCCAGGAATTCCCGACGACCATTTACAAGACTTACGCCGACGAACGGATCAAAGCCCTCGAAACCGGCGGGGCAAAGGCCTTTTACGCCTGGTGGGGCGAACAGAAGCCGCGTCCGTTGTCGCTGCCGCGTCCGGCGGATGGTGCGGCTGCTCCTGCGGCAACCGGCAATCCGTTTGGTGCCGATCTTGAATTGCCAGCACCCGCCCCGGCTGAGAAGCCGGCCGAAGCTCCCGCTCAGCCCGAGGGTGAAGCCGCGACGCCGGAAAAGAGCGACGAAGCAGCCGCCACTCCGGCGGAGAAACCGGCTGAAACTCCCGCGACGGAGCCGGCCAAGCCCTGATCGGGGAGAACCGTTTCGGTTTTCCCCGGCAGGTTGAAAAGACGTGACAGGCTCGTGGCGAGCGATCGAGTTTCGCCGCGACGCCCCCCTCGGACCAATGTCCGGATGACGTTGGTGTCTAAGAACCCCTAACACAACCGGTTGTGCTTGTCAGAAACCTGCGAAAATGCAAGCAAAAGCCTCACTGCACAGAGGTTGTGTTAGGAATTCTAAATTCTGGTCTGACGAAGTCCTGGGGGGAGTTTGCCCCCCTCGCGCGTCGCGAAAACCTGTTCCGTGAGCGACGTTTCGCCTCCCGCCGATGATTTGCCGATGCAGCGCATGCGTTCGATTGCCGAGCCGCGCGCGCATGGCTGGCGAATCGATCATTACCTGACGCGCCTGCACCCGAACTTTAGCCGAGCCGCCTTTCAGCGGGAGATTGAACTCGGCGAAGTGACGTTGAACGGCTTGCCGGTCAAGACGTCGCGGAAGCTGCGGGTGAATGATGTGATCGACTATCGGCTGCCCGCCGAGCCCGATCAGACCGTTCCGCCGGAAGACATTCCGCTCGATGTGCTGTATGAGGACGAGCACCTGCTGGTCATCAACAAGCAGGCCAATCTCATCGTGCATCCGGGTCGCGGCCACTGGTCGGGGACGCTGGCCGGGGCGCTCCAGTTTCACTTCGACAAGCTCAGCGATATTGCCGGGAAACACCGCCCGGGGATCGTTCACCGCCTCGACCGCGACACCAGCGGCGTGCTGGTGGCGGCGAAAGATAACACGATCCACCACCGGCTGACCCGGCAGTTCGAGCAGCGGACGGTGGAGAAAGAGTACCGCGCCTTGGTCTGGGGCGAAGTCTCGTTCGACCGCGATTACATCGAAACCTACGTGCGCGTCAGTTTCCGGAATCGCGAACGGATGATGGTCTGCCCGGAAGGGGACAACGCCCGTTTCGCCGCGACGTTTTACGAGGTGCTGGAACGGTTCCGGGGCTTCTGCTGGATGCGGCTATGTCCACAAACCGGTCGAACGCACCAGTTGCGGGTTCACATGCATCACCTGGGTCAGCCGATTGTCGCCGACAAGCTTTACGAAGGGAAAAACTGCTTGCGGCTGTCGGACCTGCTTCCCCCCGCGCAGGTGACGGAAGACGAAACCTTCATCGAACGGCAGGCTCTGCATGCCTTCAGGCTGGCCTTCGATCACCCGGTGACCGGCGAACGGCTGGCCTTCGAAGCCCCGCTTCCTGCTGACATCCGCCGAGCCTTGGAAGCCGTCCGCCAGTACCGGGCGCTCTAGTGCTCTGTGAATGTGCAAGATACGGGTGTGTGCCACTGGCTTTGCCAGTGCCTTTTTTTTGATGGCAGAACCACGAAAGGCACACTGGCGGAGCCAGTGGCACACAAATGTGTGCTTGTTCCCATGCTACGCCTGGGGACGAGAAAAAAATTCAATCGCGATACACTGCCCGGTTGGCTGAGTCGCGAATTTTGTCTGTCAGGTGTTCACATGTCTCTCGCTAAGGTCGCGATTGTCGGCCGCCCGAACGTCGGCAAAAGTTCGATCATGAACTGGCTGGCGAAGAAACGTATTTCCGTGGTCGATCCGATGGCGGGCGTGACCCGCGACCGGGTGACGTACCTGCTGCACGCGGGCGATCGCTATTTCGAGCTGATCGATACCGGCGGGATCGGCATTGTCGATGTCGACGACCTCAGCGAGGAAATCGATCATCAGATCGACATCGGCCTCAACGAAGCCGACATCCTGCTGTTTGTCGTCGAAGGGTCGGCCGGCATCACCGCGCTCGACCAGGAAGTGGCCCGGCGACTGCGGCGGATCGACAAGCCGAAGATTCTGGTCGTCAACAAGTGCGATTCCCCCAAGCTCGATCGGGAGATCGCCGAGTTTCATTCGCTGATCGACGCCGATACACCGATCGTCACGACCAGCGTGAAGGGGAACCGGAACCAGGATGACCTGATCGATGCGATCCTCGAAGAACTCCCGCCCCCGGAACCGGACGAGCACGAGTTCGGCGAAGATCAGACGGCTGATCCGGAACTGAAGTTGGCGATTGTCGGTCGGCGAAACGTGGGGAAGAGCACGTTCATCAATCAGCTCGCCGAGACCGAGCGGATGATCGTCAGCGAAATCGCCGGGACGACGCGGGATAGCGTCGACATCCGGTTCGAGCTGGACGACAAGGCATTTATCGCGATCGACACGCCGGGCGTCCGCAAACGGAAAAGCCTGGCCAACAGCGTCGAATGGTACGGTCTTGCCCGAGCCAAACGCAGCATTCGCCGGGCCAGCGTCGTCTTCATGTTCTTTGATGCAACGCAGCCGATTTCCCGCGTCGACAAGCAACTGGTCCGCGAGATCACCGAAGAGCACAAGCCGTGCATCTTCGTCGTGAACAAATGGGATCTCGTTCAGGACAAGTCGACCGACGACTGGATCGAGTACATCCTCAAGACATTCAGCGACAAGCGCCACGTTCCGGTCGCGTTCATCACGGCGAAGACCGGGCGGAACATCAAAAAGCTGATTAACCTCGCGCAGTCGGTCTTCAAGCAGGCACGGACCCGCATTCCAACGGGGGAACTGAACCGCGTGGTCCGCGCGGCGGTCGCGAAATGGGCGCCGCCGAACCGCCAGAACCGCAACCCGCGCGTGAAGTTCGCTGTTCAGGTTGGCGTCGAACCGCCGACGATCGTCTTGAAAGTGAATGACGCGAAGTTGTTCGACCCGAGCTGGAAGCGTTACTTCGCGGGCTACTTGCGCGAGGCGCTGCCGTTTCCGGAAGTGCCGCTGAAGATCTACTACCGCTCGAAGGATGACGAGAAGCCGGGCGGGAAGCGCGACGACGATGAGCAGGAATGGCTGATGTCGGACGCGGAACTCGACGCTGCCGTCGCCGCCGAGGATGAGCTCGCCGACGAAGAGTTCGAGGACGACAGCGTCGATTAACCGTGAGGTGCGGTTCTCCACGCACTAATCAACCAACAGTCGGGTGTCGTGTGCCACTGGCTCCGCCAGTGCGCCTTTCGTGGTTCTGCCATAAGAAGATGCACTGGCAAAGCCAGCGGCACACACCCGAATCTTGAACATTGACAAAGCGCTAGTTGTTCAACAACCGGGCAGCTTCCGTCGCGGCGAGAGAACCGGGGTAGCTGGCGACAATCTCTGCGAGATAGCGTTCAGCCGTGTCGGATCGTCCCGCCGCCAGCAGTTGCCGGGCAAGTTCCAGCTTCCCCTGGGAAGCCGCAATAGGATTGACGGTTTCGGTTGTCGATTGCTCCTTCTGTCGGGCGGCGATGCTGGCAGCCCGTCGGGACAGCTCGGCCTGTCGACGTTCGGCGCTGGCGATGCGGCGTGCTTCGAGCTGCCGCTGGGCCAGGGCCTGCTGTTCGGCAAGACGACCCTCCAGAACCATTCGTTGCCGTCCAAACTCCTCGACCTGTCGCGCCATCCTTTCCTGCTGCATCTGCTGAATCTGAGCGACATTGATGGCTGCCTGCACCATCGCCGCGGTCGACGTCGCGGTGCTGCCGCTCGTAAGTCCCTGGCCACCCGCGCTGCCAGTTCCGCCACCTCCGGCACCACCACCTCCTCCTCCCCCGCCCGCACACATGCCTGACTGGGCCAGCACGGGCGCTGTCAGCGCGAGCCAAAGACTCGCGGCGACGGCTCCTCGGCCGACAAGAGATGATGGCAAACGTCTGAACATGACCAGACTCCAAAGTTCGAGACCACCCGTCATCGCGCGCGGCGATTGGGAAGAGCCAGCCACAAGTCGGCTAGTTCGCGGAGCGGATGAACGGAAAAGAAGGGAAGCGCGCAACGGCTTGCGGCAGAGCCGGGCACTTTGAGCGCTCGCAGACCCGGAAACCAGCAAGATCGGAGGCACGCACGAAGATGTGCAGCGCGCCGGATTCAATCGTGGCCCGAGAATCGCGGCGCTGCTGCCCCCTGAAAACGGTTTCGCCCGTAGCCGTCTACAGTCACACGGAATTTCGGCGCGACGATCTGGCTGAGCGGCCACTCATCAGGTGAACGAGTTGATCACCATTCCCGTCAGCAGCTTGGGATAGAAGTACGTGCTCTTGGGAGGCATCGTCTCGCGCTGGCCCGCGATTTCTTCGACATGCATCATTGTCGCGGGTGGGACCAGGCATGCTAATTGACACCCGCCGGCGGCCAGCGTGCCAGTGGCTTCGTCGAGCCGGTGGACATACTTGATCGACGGCTTCGCATTCCGCAGCGCGGGGGTCAGCAGATGCTCGATCACCAGTTTGTGCAGAATGCTGACGCCGAGTTCTCGCCAGGTTTCGCTGTGGTCGGCTGCCAGGTCCTGCATCGGGGAAGAATCGGTCAGCCGCGCGTGCGTCCAATATCCGTCGGAAGTTCCGAAGCCAAGCACGCCCTGATCGCCATCGCCCGAGACGACTTCCCAGACCTGTCGGGCTTCGTCGGGGCCCTTGCCGAAGGTTTCCACTTCGAAGTGAGGAGCCAGAATCGCGCGAAGCTGCTCGGCTGTCAGGTCGGGCCAGCCGCCGAGGAGGCGATGCGTGGGCAGAATCAACAAGCCTGGGTCGCCCATCGGGACCAGATGCGTGAGGACATAGTTTTCCGCCGCCATGGGACCGCTGAGCTGTCCAGCCGCTTCAACTTCCCGGCGATAGTTGAGAGCCGTTTCGTAGCGATGATGGCCATCGGCAATAAACACCGGCATGTCGGCCAGTCCGTTGCGGACCTGGTTGATGACGGCGGGTGACTGAACGACCCACAGGCGATGCCGGACCCCCAGATGATCGGTGGCTTCGTAGCTCGTCAGATTTCGCGAGGCCTCGTCCAGCGCGTCCTGGGTCACGCAATCCGAATCGGGATACAGGCCAAAGATGGGAGACAGATTCGCGCGGCAGGCACGGGTAAGCTTCAGCCGATCAAGTTTCGGGCCCGACAGAGTTTGCTCGTGCGGAAAGACCTGTCCAGTGCCGAACTCTTCCAGTTGCAGGCGTGCCAGAAAGCCACGGCGAATATAAGTCGACCCTTCCCACTCGTATTCCTGATGATAGACGTACAGCGACTCTTCATGCTCGCGCTGCAAAACGCCGTCGAGCCGCCAATGCTTCCAGAAATCGGCGGCCCGCACGTAGCGGTCATCTTCGGAATCGTCCGGTTCCTCGCGATTGAAGTCGATCCGCACGATGTTGCAGGGATGCCGTTCGTAGAGCGCGTCGAGAAACGGCGGATCGATGACGTCGTAGGGTGGCGCGACAACGTCGGACAGATCTCCCACCTGGGAAAGGTCGTATCGCCAACCGCGAAAGGGAGAAACCTGGACCATCGTCGGACGACTTTCTTTTTGCTGAATATTCGTTCCCAGGCTCCGCCTCGTTCTTCCGAGCTTGAGGCAGAGCTTGGCAACAAGTGCCATTTCCTGACCGCGAAGCGGTCAAAGAGGGTAGCCGTGGGTCGCGCAGCGCACCCACGGTCGGGAATCGCCCTTAAGATCTCTCTTCCGACCCCCAGCGGGGGTCGCAGAAACACACGAATGTCTGCGACCCCCGCTGGGGGTCGAGAGCCCAAAAAGTCCATTTGACCGTGGGTGCGCTGCGCGACCCACGGCTACCCTCTTCGATGCCTCCGGCATCGGAGGAATCGAAATTCCTCGTTCCCCAGCGGAGGCATTAGGACCGGCTGTCGCCGTTGCGAATGACAATTGGTCACCAGCTTTTGACGAGAACGAGAGTAAGACTCAGGGGCATGCCACCAAGACTATGCGGCGCTCGACAGCGTTCGGGCGACGTCGGTTCGGTAGGCCGTCATGCCCGGCAGAAAGCCGACCAGCGTCGCCAACGCGAACAGGGCTGGAAACAGCACCAGTTCCACCGGTTCAAAGGCGAAGGGATCGACGAGAATCCCCGCCCGCGTTTCCACGATGGGAGCGGCGATGAAGACGAGGCCATGTCCCAGAAGCAGACCCAACAGACCGCCGCCGAGGCACAGGATCATCGATTCCAGCAGCACGATCGTGAAGACGTGGCTTCGCCGGGCTCCCAGCGCCCGCATGATGGCGATTTCCCGCTGCCGCGACGACATCGAGTTATAGATACTCACGAAAATCCCGATCCCCGAGACAATCACGATCAGGGCGGTCAGAACCACCAGCAGCATTTTGATGCTCCCCAGCACGTCGACCAGCAGTTGCCGCATCGGCACGATGGGGTTCACGGCCTGGGCCTGCAATCCCTTCTTCAGTTCCCCCGCGATGAGCGGTGCTGCAAGCGGAGCTTTCGTCTGGATGAGAATCGACGTCACTTCCTTCTGCAGATCGCTGACGTCGTGAAAGTGCTCCTCGCCGGGAGCATGGTCGTGGTTTTCATGGCTGTATCGCTTTTCGAGCTTTGCGACCATCGCGTTCAATTCGTCTTCGGGAAGGGCCGGTTCGCCGAAGAACTCGCGTTCGCGGATGATCGCTTCGCGGAATGGTTTGTCGTGCCCGCTGATGAGATAGAAACCGTCGAGGTTGACATACACGGTCTTGTCGTGCGGAGTTCCCGTCGCGGCGAGAACGCCCACGACGGTGAACTCTTCATCGTGGATATGGCCGTCGGATCCACCATGGACGAGTTTCAGTTTTGTGCCGAGCCCCCAGCCATTATCGCGCGCGACTCTCGCGCCAATGACGGCGTCGAACGGTTTGCGGAGAAAGTCTCCCTTCACCTTGAAGGGCCGCCTGGGCGCGTAGTCGATCGCGAAAAATTCCCGGATCGTTCCGCAGATCGGAAATCCTCCCTTCTCGGTGGTGTCACCAAACGCGACGGGAATGGCATGGGCAACGCGGGGGTCGTCCTTCCACTTCTCGTAGTATCGCCACGGCAGATTCTCGATCGGAGGGCTGATGTGATAGACCGTGCTGAGGACGAGTTGCAGCGGACTTCCCTTGGGGCCGATAATCAGATCGTAGTTGATCGAATCCTGGCTGAAGGTGTTGTCGACAATGCCGTAGATGACGAGCACCGACACCATCAGCATCACGCCGAGGGCGATGCTGAGGCCGGTGAGCGTCGACGACAGCGACCGCTGCCACATGCTCTTCCAGGCGATGGTCGCCAGATTCATTTCGCCGCTCCCGCGCGATTGAAGTTCGTCAACTGTTCGACGCGATCGAGTTGCTCGGCGACTTCGCCGGCATGCGTGACCAGGAGCAGCGAGACCGACCCTTCGCGACACGTTTCGCGAATGAGATCGAGGATGGTCTGCTGATTGGCCCGGTCGACACTGGCCGTCGGCTCATCGGCCAACAGCAGTTTCGGTTGATTCGCGAGCGCCCGGGCGACGGCGACCCGCTGCTGCTCGCCGACCGAGAGCTGGGTCGGCTTGTGATGGAGCCGCTGGCCCAGTCCCACCCGTTCCAGGAGGACGGTGGCGCGGCCACGATCACTCGCTTTGCCGCCAAAGCTCATGCCCAGGAGAACATTTTCGAGAGCGGTGAAGGCTGGCAGCAGATTGAAGGACTGGTAGACAAAGCCAATTCGCTCGGCCCGCAACCGGTCGCGCGCGACCTCGGAGAGGCGGCAGATGTCGGTCCCGCCGATGCGGATTTCGCCCGAATCGACCCGCGTGATTCCTGCAATCGCGTTCAGGAGGGTCGATTTGCCGCTGCCGCTGGGGCCGATGAGGGCCACCTGCTCGCCAGTCGCGACGGTGAACTCGGGAATGTCCAGCACGGTCATCGCGGCGCCATCAGGCGTGCGATACGCCTTGAGCACCTGCCGTAATTCCAATGACATAAGGCACTTTTGTCGAAGATTGGGGGGCGGGGTCGCGAACCGTGCTGTGTTCCTCACCAGTGCTTTGGCACTGTGACAGATTGGGGTGGGTGCCACTGGCCCTGTCAGTGCATCTTGTTATTGACAATCAACTTAAGACGCACTGGCGGAGCTAGTGGCACACGAAAATCAAGCCCTGACAAAACACTGACAGCTCCGCACTCTAGTTCGCTGGTCGTCGCTTCGACAACCCTCGGAGCTACGTTGCGTCCTCGGTATCCGTTGGCGCGGCGTTCGCGTCGTCATCGGTCGTCTGGCCGTGTTCGCCGATCAGAGGGACAAATCGACACTCACACAGATCGCGCGTCTCGTAGCCATGCGGGGTTCGTTCGTAGACGCGGAGGGTCTGTCCCTTCGCCGACCCGACGGGGGCCACGAGCCGCCCTCCCTCCCGCAACTGACGGAGGAACGCCCCAATGGTCTCATTGGTCTCGGGCATGGCGGCGGTCACCAGGATGCCGTCGTAAGGAGCTTCGCTGGGCAGTCCCAGGGAACCATCGCCGAGAAACAGCCGAACATTGTCGATTCCCAGATCGGCGAACCGGGCGGCCGCCTGCTCCGACAACTCGCGATGCCGTTCGATGGAAAGGATCTCCCTGCATAACGGGCTGAGAATAGCCGCCTGGTAACCGCTGCCGGTGCCGATCTCCAGCACCCGTTCCGTCCCGGTGAGTTCGAGCGCCTCGGTCATCATGGCGACGATCAGAGGCTGGCTGATCGTCTGGTCGCAGTCGATGGGGAGAGCCGTGTTGTTGTAGGCCACTGACTCTTGGCCGGCGGCGACGAATTTCTCGCGCGGAGTCTTCGCGATGACATCCAAGACCTGTTCGGAGGTGATTCCCTGGTCGCGCAGGGCTCTGAGCAGTTCTTCTTGCGGTGGATTGCTGGCCATGATGCCCTCTTTGAGGTGGTCTCAAAACCCTCTAGACGACCGGGGTCTCTCCCATTTTCGCGACCTTTTCCTGCCGCCAACCGGTTTTTGAGACGTACTCTGGCAAATTCCCGCTGCCGGCCGTCAGGGTGAGATGCGATAGGCCTCGCGTTCAAAAGGATTGTCGCGGTAGGGGTCGGCTCCGCGCAGGTAGAGCACCAGCGAGGCGAACAAATACGCTGGCAGCATCAGCGGCCCCCACTTTTCGTACTGAACGACGTGGACCGCCTCGTGATCGCGGGCGATGTCGAGGGCGGCCGCCGTCTGCCCGAGAATGACGTGTCCCAGCGTCATCGCCAGTATGCCCGGCGCGGCGGGCAGATGGTCGAGAACCCAGGAGATGCCTCCACCGTAAAACTCGAGAGTGCGTCCCCGTCGCTGCACGCGGCCGCCCGAGAGCAGGCCAGCCGCTCCGACCAAGAGGCCCAGCAGGGAATTCGGGGAGGCCCAGACGACTTTCAGACTGGTAGGCAGCCGTAACATAGTGGCTCCTTGTCTCTCACCGAAAACGCGTCTCACCGCGAACCGGCGGGCTCGGCGTCGGGCAGGTCGTCGACCTGGCCATCCCTCAAGTCGTCCACCAGTTCGGACGAGAAAGCTCCCGCCTTTTCGGCGAGTGCCACGCGCGCTTCGGCCGACGCGGGAAGATCGCCCGTCGCTCGCATGTCTTCCGCGACTTCCTCCTCGATCTGGTGGCGCTGCTCGGCAACGGCCTTGTCATACTGCCGCAGGACGTCGACCGCCTTGTCCCGCGAGGAGACCAGCCCGATGATGAGATATTGCGTGATCGCCAGTCCGTAAAAGATCCAGCCGATTTGCCCCGGCGGCAGGACCACGCAGAGGATGGCGAACACGGGAGAACTGCGATTGAGGTGCTGGCAGACCAGGCCGCGAACGAGTTCGGGGATGTACTTCAGCAAACTTCGCAAGAGGTTCTGACGGTCGATTTTCGGGGGGCGCGGACCGGGGTGAATGACCGAGAAGAGGGCCTGATCGGGCATCCCTTCGATCACCCCCAGCACCAGCAGGAGGCGGGTCAGCCACAGCCACCAGGAGTCGGGCCGGACCCAGCGGAACAGATACGCCTCCATATTGGCCGACGCGACCAGCAGCAGCAGCGAACCGCGAATCCAGAGCTCGAGGTCTCGTTCGAGTTCGCGGTTGAGGGCCTGGACCTTGGCGACCCGGCGGACAAACAGGCGGAAGATGGGCACCGCCACGAACCCCAGAATCAGCCGTACAACCGGCTTGATGAGCGGCTGCAAGAGTTGGGCGGGGAGCAGGAGTTGCAGAAGCTGGTTCATGAAATGCCCGGTCGACGGACCACGGACGCCACGAAGTCGCCGTGTTGGTCCCCTCAGTCTAACAGGACAATCAGCGGAATGCTGAGAGCCAAAGGAAGTTGAGAGACGAGTGTCGAGTGTCGAGAGAAAAGCTGAAAGCGTTTCCGGGCGGGAGCCTGGGAACGAGACGCAGGGCAGCGCTCCCCTACGGGTCGCGGCTAATCTCAAATTGGCGGGTCGTTGCGAAATGAAGCTGATCCCTGACGGCTGCTTCTCGCTGGCTGCTGGTTGCTGGAAGCTGGCGGCTACCTGCTGGTGGCTGGCCGCTCCCCATGCCGCTAAACTACCCGCCATGTTCATGGCCGCCGGGCGAGTGTTGAGCGCCGCGACTCCTCGCCCCCTCGATGCGTCGTCGTGAGTGTCTCCCCTTCAAGACCCCAGCGCAGTGGATCAAGATGTCCGACCAGCGGCAGTTTCGCGAAGATGTTCGGCTGCTTCAGGAACTTCTGGACCAGACTCTTTCCGAGCAGTGCGGGGAAGAGCTTGTTCGTGAAATGCGGCAATTGCAGCAACTTGCCCGGGAAAGACGGTCGGGACTGCCGGGGGCGGAAGACCGGTTGATCGAACGCATCGCCGGGCTGTCGGAAGATATGCTGCGACTGGTGGTCCGCGCGCTGAGCCTGGAATTCGATCTCGCCAATCTGTGCGAAGATCTGCAGCGCGTGCGGGTGCTGCGCGAGCGCGACGTCGAGCGGGGCGATCAACCCGGGCGCGAAACCATTGCGGCCGCCGTCGCGCAATTGGCGGGAGACGGTTTGACCGCGGAGCGCATGCGCGCCCTGTTGTCACGTCTGGACGTCGATCTTGTTTTCACCGCACATCCCACGGAAGCCAAGCGTCGCGCGACGCGGCGCATTCTGCGGCGGCTGCGAGACGCCGTTCGGGGGCGGACCGATGCGGTGCGGCCGCGCGAACTGGCAGCGAATCGCGAGCAGCTTCTTGGCCTCTTAACGCTGCTCTGGCAGATCGACCCGATTCGCCCGAATCGCCCGACCGTGATGAACGAAGTCGAACGCGGGCTGTTCTTCGTCGACGGGCTTTGGGAAGTCCTGCCGCGCATTCAGCAGGAACTGCGGGGAGCGCTCGCGCGGGCCTTCCCGGGTGAAGCGTTCGCCCCCGCCCGGTTTCTGAGATTTGGTTCCTGGATTGGCGGCGATCGCGACGGCAATCCTTTTGTGACAGCCGACGTGACGGAAAGCACGCTGGCCCGGTTGCAGGCTGCCGCCGTCGAACGGCACCTGCGCGTCTGCCGCGAACTGTCTCATCTGCTGGTCATGTCGATCGCCACGGCCCCCATCGATGATCGCCTGCTGACGGCGATGAATCGCCTGCTCGATCGATCGCCGGGGCTCAAGAGTCGCCTGGGAGACATTGCCGATGTCGAACTTTATCGCCGTTGGCTGGGGATCATCGAATCGCGACTGAAGGCCACGCTCGACGCCGGTTCAAAAGAAGACTCCCTCGCCTATCGCTCGGCCGATGAACTGCTGGCCGATGTGGACCTGCTCCGCGAGAGCCTCGTGGGGCACGGCGGCAACCGCATTGCCCGCTTGCTGCTGGACGACTGGACCGACCAGATTCGGACGTTCGGCTTGCAGTTTGCCGCCCTGGATGTCCGACAGGATTCGCGAGTCCATGTCGATGTGCTGACCGAATTGTTCCGCAAGCTGGGCGTCTGTGACGACTATTCCATTGCGGACGAAGCGACGCGCGTGGAACTGCTGACCTCGCCGCACGCGACAGAGGTCGATCTGTCGGCGATCGCGGAATCGGACGCGGCGAAAGAGTGTCTGGCGCTGTTTCAATTGCTGGCCCGGACCGTCGATGCGGGGGGGAGCGATCGCCTGGGCGGTTTTGTGATCAGCATGAGCCATTACCCCAGCGACGTGCTGGCCGTGTTGTGGTTCTGGCAGTGGGCCTGGCGGCAGCAGGCACCGGACAAAGACCTGGCTTATCTACCGATCGTGCCGCTGTTGGAGACGATCGACGACCTGCGGCGCGGCCCGGCCATTCTTGAGCAGCTTTTCGCGGTTCCCGCGTATGCGTCGTACCTGCGCTCGCGTCCCGATGTCGCGCCCGCCCAGATGGTGATGGTGGGCTACTCGGACAGCACGAAGGACGGCGGCTATCTCTCGGCGAGTTGGGGACTGTTTCGCGCGCAGGACCGGCTGGCGGATGTCACGGCGAAGGCCGGGGTTCGGCTGGTGGTCTTCCACGGTCGTGGTGGAGCGCTGGGACGCGGCGGCGGTCCTGCGGCACGCGCCATTCTGTCCTTGCCCCCACGGTCGGTGGATGGTTCGCTCCGTATGACCGAGCAGGGTGAAGTGCTCGCTGAGCGTTATGACGATCCGCAGATCGCGCACCGCCACCTCGAACAGGTGACCTGGGCGACGCTGCTGGTGAGTGCCCGCTCGGCCGACAACACGCCGGATGGCTGGCCGCAGCTCATCGATCAACTTTCCGAGCGCAGCTACCGCCACTATCGCGAACTGGTGGAAGACCCCGGCTTCCTGAAATACTTCGACCAGGCCACGCCGATCGGCGATATCGAACGGCTGCCGATCGGTTCGCGGCCGTCGCGCCGCCGGGAACGCAAGAGCCTGTCCGACCTGCGGGCGATTCCCTGGACGTTCGCGTGGACCCAGTCCCGTCATTTTCTGCCCGCCTGGTACGGACTGGGGACGGCGATTGTCGAAGCCGTGCAGGCCCAGCGGGACGACTGGTCTGTCTTCGAAACCATGTACCATCAGTGGCCCCATTTCCGGGCCACCATCGACAACGCGGCCCTTGCCCTGTCAAAGGCCGACCTCGCGATCGCGCAGCGCTATGCCGATCTGGTGGACGACGCCGAAGCAGGTTCGCGCGTCTTCGGCAAGATTCAGGAAGAATTCAACCGCAGCAAAGCAGCCGTCATGATGATCGCGAACGAGACGACGCTCCTCGCGTCGACGCCCTGGCTGCAGCAGTCAATCCACGAGCGCAATCCGTCGGTCGACCCGCTCAACCTGATCCAGATCGAGCTGACGCGGCGCCTGCGCTCGACGAATGACGAGCAGCAGGAAGAGCGGCTGCGGGCGCTCATTCGGCTGACCATTCAGGGGGTGGCGTCGGGGTTGCGAACGACGGGTTGATGGGGGGGAGAGTGGTTGGTGGGTCGTGGTTGGTGGTTGGTGAAAAGAAAGCGCGCGGGGGTGGCGCTGTCGCTCCGATTGGGGCGATGCGTCGGGAAGACGGGAATTTGGTCGCCGGGGTTCCCCGGCGGCCGGTTTTGAGGCCGGTCCGCCGGAGTTCCTGCTGCCATCGATCAGGGTTTGCACTCGCGTGCGTTGATTGCCTGACGTCAGACTGCGCGCACGGAGTGCGCCTTCCCTGGGGAGGTCGTGGACATCCCCAGGAGGTTTGGGCCCTGATCCGGCCCGGGAGAGGATGCTTCCGGCGCGGGCGGTGGAAGCCGCTCGCGGGCTAGCTCGTTGCGTCCCCTCACTTGAAGCGGAAGTGGTGCGCCGTTTTTTGGAGGGGGGGACGCGGGGAGGGGGAGAAGGGGGGATGAGAAGATGAAAGGCAGCGCTTCCCGTTGGGTCGCGGCTAGGGAGGGGAATGAGGTCGCGATTGGGCGGTTGAGTGTTTACGATCGGTTGGAGTGGCGGCTGAATGCCGTGACCCGTGTTCGCTTTCTGTTCAACGCCGTGAGGACGCCATGCCTGCTCGTCGCTCTCGTACTCTGTTCTGTGTGGCGTGTGCCTGGCTGACGGGCGTGCTCGCGCTGCTGCTCCTCTTGGGGGGTGGTCAGCGGCTGTCGGCTGAAGAACCTGCCGAGAAATCTACCGCGGCGGCCCAGCGTTATGAGATCCGCAAGGATCACGATCCGAACGGGATCGGCAAATTTTATTTCGGCCGCGAGATCGCCCAGGTGATGTCGTTCCATGGCGCTCCCTGGCTGGAACGTCCGCAACGAGAAGAAGAAGAACGCCTGTCGCTCTTGGTTGACTCGCTCGAACTCAAGGCTGGTCAGTCGGTCGCCGACATTGGAGCCGGTTCGGGCGTCATCACGATCATGATGTCGCGCAAGGTGGGTGAGACCGGCAAAGTCCATGCCGTCGATATCCAGGAAGAGATGCTGGAACTGCTGGGCGACAAGCTCAATCAGCTTGATATCACCAACGTCAAACTCGTGCTGGGCGATGTGAAGACGCCCAAGCTGCCGCGCGGAGAGATCGACCTGGCCCTGTTGGTCGACGTCTACCACGAGCTGGAGTTTCCGTACGAGATGACGCTGGCGATGGCGAACTCGCTCAAGCCGGGCGGGCGGCTGGTTCTGGTGGAGTACCGCCGGGAAGATCCGCAGGTGCCGATCAAACTCATCCACAAGATGACGCAGGAGCAGGTCAAGAAGGAGCTGAGTCAGCCTGAGTTTGGCCTCAAGTGGTCCAAGACCATCGACACGCTGCCCCGGCAGCACATTCTGGTCTTTGAGAAGACCACCAAGTAGCCCCGGCGAGCCTTGAATCCTCCCACAACCTTTGTGCGATCAACTGCCAGCGTGGCCTTTGCGGGTTCTTGGCAAGCACAACCGGTTGTGTCAGAGGTTTTTAGCCATCCAGATCGCGGGCGAGTTGAGCGATGGCGTACGCACAGGCGGCGGTCGCGGCTTCGGCGGACAGAAACCGATCGAGACGCTCGGTCGGCACGTCGCGCAGTGCTGGAGACGAGTTGACCAGCCGATCGGCCAGAAAGGTTCCGGATCCTGACAGCACAACGGCCTGCGTCGGTTCGGTCATGTCGCGTAAGACCTCGTCCAGCGCCTCGTGCAACGCCTGCAATTGCTGTTCGGCAACATCTTCCGCAAGCGTGACGGCGTCGTCCCAGGCGAATTCGGTCGTGTCGCAACCAATCATGCGGGCTAGGCGGGCGTGAGCCGCCGGCCGTGTCGCCGGGCGGCCATCGGCGGTGTCGTGGTCGTCGGGGGCTTCCGGCAGATCGCCCGTGACGAGAAAGACGTCGCGCAGGGTGGCGAAAAGCTCGGCACATACCCGGCAAGGCTTGTCACGGTAGCGAACCGAGTGAACAACCGCGCAGACCGGCGTCCGTGAAACGCCCGTATAGACGAGTTCGCCCGACTGTAATCGGCCAGGATCGGTTAAACCGCGCGTCGCGGGGCGGCCATGCACAATCGGGATGATGTCGCTGGTGGTCGAGCCAATGTCGATCAACAGCGCCGAGGGAACGTGCAGCCGCCGACCGATCCAGGTGGCGAGTCCATGCCAGTTCGCCGCCGCCACCAGTTCAGGAACCACAACAGCCTCATTCGGCGTTCGGAAACGGCCGTCGAGCGTCCAGACCCGATGTTCGAGGCGGGGAGCCGCCCGGCCGATGGCGGCGAGAATCTCGCGAACTCCGTCGGCCTTGGTCGGAAAACAGTCTGCCAGTTCCGCGGTCATGGTGATCGCGAGTCGCTTGACCGCTGGAAACACGGCCATCAGTTCCTCGAGCCGATCCGCGAGTCGTTCGGGTTCCCGCCAGATGGCGAACGGTTGACTGATCGCCCGGCCCGAAACAGAAGCCAATTTCAGATTGGCTCCGCCAATGTCGACGCCCACGATGGAATCATCCGCATAAGCCGCACGAGTAGCCCCCGGAGGTTGAGTCGCCGACGACAAGAGGATGTCTTTCGCTGGAGGTCGAATTCTGTGCGCTATTCGCGGGAAAACATCGGCCTCATTGTCTTGCCTCCGATCTGGATTACCAGCCGGAACGGACTATCGGCGGAGGATGCCGGGGGCTTACACTACCGGGGGCGGATTCTCGCCCCCGGTGAATGTGCCTTGACGCTCCCGATCAAAGTCTCGATCTCGGTTCTCGGCGATTCCGGCGACCTGGATCGTGCGATCGCGAGAAGCGAAACCAGCAACATCCTTCGACGGTATTCATTTCACCGGGTTTGAACGGTTTTCGGGCCGTCAGGCAGGTTCCTTGAATTCCAACAACCAGTTCCAACCCTGAGAGTCTCTCACCAAGGCCATTCACCGTGACGGGCCGGATACCAGACGCGAACTCCCCAGCGGCCGCGAACGACGATCAGCCGCCCCTCGCCGGGGCGGTGGACGTTTTCGGTCGGGTTCGCGCGGGGGATGGGCGCCTCTTCGGCGAATTGTTTGAGCCTGCCCGACCGCGCCTGGTGCGCGTGGTGACGTTTCGTCTCGATCGCCGGCTCGCCGGACGTCTCGATCCGGAAGACGTCGTGCAGGATTCGTATCTGGAGTGCCTCAAGCGGTTGGAACACTGCGAGGCGATCGATCGCGATACGTTCTTCGTCTGGCTGCGGATGGTGACGCTCCAGACGCTGACGGACCTCCATCGCAAGCATTTGCAGGCCAAGAGTCGCGATGCGAATCGCGACCGGTCGCTCCAGGCTCCGGCGGGGCCGGATACCTCGGCCTGTCTGTCGTCGGCGCTGGCTGATGGGTTAAGTTCGCCCAGCCATCACACCGCGCAGGCGGAACTGGTCCTGCTCGTGCAGGCCGCGCTTCAGGAACTCAGCCCCAACGACCAGGAGATCATCGCCCTGCGTCATCATGAAGAGCTGACCAACCAGGAGGTTGCCCAGGTGCTGGGGCTCCAGGTGAAAGCCGCCAGCATTCGTTACATTCGGGCGCTCACCCGGCTGCGCCAGGTGCTTTCGACGGTTCCGGGTTTCGACAATTCCACGCTGGGGTCGGCGTTGGCGAAGCCGACGTGAGGGCGGGCTGGTCGATGGTTTATGGTTGAGGGTTGATGGTCAGAAAAATCTTCTTCTGCCTGTCGGAGTTGTTCAAGCAGGGAACGACGTGATGGGCTCACGGCCCAGAGTGGATGCGACCGCGATCTGGAAAGCTGGGGTCAAGGCGGTCGACTCGGCGCGGCTGGTTCGGGATGAGCTGCAGCGCGAGGGTTCCCGGCTTGTCCATTATCCCGCGATCGATCTGTCGAAGATCGAGCGCATCGTCGTGCTGGGGGCCGGTAAAGCCGGGGGTGGCATGGCGCGGGGCGTCGAGGAGATGTTCCGACCCGAGGTCGATGCGGGGCGAGTCACGGGTTGGGTGAATGTTCCGGCCGATTGCGTCGAACCGACGCGCGCCATTCATCTGCATGCCGCGCGTCCGGCGGGAGTCAACGAACCGACCGTCGAAGGCGTGCAGGGAGCCGAGCGCATTCTGGACCTGGCATCACGGGTGGGACCGAATGATTTGTGTCTCGTGCTGATTTCCGGCGGAGGGAGCGCGCTGTTGCCCGCACCCGTGCCGGGAATCTCGTTGGCGGACAAGCTGGCGGTCACGCGGTGGCTGATGAGCCATGGAGCGACCATTCAGGAACTGAACACGGTTCGTCGGAGACTCTCACGCATCAAGGGAGGCGGCTTGCTGCGGGCCATTGCGAACGGCCGAGTCGTGACGCTGGTCATTTCGGACGTCATCGGCAATCCCCTCGATCTCATTGCGTCGGGACCAACTGTTCCGTTCCAGGGCGATCCGTCCGCCGCGTTCCAGATTCTCTCGCGACTCGCTCCCAACCGCGGTGAGATCCCCGCAGCGGTCTGGTCGGTTCTCGAAGCCGATCCGCCAGCGAACTCAACGCGCGAGATCGAGCAGGAAATCCGCGTGATTGGCGACAATCGAACGGCCGTGGAGGCAGCGGCCCGCGAAGCCGAGCGACTTGGCTATCGGGCGATTGTACTTGGTTGGGATCTACCGGGCGTCGCGCGCGAGGTGGGAGCCGAGTTGGCTCAGATCGTCGCGCAAAGAGTTCGAACCGTGAACGGCGGATCGCAACCGGTGGCGTTCATCAGCGGTGGCGAGCCGATTGTCCATCTGGCGAAGACAGCTCAGCCGCAGCGCGGCGGTCGAAATCAGGAACTCGTTCTGTCGGCGTTGGTCGAACTCTCACGCGTGCTCAGCGCGGAGGAATGGGGACGAGTCGCCATTCTGTCGGGGGGAACGGACGGCGAAGACGGACCGACGGACGCGGCCGGTGCCGTGGCTGACCGTGCGGTACTGGCCAGCGCGCGAGAGGCGGGGCTCGACCCCGCATCGTATCTGGCGATTAACAATTCCTATCCGTTCTTCGAAGCGGTGGGCGGACTGGTCAAGACCGGTCCCACGCATACGAACGTGATGGATGTTCGCGTCGCCGTCGTGCGGCGGGGTGGCACGCCCTGAGTCTTCGAAGGGCGTGGCGAATTGGCACATCCCACGCCCTTTCAGAAAGCCTTCAGGGCTCACCACCCTACGCCGTTAACCCTTTTTGGTCGCTGTCCGACAGCCCCGGCGGGCTTGTCCCGCCGGACGCAAAGTTTGACGGCTAGAAGTCTTGCCCTGTGTCTCTCCGCTCCCCTGTCGGCTTGACCGGCAGGAAGCCAAGTCTGGCAGGCCAATCGTTGGATATCAGCCCTCAAACTTTCGCTCCGGCCAGACAAGCTGGCCGGGGGCGAAACAGGACGCGGTCGCGGTCTCGTGCTAGCTGTCAAACTCCCGTTCCCGCCGGGCAAGCCGGCGGGGGACAGCAGCAAAGAGAGTAACGGCGTAGTGAGCCACCCCCATGAAACCTCGCTTCGTCTGCGACGTTTGAGGCGGAGCCTCGGGAAGAAGCGTTCCCAGGCGGGAGCCTGGGAACGAGGCTGTCGGGAAGAGGCGTGAGAACGAGAGAAGAGAAAGGCACACTGGCAAAGCCAGTGGCACACGCCAAGAGGCACCCCCCCCGATAGTCTATCTCAACAGAACACTACCGGGTTGTGCCGGCCATCATGGTCGCCGCTTCGATGCTTCCCAGTATCGTCGCGATCAGGAGCGGTCGATTGATGGGCTTCGTGGCGTAATCGTTGCAGCCGGCTTTCAGGCAGCGATCGCGGTCCCCTTCCATCGCATGCGCGGTCAGGGCGATGATCGGTTGATCGTACCCGGCAGCCCGCAGGGTTTGGGTCGCGCTGTAGCCGTCCATGACGGGCATCTGCATGTCCATCAAGATTGCGTCGAACGGAATGCCGCGAACTCCCGCGTCAATCGCGTAGTCGACCGCGAGCTGGCCGTTCTCGACCACGGTCAGTTCGGCGCCCGACTTCTTCAGGAAATAGCCGATCAGTTTCTGATTGTCGGGTCCATCTTCGGCGAGGAGAATGCGGCGATTGGCGAGCGGCCGATCTTCCAAGGGCCTGGACGATGGGGGAGCCTCCTGCGCGGGCGGGCTCGGCGGAGCGGTGACAACGGGCTCGTCCCAGTCTTGCGGGCTGACATTGGGAAGGATGAGTGAAAACGTGCTGCCCCGTCCGGGTTGACTCTCGACGAGAATGTCTCCGCCCATGATGCGGGCCAGACGCCGGCAGATTGTCAGCCCGAGGCCGGTGCCGCCATACTTGCGCGTCGTCGAGGTATCGGCCTGCGTGAAAGGCGTGAACAGGCGGGCCATCTGCTCGGACGTCATGCCGATTCCGGTATCGATGACGTCGATTCTCAAAACGCCTCGGACGGGATCGCGGGTCGCCTGGCGCGTCGCGGGGTCGAAGTAGCCCATGCACAGTCGGACGCTTCCCTGCCGGGTGAACTTGACGGCGTTGCTGACCAGGTTCAACAGGATCTGCCGCAGCCGCGTCGGGTCGGTCAGAATGGTCTTGGGCAGCGGACGGGTGATTCCCGTGGTCAGCGAGAGCTGTTTGCCGTGCGCCCGGACCTGCATCAGCGATTCGACGTCGGTGAGGAGCGCGGCGGGCGAAATACGAACGCTTTCCAATTCCAGCCGATTGGCCTCGATCTTCGACAGGTCGAGAATGTCGTTGATGATTTCCAGCAGAAAGTCGGCATTCCGCTTGATGGTTTGCAGCGATTCCATCGCCTGGGAATTGTCGTGAACCTGTTCGGCGAGAATGTCGGTGTAACCAAGAATCGCGGTCATTGGCGTGCGAATTTCGTGACTCATGTTGGCGAGGAACTCGCTCTTGCTGCGGGTTCCTTCTTCGGCGCGCTCTCGCGCCTGTTCAAGTTCGGCGACAAGCTGCTCCAGCCGTTCCGCGTTCTTGCGCTCCTCTTCCTGGGCATGTCGCAGGCACTCGGCCTGATCCTTCAAAACGCGCTCGGCCGCGAGTCGATCGGTAATGTCGGCCGCGCAGCCGATGTAGCTGACCCCGGCGTCGGAAAAGACCGAACTTCCGCGCACGTGGAACCAGCGTTCGATGCCGTTGCGGTCGAGGATGCGGCACTCGCGCGAGAACGAGTCGTCGCGGCTCATGGCGTGGCGCCAGCTCTCGGCGAAGTCGCTCTGCTCGGACTCGGGAATCGAGTCGAACCAACGCCCGTTGTAGGAATCTTCCTGCGACCAGCCCATCATGCTGCGCCAGGCGGTGTTGGTATAGATGCAGCGGCCATTCAGGTCGGCTTCAAAAACGCCAATCGGGAGCGATTCGCTGAGGCGGCGGAAACGCTCCTGGTTCGTGCGAACGGCGGCCAGCGCGTGTTCGAGAACGACCTTCTGCATGCCCGAGTCGGTCTCCAGCGACTGCCACAACGCGATCTCCTGCTGCTGATGGCGATACAGCAGCGCGGCCACGGCGATTCCGCCCATGGCAATCCAGGCATAGTCGAAGATGCCATCGGTGGTTGCCGCCGACAACGCGACGACAGCCACGAGCTGACTGATCAGGATCTTGCCGAGCAGGGCGGAGAACCTCGACGTGCAGATGCCGATACCGGCGACCAGAACGAGACAGCAGACCGTGGCCCAGATGCCATGCGGCTTCTCGGCGAACCGGGTGAGCAGATCGGCCCAGAGGAGCAGCCATGTCAGGTTGGTGACGAGGGCCATTCGCGGGCTGAGAACGGGCATGCGCAGCAGCAAGGCCGCCGCGATCGATGAATACAGGAAACTGGCACATGTTCCCCAGCGCGGCGTCGTGGCGTCGCTGGAAAGGTCGTAGAACATGAGAATCGCGAATGCCGCGAACCAGCTCAGTCCCATCGTGACCAGAGCCCGGTGTTGCAATTGCTGGCTGGCAATGGCCGCCTGGGGATTCTCCGTCGGCGGAGATCCGAAGACGCCCTGCAGGCAATTCCGAGAATCGGACATGGAGAAAGCTTTGTCGAGAGTTTTCCCGCGCGGTCCGGGTCCGGACCGTGTTGCCAGGAGGCAACGAGTGTGGAAAACCTACAACATCAATTCTCGCGGAACGCTTCGCGACTTCGGGTTTCCCCGTATCTTGCCGGGGTTGGCGGTAGCGTGCGCTGGCCATTAACGCCTGTGCCGAAGATGCCGATCGTGACGGTCATCACAGGGTTGGCGGAGGAACCGGGACGGGACCGGCAGTGCGTAATGATTCAACCTTTGCGTCGTGGTCAGATTGGCGCTTGCGGGCTTTGTGAATGTCATAGGGCAACAGCAGGGTGTCCACCGCGACCGCGAAAGGGAGGTCGATGATCGACGCCGGAAGGAACAGGTAGACCAGTCCTTCCTGGGCATCGGGCGTGAACGTGGGATCCATTTGCGAGGCGAACGGCCTCGTCGCGACATACGCCACGACCCCGGCGTCAACGGCCGTGGCGGGATAGAGATCTGCTCGCTCGGAGTACATGCCGGTACGCACGCCAAGGCTCGCGCAGCCGGTCTGGGCAAAAGACAGGAGAAGCGGAATGATGACGAGAAAGAGTCGCATCCCGTGTCCCTGCCGACCGCTATGCGCTGTCCGGGTTGAGTGAGGCGGAGCCTGGGAACGAGAAGAGACAAAAACTTTCAGAGGAAGAAGACGAAGGTCACGACCACGAAAATTGGGACAAGGATCGCGGTGGAATAGAGCATGTAGGCGAAGAAGCCCGGCATGCGGATACCGTTCTCTTCGGCGATGGCCTTCACCATGAAGTTGGGGCCGTTGCCGATATAGCTGTTGGCACCCATGAAGACCGCGCCGCACGAGATGGCGGCGAGAATGGCCTGGTTTCCGGTCTCGGGGGGAAGCGCGAGGAATTCCCTCAGATACAGGCCGGTATCCGGAATATTGTGGATGCCCGCCGCCGTGACCGCGAATGTCAGGTACGTCGGGGCATTGTCCAGAAAACTCGACAGGATGCCGGTTGCCCAGAAGAAGTGCCACGTTTCGGTGAGGCCCAGGTTTTTGCCTTCCACGTTCAGGATCGCCAGGGCCGGGATCATCGTCACGAAAATGCCCGCGAACAGCACGGCCACCTCGATAATCGGGTGAAACGTGAAGCGATTCATCTCGCGCAGACTCGAGGAAGTCATGAGATAGCTGACCAGGCCGGTAATGGCCATCAGCGCCTCGCTGATTCCCCAGGGCCAGGGCACGCCATCGTTCCCGATTCCCTGTCCGGAGCAATAAATGATCGCGATGATCGCGAGCAGGAACAGGAAATTGTGCGTGCCAACCAACCCGAACGGTTCGCGGGCCTCGGGATCCTCGGCAAAGCCGTTTGGCTCTTCCTGTTTGGCAACGAGCGAGTCCCAGATGAAGAAGATAACCAGAAGAATAGAGTTCACCAGGGCCCAATGAGGCGCCAGCCGAAACGTCCAGGTGAATGGAACGCCCTTCAGAAAGCCCAGAAACAGGGGCGGATCGCCCAGCGGAGTCAACAGGCCGCCGCAATTCGAAACCACGAAAATGAAGAAGACGACGATGTGAGCGACGCGAGTCCGTTTCGCATTCGCGCGGAGCAAGGGACGAATCAACAGCATCGACGCGCCGGTGGTGCCGACGAAACTGGCGATCAGGCCGCCAATCAGCAGGAACACCGTGTTGAGAAACGGCGTCCCCACGAGCGACCCGCGGACATAGACGCCGCCGCTGATGACGAACAGCGATCCCAAGAGGAGCAGGAAGGAAACGAATTCCATCCCCGCGTGCTGCATCGCGTGCAATCCGGCCTCGCCAAATGACGCCAGATACGCGGCCGTGGGAACTCCCAGGACCGCAGCGATGATTCCCTTGTTCGAGTTGTGTTCCCACCAGTGCGGATTCGCGAGCGGGAAGATGGCAATCGACAAGAGCAGCAGCGCGAAGGGAACGATCGCGACGCGCGGCATAACGGTTCCCAGTTTGGGATGATCGTCGTGCCCGTGATCTCCGTCGCCGTGCCCATGTCCATCATCGTGGCCGTGCGTGTGCGCGTCGTCGGCAGACGGAGCCGCATGATCGTCGTGCATCTCTTCGGCGGACTGCGTTTCAGCCGTCGTCGACGCACCAGTCGGGGCATCCTGTCCCCGAGCCGCGGCCACCATTCCCAACCAGGCCGCCGCCATCAGCACGAGCCAGTGTTTCACGTCTCGCATCCCTTCGTGAACCCAAGGGCGCGGAGCTTCTCCGGTGGCCCAAGAAATCAGCGTTTCAACCCCGGTTCAGTCACGCCCAACCAGAACCCTTGTTTTGAGGCCGAGTGAACGCGGAGTCAGTTCATCACATCCTGTGACAGAAGGCGGTAGCTCTACAGAAATTGTTCTCGCGACACAAGATAGAGTGTGTCGGTGGGGGCAAATCGACCGATCGGCGTGTCAGAATGGATTGAACGCTGGCAGACGGCGCAGGTTGGGCAAAACGCTGGCTCGGTCGAAATCAGTCGCCCAGCCATTTTCGGAGCGAGAACCCGACTTCGCGGATCGCCGAGGTCGCCGCGTCGAAGGTATCGACGCGGCGGATAAAGGCGTGGATCAGTCCCGAGAAGCGGTGCAGCGAGACGGGGACTTCATTCTCGAACAGCGCGTCGGCGAACGCTTCGCCTTCATCGCGGAGCGGATCGTACTCAGCCGTGATCACAAACGCCGGGGGCAGCCCCTTGAGCGACTCTGCCCGCAGCGGTGAGGCATACGGTTCGAGCATCTGTTCCGGCGTCGCGACATACTGATTCCAAAACCACTTCATCTGGGCGGTGGTCAGAAAATACCCCTCGGCGTTTTCGACATAACTTGGCCGCGTGAAGTCGCAGTCGGTAATCGGGTAGATGAGGACCTGGGCACTCAACTCGGGTCCGCCGCGATCGCGGGTCATTAGTGCGAGCGCAGCCGCGAGATTGCCCCCGGCGCTATCGCCAGCGACGCCGATGCGTGTCGCGTCGATGTCCCAGTCGTCGGCATGCTCGGCCACGGCTTTCAGTGCGGTCCACGCATCATAGACCGCCGCCGGATATTTGTGTTCGGGCGCGAGACGGTAGTCGACCGAGACGAACACGCAACCCGACTCGGCGGTCAACCGCCGGACAAGGTCATCATGCGTGTCGATGCTGTTGATGACCCAGCCGCCGCCATGAAAGTAAAGGCAGACCGGCAGCGGGCCATCGCCAAAGGGGCGATAGACCCGCACCCGCAAGGTCGTGCCGTCGCCCCGCGGAATGCGATGATCGTCGATCGACGCCAGGGTGGGGCAGGCCGCAAGGAGACCCGTCGATTCGGTGCGTCGGCGAAGTTCCGGAACTGGAGTCGACTCGAACGGAGGCAAGTCGAGCCGGTTCCAGTCCGCTAGAAACTGTTCCACCTGTGGGTGCAAGGCCATGTTCACTTTTCCACGTTTCGCACGATCGTCCCGTCCTGCCGCGTGCAGTCTGTTCAACGAGGCAACGGCTGGCAAGTGGTCATGCGCTTGGCGGAACTGTCTGCCTCGGCCGCAGAACAATCTGCGTGATTTCCGGGCGACAGTTGATGCGCAGCGGTTCGCGCCCGGATAGTCCGAACGAAACGTGCATTTTCACGCCCGACACATCGAAGATGCCGGCCGAATAGCGCACGCCGTAGCGGCTGGGCGAATAGACCGGACCAAGAATCGGTAGCCGGATCTGGCCGCCATGCGTATGCCCTGCCAGAACCACGTCGAAGCCATGTTCGATCGACCATTCGACATTGTCGGGCGTGTGGCTGAGCAGGACGCGCAGCGACGCCTTTGTCGCCGACAATTGACTCGGATGTTCTCCCATCCACGGAACCTCGGTTCCCGCCAGGAAAATCTGTCGCGGTCCGTCGTGAAGGATGACGCCTCGGCCGGCTGCGTCTTGCCAGCCCAGCCGCTCCAGCGACTGACGAATGACGGCGACATCGAACGGCCGGTCGTGATTGCCAAGCAGGAAATAACAGCCGAGCCGCGCGTGCAGGCGGCCGAACGTCGCGGGAACCCATTCCAGCAGATGCTCGTCGTCCAGCAGGTCGCCCGTGAAGACGACCAGATCGCTGCGAAAGTCGGCCGCTTCCTGGAGCACTTCTTCGTACCACGCGCGCGTCACTGCTCCGCGAAAGTGGGCATCGGAAAAGTGGGTGATCGTGAGTTCGCCAAAGTCTGGCGGCAGTTCGTCCAAGACCCACTCGCGCCGGACAATCGACAGCGAGTATTGCTCGTTGAACGGGAACCGCGCCAGTTTGCTCCCGTGTCCGCGGCCAACCTGTCGCGCGGGATGGCCATCCGGCCAGGTACGAATTTCAACCTGCTTGTCGACCTCCCAGTCAGGCACGACCGGAAACTGATACCGCCAGGCATCGCGAATCAGGACAATCGAACCGATCGCCGACAGGGTCGCCACCAGCAGCCAGAGTGGGGAGGTGATCTCGCCCCCATTCCAGAGCCACGCGGCGTGCAGAATCGGCAACAGGAAGACCAGGACGTCGTTCAGCTTACGCGTGCTCCACAGGATGATCGGCGGCCACGGGCAGCCATGAACCCAGTTGAGCCCCATCGCGAGAAGTTTCGCCCAGCCGGGAGCCAGCAGCGCGGATAGCAAGACGATCTGCCAGACGTCCATTTCGCTCACGTTGCCTGAGGAACCGTCCACCATTCCCGCTGAAACCGACCGGCGCTGTCGTCCAGGAGGCTATTCCGATATCGTCCCGGCCCGGTCCGCACAACCCAGGAGCCACATGCCACCCGCTTTGAGGACCAGTTCCCGTAATCTCTCCGCGCCTTCGCGGTTTCGCGTGAGAAGCTTCCGACTGTCGGAAGGCAGTCGAATTCCCTGAGTCCGCAGGAAATCCGTCCACTCGCGAGCCGTTCTCGGGGGTGCTACACTCAGGGTTTCCGCGTGCGCCCGGCCGGCTCTTTCGGGCGTCTCGGAACATTCGTCGATGACGCACCTCGGTATCGGATGGTTTGGATAGGTAGAGGTTTCATGAGTCAGCGGAAAGTTGGGGTCTGGCTGGTCGGGGCTTGGGGCGGAGTCGCGACGACCGTGGTCGTGGGACTGATGGCTCTGCGGCGAAATCTGTCGGACACCACCGGGCTGGTGACCTCGCTGCCGCCGTTTCAGCCGCTGGACCTGGTCGAATGGGACCAACTGGTCATCGGCGGACATGAGATCCGCGATACCGACTGCGCGACCGAGGCCCGTCAGCTTCTGAAGGCGTCGCACGTTTTCTCGCCGGAACTTTTGCAGTCGCTTCAGGCCGATCTCGATGCGGTCAATGCCAACGTCCGACCGGGAACGCTTGTCAACGTCGGTCCTACCATCGCCAACCTCGCGGGATCGAAGGCGCTGGCATTTCAAGGCGAATCGGCTGGAGAGGCCGTCACGCGCCTGTCGGATGACCTGGCCGACTTCCAGAAACGGCATCAGCTCGATCAGGTGATCGTCGTCAACGTCTCGTCGACCGAACCGCCGGTTGATCCCGCGATCGTGGAACTGACTTGGGAAGCCATCGAACAGCAGTTGGCCGGTAAGGGCGCTTCCGGACTGCCCGCCAGTACGATCTACGCGATCGCCGCGTTCCGCAATCGGTTCCCCTACGTTAACTTCACGCCCTCCATCGGTTCCGACTTGCCGGCGCTCAACGAGTACGCACTCGCGCGGAAAGTGGCCCACGTCGGTCGCGACGGCAAGACGGGCGAGACGCTGATGAAGGCGGTTCTCGCCCCGATGTTCGCCGCCCGCAATCTGAAGGTGATGAGCTGGGTCGGTCACAACATCTTCGGCAACCTCGACGGCCGCGTGCTCGATGATCCGGTCAACAAGGCGAACAAGGTCCGCTCCAAGGACCACCTGCTCACCGAGATTCTTGGCTACAAGCCGCAGACCCTGGTCAGCATCGAGTACATCGAGTCGATGGGCGACTGGAAGACAGCCTGGGATCACATTCACTTCCAGGGGTTTCTCGGCACGCCGATGGTACTGCAATTTATCTGGCAGGGCTGCGACTCGCTGCTGGCAGCTCCGCTGGTGATCGACCTCATCCGCCTATCGGAACGTGAAGCTCGCCGCGGGGGCGTCGGCGTGATGTCGCATCTGGCCTCGTTCTTCAAGAGCCCCATGGGCAGCGACGAACCGGCCTTCGCGCTGCAGTTCGAAAACCTGAAGCAATGGGTGGCCAAGGTCGCGGCCGAGGGATAAGCTCTCGGGCGTGTTTGCGTCACGGAGTCGACGCGGGCTTCTCGACGACGACACGAACCTTGACTGCCGTGGTACACGGACCGGGCATGCCGATGCGGATGTCGTTCCGCCAGCTCTGTGCGATGAGAATGCCATATTCGCCCGGTGCCATGTTGTCCGGCAGTGTGAGCGGAACTTCTATGAGTCCGTCGCGGATCGGAAGATTGCGCGGCGTCATGAGTCCGCACGCGACGCCGAGGGTGGCCAGGCTGATGGTGGTTGGCATTTCCAGAATGCCATCGTTTCCGTGAACTTTGACCGGAATATTGGCCGAACCTCCCGGTGGGAGCGTCAGCTCGGTCACCAAGGCTTCCAGCCAGGGCCCTTGCGGTTTTGCGACGGCGACGCGGGAAACCGGGCTGGCCCGGAAGAAGCCGGTATCGCTGGTGTAGAATAGAGTCAATGGCAGCGAATGCCGTTCGACCACCGAACCATCGGGACGTTTCGCCCGCCCGACCACGCGGAATGGTGCATGGGTGCCCGGCACGGCATCTTGCGGGGCGGTCACCGTCAGAAAGACTTTTAACTGGTACAGACTGTTCGCCCGCTCGGGGGTGGCGCCCAGCGATGTCGCGATGCTGCTGGTCCAGCCCTCGGGCAGGCCTTCCACGCTCAATTCGATATCGTCCTGGCAATTGTTGAAGCGATCGATCCGGACCAGGAGCGCAGCCGTGCAGCCGGAGCCCCAGACCGGGACCGCATCGGGGAAGTGGCTCAGTCGAAACTCCGGTTCGGATTTGCGGACCGTCAATCGATAGACCGCCCGCGGATCTCCTTGACCAGCCTGATCGCTCACTCGGATAAACAGTTCGCCCGTGGCCATCGGCGTCACCGTCAGGCGGCTGTCGGTCGTGTTGTAGTCGTGATAGCACTCGTAGCCGGGGTCGAAGGTCTCGTCATCGTTCTCGACGAGCAACTTCCCCGCCGCATCATAGACCTGTAACAGCGAATCAATCGGCGACTGGAGAAACCGCTGCGCGTGGACCTCGATCCAGACCGGTTCCCCCTGGGTCACGGCGATGCGATACCAGTCGGCGTCTTCGTCTTCATCAAAGCGGCCGTTCACGGTGGCTGGCCATGCGAGGGCCGTCGCTTCTTCTCGCTGGTTGTTGGGTTCCGCCTCCAGGGATTCGGGGAGCTCTCCCACGATGAGCGGCAGATCGATCCCCGTCCGATCAACCGCTTCGGCCGTGACGAATTGCAGCGGGAAGGCGGGGTCCGCCTCGAACTGGGGAGTGTTCGACAGCGGGATATGAGTTCCCAGTGGAACATTCGGGCCGGTCAACTCGGCGTCGATTGGAGTCCCCCGTTGCCCTCCGGCAGGAAATACAGCGGTCGCGATTGGGAGTTCGCCGAGCGACAACCGATAGACGGCTTCAGGGTAGCCGCTGTAGTTCAGATGCTGGACCCGCACGGCATAGCTTCCCTCGGCGGGAAGAACCGCTTCAATCACCGGGTCGAACCCCAGCGCGTCCTCGCTGGCTGCAAGGGTTCGGCCGTCCGCATCGAGAAGCTCGAGGCTGAAGTCGGCGACTCCGTAGTTGCGGTTCTGCCCGTGGACGTCGAGCCGATGAGCGGCGATGGCGGCCACAATCCGCTGCCCCGCACGACCTGCGAAACGAAAGACATCGAGATCGGCATCGGCCTGAATACGACCGTTGACAATGATAGGCATCTCGACGGTCTCCGCAGCCGTCAGGACGTTGTTCGGCTCGGCCTCCAGAAACTCGTTCGTGTCGCTGACAACGAAATAGGAGAAGTTGGTCAGACCACTTCGCGCACTGGCAACGCGCAGCCAACGGCGGCCAAGGGGGGCATCGGCTGTGATCTCCAGCTTTGCCCGAAGTGTTCGGCCATCAACAGGAATGAGTTCGATCGCCGACACTCCGGGCGGACCGTCGACGACGATCGCGGTCGGATCCGACAGTCCGCTCTCGGCCCCCCGAAACTCCACCGTCACGGTCGTTCCGCGACGTCCCCCATTGGGGTAGATGCCATCGAGCCGGCATTCGGCATACGACGGCGGTTGAGGTTGTGCGACGGCAGCCCAAGGTAGGAGGCCGAACGCCAACGTGACCAATACCAGGCAGCCCGCAGCGGTTCTGGGACGGCGTTGTGTCATGCCAGGACGTCTTCAATGGGACGGCCGCCGCCGTTGATCTGCACTGGTCGACCGTCGTTGGTGGTGTATTCTTTCGAGTCGTCGATCCTCATCAGGCGGAAGATGGTGGCGGCGTAGTCGAGCGTCGAATGTTCGCGGCCTACGACCCGCTCGCACTTCGAATCGGTCCGACCAACGATTTCGCCCATTCGGATGCCGGCACCGCTGAAACCGATCGCATTCGCGAACGGCCAATGATCGCGGCCAGCCGCTCCGTTGACCTTGGGGGTCCGACCAAACTCGCCCGCGCACAGAACCACCGTTTTTTCCATGAGTCCCCGTTCGGACAGGTCGTCCAACAGGGCCGACCACGCTCGATCGAGTGCCGGCAGCAGCGGGCTTTTTAGCCGCGTGAAGTTCTTGTCATGAGTGTCGTATCCATCGAGAACCACGGTGACGAAGCGAACACCGGCTTCCACGAGCCGGCGGGCCAAGAGGGTCGACTGACCTTCGCGACATCGTCCGTAACGATCGCGTGTCGCCGCCGATTCCTCGTTGAGATCGAACGCTTCTTTGGCGGCAGTAGACGTGACCAGGTCGTATGCCTGCCGATAGAACTCGTTGCGATCAAAAACCGCGCCCGAGGACCGATCGACCTGCCGTTGCCAGGCATCGAATCGATCGAGAATCCGTCGTCGCCGTTCGGTCCGCGCGGATCCAATCGCTTCGGGAATCGACACATCGTCGACCGAAAAGCTGGCATCATTCGGGTCGCGGCGGATCGAGAGGGCGTTGTAAGAGGACCCCAGATAGCCCCCGCCGGAATACGCGATGTCGCTGCCCGAGCACATCACGTAAGGAGGCATGCCGTTCTTCCAGCCCAGTTCGCGCGCGACCACCGAGCCGAAACAGGGATAGACGAGCGACCCAACCGGGGCTGCGTTCACATCGGGAACCTGGGGATAACCGGTCAGCATCCAATGCGTGGCTTCGGCGTGCTGACTCCCCTGATGGACAATGGATCGCACCTGGCAGACTCGATCCATCCGCTGGCTCATCAGAGGCAGGTGCTCGCAGATCGACAAGCCGGGGACATTTGTCGCAATCGGCTGGAATTCACCCCGATACTCCACGGGCGCGTCGGGTTTCATATCGAGCGTGTCGATATTGCTGAGCCCGCCAGCAGTCCAGAGCAGAATAAAGTTGACGTCGCGTCGCGCGAGTGCTGGCAGTTCGGCTTCGGCTTGCAGCACGCGCGGCAGCGTCAAACCAAACAGGCCGAGACTCCCCACCTGCAAGAACGCCCGACGGGAAGCCCCTTCGCAGTTTCCTGACCAGTCATTAAGTTGAAACATCGGCGGCACCTGCCGTTTCTCATGTTCGCGGAGATCGAATCGCGAGCCAATCTGCGTCAGTGCTGGAATTCAAACTCGGCCGTGTTGAGCAGCGCCCATAAGACGTCCTGCCACGCCTCTGCTCGCGGGTTGACTTCTTGCAGAGTCTGGTCGATGTCCGCCCGCTCCTGGTCGGTGGGATATCGTGCGAACGCGGCCAGGTACAGTTCGTCGGCAATGTCGCGGTCGTTGGCGCCGTTCGCCAACAGTATCGAGAGGCGTCCCTCTGTCGCCGTCACCTTGTTGTGCATGGCCGGGCTGTTCACGAGATGGAGGGCCTGCGCCAGATCTGGCGAGCTGCTCCGGGCGCAATCACACGGGTTGCTTCGCTGCGGCCGGCCGAATGTCGTGAGAAACGCCGACGCAACTGTCGGGTCGGGCAGGGCGATGGCCCGTGTTCCGGGAGGTTGTCCGGGAAAGACTTCCGGCGTCTGGGTCACCTGGTTGACCGCATCGAGCAGGACTTCAGCCGGAAGTCGCCGGAGGCGGCGATGGGTACAGAGTTGCCCATCCTGATCACGGTCCGGCGACAGTTCATAGTCGAGTTGATAGACGCGCGAATGACAGATCGTCCGCAACAGATGCTGCGCGTCGCAGTCGTGATCCGTGAACTCTTTGGCAAGTGCATCGAGCATCGCGGGCATCGAGGCCGGGTTGGTATCGCGCAGGTCGTCCACCGGTTCGACCAATCCGCGTCCCAGCAGCGCCGCCCAATAGCGATTGGCAAAGTTTTTCGCGAAGAACGGATTGCCGCGATCCGTGATCCAGTCCGCCAGATGTTGCCGGGGATCGACTTCGGTGACCGTGGTCGCCCCGAACAGCCGTGGCTCAGCCGCAACTTGCGGCTTGCGCTGAGGATTCATGGCCGCGACGGGACGAATACTTTTCGGGCCGCCAAATCGCGCCCCGCGCAAGCCGCTGTCTTTGGTCTCCAGACGCGAGAAGAAAGCCGCCAGACCGTAATAGTCGTCCTGGCTCCAGACTTCGTTCGGGTGATGGTGGCAGCGCGTGCATTGCAGGCGAACGCCCAGAAAGACCTGCGCCGTCGTTTCCGCCAGGTCTTCGACTTTCTCGTCGACGAAGTAATAGCCCACGGGACCATTGGTGAAGAGATTCCCCTGAGCCGTCAGAAGTTCCCGGGTCATCTCGTCGATCGGCTTGTTGTCGCGGACCGATTGCCGGATCCAGCCCGAGTAGCTGGCGAGGCCCTTGTCGCCCAGGTACCGGCGATGCGCCCGCAACAGGTCGCCCCAACGCAGCGACCAATAGTCGACATACTCGGGCCGCCTTAGCAACTGGTCGACGACCGTGCTTCGCTTGTCGGCGGCTGTGTCTGCCAGGAACACCCGTGCCTCATCCGCGCTGGGAAGGGTGCCGATCAGGTCGAGATAAACTCGTCGCAAGAACGTGGCGTCGTCCGCCAGCGGAGCAGGGCGGACACCCATCGTCCGCCATTCGGCCGCGACAATTTCATCGATGAAGTTCGCCTCGGCAAAATCAAATTTCTGATCCCCGGAGTAAGGAACCAGCACATCGACCGTCGCCACTTGCCCCAGGTAGCGGATGGAGACCGCCGTTCGTCCCGCCATCCGCGCCGTCACGGTTCCAGTCCGTGTGACCTCGGCAATTCGCTCTTCGCGCGTGTCGAAGAGGGCCCAACCGGTGACATCGCGGGACTCGCCATTGCCGAATGTGGCCATCACGCGGAGGCTTTGCTGCGATTCCGATTGCAGCCGCAACAGTTTCGGTTCGACTGACAGTCGCAGGCCCACCAGATCTTCGGGTGTCGGGGCGGCCCGTCCGGATGTCAGCCAGCGCCGCAGAAGTTCGGCGACTTCGGAATCTTCCGAGATCCGCCGCCCTCCTCCATGGCCGATGGCCCCAGTTGCTTTCAGCAGCAACAGACTGTCGGCTGGCGACGATGTATTGATCCGCCGTCCACGACTCGCCTTCGTCAGGGCGTCCATGTCGGCCGGGGCGTCGAACCCGAGCAACGACAATTGCAGGCCCCCGCGTCCCTGGAAAGACCCATGACAGGCTCCCGAGTTGCATCCGGCTTTGGTTAGGGCGGGGACGATGTCGCGGCCGAAGCTGGGACTGGCTGGCGTCGTATCGTTGATCCGGTGAAACGCGGGATCGTTCGCCTCGCCAGATCCCGCGAGTACCAGCGACAGAATTAAGGAGGCCAGGCCCATCGGGAAAACAATCGCATGGACGTATGTTGATGCATTGCGATCGGTCAGAATACTCCCCGGCCGTCGCATCTGCCACTTTTTTTCCGGCGAATTCTGGATCGCGGACTCCTCTTGCTGGTCACTCCTCCTCCGGCTTAAAACCCGCTTCCATGGGTGTTCGTGCGTGGCCTGGGTGTCTGGAAGCCCGTCCAGAACTCAACGGATGGAAATTGTGAAGCCATTGACCGTTCTTATTTCCAGCGTGGGAAGTTTTCTAGGGCACAACATTCTCGATGCGCTCGAACCGGTTCGCAACCGGGTGCGCGTGATCGGGACGAACCTGACGGCCGACAACGACCGCGTTTTTCGCTGCGACCGTGTCTACCTGGCTCCCCCCATCGAAGGGACGGCGGCTTTTGATCGTCACCTGGAAGAAGTCGTCGCGGCCGAGTCGCCCGATATTCTCTTTCCGGGACGCGATCACGACGTGACAGCGCTGGCCCGCTTGCGCGAACGGCGGCCCGACCTCGAGCGACACATTCCCTGTGGCCCGGCCTGGATCGCCGAGATGATGCAGGACAAGCTCGCGACCTGGAATTTCGCCCGCGACCACGCCCTGGCCTTTGCCGAGACGGTTTCCACATCGGCATCGTCATTGGAATTGCACGCCTTCCAGCGGCGGCATGGCTTCCCGTTGATCGCGAAACCGCGCTGGGGTTACGGTTCGAATGGAGCCAGGATCGTGTTCAATGCGGCACAGTTCGAACGGGCAATTCAGTTGCCCGACTACGTCCTCCAACCGTTCCTGGCACCTCCCGCCAATCTCGCTGCGATGACACCCGATCTGTCGGCGGGTGTCCCGTTGTTCTTTGAATATCGCGACGATCAGCAATACACGACGCAGACGACCATCGGTCCTGATGGAGACTACGGCGACCCGTGCTGCACGCTGCACCACATGGTGATGGGACGCCCCGAGCGGACCCAGTTGTGGAGCCATCCGCGGATGCTCGAAATGTCACAAGCGTGGACCGACGCGCTCGTTCGCGCGGGTTGGCGGGGCTCGGTCAATCTGCAATGTCGGCGGCTTGCCGATGACAGCTTCATCGGCTTCGAGATCAACGGCCGCATGTCAGGCAGCTCGTCAGCCCGTTGCTTGCTGGGTTACCACGAACCGCGAATACTCGTCACCCGATTCCTGGGACCGGACCGTTGGCCGGGCGGGGAAGACACTCCGCGCGGTCCGGGTTTCGTCGGCCGCCTGCCGACCGATGGGTACGTCGCCGATCGCGATGTCCGGACGCTCACGGCGGACCGAGTCTGGATTGCTCCCCGCCGACGTGCCGCGTGACTCAGTTCCCTCATCATGCCAGCAGCCACCGGGCAAGCGAAAAGTAAATCAGCAGCGTCACCATGTCGGCAGCCGCCAAGGCGATAGGACCGGCCGCGACCTGGGGTTCGCGGTGAAAGAACCTCAGGAGATTCGGGATCGCCGTGCCGATAATTGCCGCGCAGGTCACGCTCCCCGCGATCCCGCCCAGAACGCACAAGACGACGACGATCTGGCCCAGCCAGACAGCGGCCACCGTCGCGACCGTCGCCGCGCAGGCGGCCCCCAACAAGAGCCCCGTCCCCAGTTCTGCTCTCAGTTTTTTGAGAATAGCCGACAGCGTGGGCGTGGCTCCTCGCAGAGATTGCAGCGCGAGGCTCACGGACTGAATGCTGACGCTTTCCGCGAGCGCCAGCACTACCGGAATGAAGAGCGCCAGCGCGACGACTTGCTGCAGTTCGGCTTCGAACACGCCCGACAGAAAAGCCGCGAGAATGCCGCCGCCAATGTTGGCGATCAGCCACGGGAACCGGCTGCGGAAGGCCGCGAATGACGACGTCTGCTGCGCGTCGGACAGATGCACCCCGATGAGCTGAAACAGCTCGTCGTTTCCTTCGCGACGATCGGGGTCGTTCAATTCATCGGTATACAGTTCGACATCAACAATCCCCAGCAGCCGCTTGTCGTCGTCGACGATGGGAAACGCGAGCAGGCGATGATTCGTGAAGAATTCGCACGCCTCCAGCACGGTGGCGGTGCGGGGAATGGTCTTCACCTCGCGGACCATGATGTCGACCACGCGGACCGCCGGATCGTTGAGCAGCAACCGCCGCGTCGGCACCACGCCCAGGAGGTGATCCTCTTCATCCACGACATAGAAGTAGATGATGCGCCCGGCCGGCGGATGTCGTCGAATGGTGTCGAGCGCCTCTCCCACGGTCTGCTTCGCCGACAACCGCGCGAAGTCGGTCCGCATGTGCTCCGCCACCGAATCATTCAATCGCCGCTCCACCGGCGTCGCCGCTGTTTTCACCGTGTTGCTTTCCGAACTTACTGCCACTCTTTAATCAGGAATGGCTGCAGAAGTTTGGCGCGATCGACCTTCTGGCAATCATCCTGCATGGCAAGACTCAAGAGCAAAGCGGACGGAAGACTGTCATTCACAAGAACAACCTCGCCGTCCCAAAAACCCAGCATAACCTTGCCGCTCAACTTTCGCCCCGAGATGCGCTTCAAGTCGGCGAGATCTTTTGATCGCTGAAGCATGTCGGTCGTGAGATCGAATGGCTCCATCCAGTTGACGTCACTTTCTTCGAAAGACATCACCACGAGACCCGTGGGACAACGAACTTTCCCGATTCCTTGTGCCGCATCGGAGAATAATGTGCCCTCGCCAGTTACTGCGAACACGTTTGAATTCTGTGTCGTTTCACAAAGAGGTCGGCGCGACAAGGTTCGCATCGTTTCGTAACGAGAATCGGTCCACGCGGTGTTCTTGGCTGGCCCCGGCGGATAGGGCGAGATCAACCACATGAACACAGCGCGCCAACTCATCTGAGGAAGATCGTCCGTCCCTTGCTTCACCAAGAAGTCTTGGGGAATGCCTTGGTACCAGTCGGCCATTCCGCGGAGCTGTTGAATGACGGAGCTGAGGTTCGTCATTCGATCTTCGAGCGCTCGATGAGTGAGCGCTACCTGAAAGGCGCCAGCCATGAGCCAGAAAATGCTCAGCACAACAATGAGACAGGTTGCGACTGCAACCAACCGGAACGTTCTGCGGTGTTTCCGAATGATCATGGCAGAGTCCCTGAAGCCTCGCCTGCAGCGTCTGCACGCCTCAATGCTCGCCGCTCAAGTATGTGGATCGATTAGGATCGCTACCCTCCCGTCACTCCGCCGCCATCCGCCTTGGAATAAACACCACCGCAACAATTCCCAACGCGTAGATCAGCGCACACAACGAGCCGACGTACGGGTATTGGCCGCCGAGCAGGGCGAAGAGGCCCCCGGCTGCGAGGACGCCTGCCGCCGTGGCGAAGCGGCCGACGTTGAAGGCCAGGCCGCAGCCTGAGGCGCGGACGCGGGGCGGGAAGAACTCGGGGAGGAAGACGGCCAGCCAGCCGAAGAAGAGGGTCGCGATGAACCCCTGGGCGAAGACGACCGGGTGAAACGAACTTTGCAGCGGCGCGGTGAGCTGGAACATGGCGATCGTCGAGACAACGCTGCCGATGCTGATGAGCAGGTAGCTGAGGCGTCGGCCGATGGCTTGCGTCAATTGGGCACCGAAGAAGCTTCCCAAGGCGGCACCCAGTGCCCACCAGCCCTGCGTGACGGCTTTGTAGGTCGGGTCAACGGTTCCAGCGACCTTATCGGCCCAGGGGATCATCCACTTGCTGGCCGACCAGGCGCCGACCAGGGGAATCGAGGCGACGACCATGGCCACCAGCGTGATCCTCAGGAGGTCGCCGCGAAACAGCTCACTGATGGCGGGGGGCGGACGCTTTTCGGCATGGCGATTCGCAAGCCAGGTCGGTGACTCGGGCAGAAAGAGCAGCACGACAATCCCGAGGAGCGCCGGTATTCCCGCGAGCTGAAACAGCCATCGCCACGAATCCGGAGTGATGGGGAACACGCGTGCCAGTTGCGAGAGGAGCAGAATCCCCAGATTGAGGCCGGCGCTCATCACGCCCGAGACGGTCGGCCGCGAGACGGCTGGCCAGCACTCTGCCACCAACGCCATGCCGTTCGGCCACATCCCACCGACGCCCAACCCCACCAGAAACCGCATGAGGAGCATCTGCTCCTGCGATTGCACCCAGCCCCCCATGAGAGCGAAGACCGAGTAGAACAGAATGCTGATTCCCATCGCCCGCGTCCGGCCGATCCGATCGCCGAGGTTTCCCAGGAGGATGCCGCCAATCGCTGCCCCCAGCATCAGGGCCGCCGTGAAATAGGCAAACCAGGCCCCACCCGCCGCCGGGGTATATGCCTCGCCCAATAGACTCTTCGAGACCGACAGCGACGCCACCGGCATGAGGCCGAGTTCGATGCCGTCAAACACCAGCCCCAGGCAGGCGGCGGCCAGGACGGCCCAGCGGACACGGGGCGAAAGGGGTTCTGTCATGAAGTTACGGCCCGTTTGGAAATCTGGGTGGTGAATCAGAGAAGTGGCAGCACGACCGGACGCAGCTTCGGATCAGAGCATAACGCCATCAGGCCTCTCGATGCCGCATCGCGTGGATGACGGCACTGTTGTCGGCGTCGCCGAAGCCGAGGCGCTCGGCCGCTTCGAGCAGTCGGCAATGGGTCTCGGTCAGCGACAGGGTGCAGCCAGCGGCTTCGGCTCCCCGCAGCATCAGGCGTACGTCCTTCAAATGTTGTGACAGACGGGCTTGCACGGCGAAATCGCCCGCGATCATCTTCGGTCCCTTTGTCTCCATCTGGCGGGAATAGGCCGCGCTGCCGAGTAGCACCTGGAGCGTCGCTGGCAGGTCGAGTCCCAGCGCCTCGGCGAAGACCAGCCCTTCAGCCACGGCAGCGCGATTGAGACCCAGCACCAGATTGCTGACGAGCTTCATGCGGGCAGCCGCCCCGGACGAGCCCACATGGAAGATGTTCTTGCCCAGCATCGGCCAGAGGTCCTCGCATTGCCGATAGGCGGCTTCGTCGCCGCTGACGATGACCGTCGCCTCGCCGCGTCGCGTGACTTCGCTGGAACCGGAGATAGGGGCATCGAGATAAACGGCCCCGCGTGACGAGAACTCGGTTGCCCAGCGCTGGCCGTCTTCCGGATCGCCGGTCGTCGTATCGATGACGATTTGGCCCGGCCTGACGTCATCCAACCACGGCGTGAGCACGTCATTGACGACATCGCTGGAAAACAGACTGACGATGATGCGATCGCAGTCGAGAAAGGGCCGGTCGCTCCACTGGGCTCCCTGCGCCAGGAACGGTTCTGCTTTCTCGCGAGTCCGATTCCAGACACGAACAGTCCAGCCGAATTCGAGCAGCCGTTCGGTGATGGCTGTTCCCATCAGCCCCAGGCCGACCACTCCAATTGGAGCCGAGGAAGCCGTCATCGTGCCCTCTTTCGATCGGCCAGAATGTCGGCGACAGCCTTGGCGGGGTCGTAGTCGGAGCCGTCATGCACGATCGCCACGAATCGCAACCGTAGCGATTCGCCGGGTTTCACGGTGACCGTGCTGGCCAGACCCTGCTTCATCGCCGCGCGCCCGAACGGGTTGGCGACCATCAGTCCGTAGTCGCGGTTATGCCACCAGCTCTCCCGGAAGTTGTCGGGACCGGCGACCACCGTGATCCCCACAGGGCGATCCTCGCTCGTTCCCGAATAGTCGCACCACTCAGCCACCTGTCCCCAGGTGCGGGCCGCTGTGACGAGCCCGGTCGAATTGGTGATGGCCCCCCCGTTCTTTTCGATGAGTGGAGTCGCGAGCCTGACGCCGAAGCCCATTTCTTCCTGATCGCCGAACGCAAGTGGTTCCTGGTGATCCCGAAAGGTGGCTTCCCAGTCGATCCGCCAATTGTGGTCCTGTGCGGATAAACGAAACTGATTCTGCATCATGCCCAGCGTGCGGCCGTCGCTGGCGAGCAGCTTTGACTCAATGGCGAACGTGAGACGATTTCCTTCGACACGCGGCGGAGTGACGAACTTCACATGCTCGATCGTCCCCTTATTGCGCCAGAAGTCCTCCCCGCCGAGACTGCCGAATCCCAGCCAGATTCCGGGATGCATCGTAGGATGATCGACGGCATCAACCCCCTCAACCGGCGGATGCGTTCGCGTGACGGCGATTCCACCCACGGTCCGCACGCTCGCAAAGCAGGGCCGACGCACGTCGGGATCGCGAAAGACGAAGTCAGCAACGGGAACGCCGCCAAGCGCGATCCGCAGACGATCGGCTTGTTCCTCCACGGAGAACGCGAGTTTCTTCGAAATGTCATCCGCAGCCATCGCGATCGGCACGTACGCAAGCAGCAAAACCGCGATAGCACTTCGAAAACAGCGCTGCAAGTTGTTTATCATGGTGAGCCGTTCGAGGTCGAGCTAAGTCAGGTTTTCGAACGATCGTCAGGCAGAGCCTGACTTACGTGACCGATTCTCCCGGCGATAAACGGCGACAAGAAATCTTCGGCCGTGCGGCCTCACCTAGCGATTGGGCGACAACGCAGTAGCGTTCGGAGAGTTCCATCAGCTTTGTCAACTGGGCCTCGTCCGCGGTTGTTTCGAGTTCGAAGATCAACCGGATGGCTTGGAAGCCCACTGGTGTCTGTCGGTCGATGCCCAGTGTTCCCCGGAAGTCGAGATCGCCTTCGGCCGTAATGAACCCCCGCGTGATGGGCACATTCATCGCCGTGGCGACCGCGCCGAGGGTGACTCCCACGCAGCCGATCAGCGCTTCCAGCAGCATCTCGGCTGCGCAGGTCCAGGTGCCATCGCCGCCCGCCATCGGGTGCAGCCCTGCATGCGTGATCGGACCGCGATTGGTTTTGATGTCGACGGCGAGATCGGGAATCCGTAGTTCGCCGCGTGCGGTCAACGTGCCGCGGGCCGATGCCGGATCGGATCGATACCGTTCCTTGAACGGGGCTTGTCGCCCGCGAAGTTCCTCGGGTGTCATGACAATTCTCTCGGTGAGTCGAGCCCCAGTCCGTGGGGGAGAGGATACCATGTTCAGCGGGTGGCGTCCCGGAACGCAGCATCGGTATCCCATCATGCTGGAAGCGAGGTCATGCGGCTGTTCGTCGCAATCGAAATTCCCGAGACTGTTCGCGCGGAGGTCCAGGCGGTCGCGCCGCAACCTGGGCCGGGCCTGCGCGTGGTCAAGTCCGAGCAATGGCACCTGACTCTGCACTTCGTTGGTGAAGCCGATCTGGACGGGGTGATCGCGGCGCTGGCTGGCCTCTCATTCGAGCCGTTCGAACTCAGGCTCGCCGGGGCGGGGCAGTTTCGCGCTCGCGATGAATGTGTGCTCTGGCTCGGATTCGAGCACTCTCTTGAATTGATCGAGCTGCATAGCGAGGTTGGATGCCGACTGACGGCAGGCATCGGTTATCGGCCCGAGTCGCGACCTTATCGTCCCCATCTCACGGTGGCCCGCCGCCGGATGCGCCATGCAGGAAACGACGTCGACGGCTTTTTGGCGAACGCAGAAAACTGGCAGTCGAGCCCGTTTCGGGTCGCCGACGTCGTTCTCTTTCAGAGTGAACTGACGCCACGGGGACCGAAGTATCGCGAACGATATCGTGCGGGGCGATAGCTGGCGATTCTCGACCAGAGTTCACGCCGCGCGGCGTTGTTCGCCGAGTGCCGCGACAAGGGTGGCTTCTCGAATTCCCAGCACACGGCTGACTTCTTCAGTCGTGAGCCCGGCTCGCAAGAGATTGGCTGCCCGCTGGAGTTCCGCCGGCGTCAATAACCGGTCGACGGGCAGATCCGACCGCGAGCGGGTCAGCAGGCCGTCAAGCCGGTCAATTTCCAGTCGCGCTTCCGACAAGAGCCCATCGAGCATGGCCAGGCGGTTTTCGATGCGGGCATTCACGCCGCGGCTGTAGTCGTGCAGCTCGACTTCCCACTGCCGCAGTTTCGCTTCCGGGGTCCTGCCGACATGCTCCAGTTCGTGCCGAATGACCGTCAGCGGATCCTCGGCCTGCTGGCGCTGTCGACGAACGGTGCCGCGCCACAGGGAAACCCCCAGCGCGGATCCCGCTAAGAGAAACAAGCCAATTTGAATCGCATCCATGTCGTTCGTTCCTTCGAACGCGATAGCTAGCTCGAAGCGGAATGCGGAAAGCGTAGAGCCAGAGACTTATTTCTGTGGATCAACCGTGGTCGTGATCGTGGTCGTGCCCATGGTCATGATCGTGGTGGTGATGGTCATGATCGTGATCGTGGTCATGAACGCAGTTGCCGTCTTCATCGTGATCGTGGTCATGGAGTTCCATGCCCTCGATATCCAGCCCTTCCGACGCTTCGAGCAGGAACGACGCTTCTGCCACGCGATAGACCTCGCGCAGCGGAACCTGCTGCTCCTCGGCCACGCGGGCGCAGTCCTCGTATTCGGGCTTGAACGTGATCGACTCGCCCTCGCGCCACGCCAGCTTGCCTTCGATCGGCCCCCAGTCGGTTTCAACGGTATAGGTGTTGCGCTCGCGGACCGAACGCTCGATCGTCTGCCGGCGAATCCCCAGCGTGCCGGTCTCGGCAAACATCCGGGTCTCCAGCTCTTCCATGTCCTCGTGGTCGCACAGGACGCTCAGCATGACCCCCGGACGGCCCTTCTTCATCAGAATCGGCGTCGTGTACACATCCAGAGCGCCGGCGTCGATGAGGACTTCGCAAGTGTGGCCGATGATCTCCGGCGACACATCGTCGAGATTCGTCTGCAGCAGGATGACCTCTTCAATGTGCGGCGACGGAGTCACTTCGCCCACCACCAGCCGCAACAGGTTCGCCCGGTCGCGAAACTCCTTCGTTCCCGCGCCGTAGCCAATCGATTCGACCGTCATCGCGGGCAGCGTCTTCGAGAATCGACTGACCAGCGCCCGCACAATCGCGGCTCCCGTGGGCGTCGTCAGTTCCGCCTCGATCGGCACCTGGGCGGTTGGAATTCCCTTGAGGAGTTCGGCCGTTCCCGGAGTGGGGACCGCGCAGACGCCGTGCGCGATTGTCACGTTGCCGGACCCGGTTGGAATGGGGCTTGAGACAATGTCGTCGACGTCGAGCAGATCAAAACCGACGGCTGCGAGCGTGATGTCGAGAATCGAATCGATCGCGCCGACTTCGTGGAAATGAATTTTTTCCGGAGTGCTGCCGTGAACCTGCGCCTCGGCTCGCGCGACTTCCTCGAAAATGCTCATCGCGAGAGCACGCTGCTCGTCCGAAAGAATGTTCGAACGGCTGAGAATCTGGCGGATATCGGAAAGATGCCGATGGGCGTGCTGTTCGGGATGCGTGATGTGCAGCTTCTTGCCGCGAAATCCGCCGCGCATCACCTCCTCGATCGCGATCGAAACGCCGTCCAGCTTCAGCGAAGCGACCACTTCCTCGAGAACCTCAAACTCCACGCCAGCATCCACCAGCGCGGCGACCATCATGTCGCCACTGATTCCCGTCGCACAATCGAGGTAGGCAATCCGCACGTTGAAATGTCCCTGAGACTTAAATCGTTCCGCAAAAACCTGAACGGACGAATTCTATACCGCCCGGTGCGCAGCGTCCAAGAGCAAGATCGCGGGGAGCGGCCAGCCGCGAGCTTCCAGCTTCCAGCAGGGCGGAATTGACTGCTTGCGGCTGTTCGCTGGCCGCTGGCTGCCAACACCGCAGGCGTAACCCGACAAGTCTTTGCGCCGCTTCAGAAAGCCTGGATCGAATTGATTGATTCTCACAAAGCCACAAAAGTCACGGAGAAGGCGGGGCAGGAAATTCACTTCGACCGTTTACAACTTCTCCCTGCCTTTCTCCGTGCCTCTGCGCCTCCGTGAAAGCCCCTGCTTTCCGAACAACGAGACGGCGGCACTCTATCTCGCAGTACCATTTTCCCGATTCTGATCCGTCTGCGGCCGTTCGCTGGCCGCTGGTAGCTGGCGGCTGGCCGCATGCCGGCTGCTCACGGTACGATTCAATATGACACCCACCAGGAGCCGTTTTTAAATGCCCGCCAAAAAAGTTCTTGTTCTCGTCGGAGATTACGTCGAGGACTACGAAGTCATGGTCCCGTTTCAGGCGTTGCTTGCCTTCGGATACGACGTACACGCCGTCTGTCCGAACAAATCGGCTGGCCAGACGGTTCGGACGGCCATTCATGACTTCGAAGGGGACCAGACATACTCGGAGAAGCCGGGCCACAATTTCGCGCTGAACGCCGACTTCGCGGCGGCCAGCGAGAAAGACTATGCCGGCCTGGTGATTCCTGGCGGCCGCGCGCCGGAATATCTGCGATTGAACGAAGCGGTGCTGAAACTGGTTCGCGACTTTTTTGCCGCTGGGAAGCCGGTGGCGGCCATTTGCCATGGCGTCCAGATTCTTTCGGCCGCCGGAGTCTTGAAGGGGCGGCGCTGCACGGCCTATCCCGCCTGCGGACCGGAAGTGAATCTGGCCGGCGGGCAATTCGTCGCGGTCCCGGTCGACCAGGCGTATGTGGAAGGCAACCTGGTGACCGCTCCCGCCTGGCCCGCTCATCCCACGTTCGTGCGGGAGTTCGTCAAGCTGTTGGGGCCCGCGTAGTGTTCTATCAATGTGAAAGACTTAAGTTGGGTGGCACGCCCTGAAGGCTTTGCGAAAGGGCGTGGGAGTCATCGATTTGCCACGCCCTTCGAAGACTCAAGGCGTGCCACCCGACCCGTTTACAGTTTCGTCTTCGTCGAGAGCTCACCATGCCTCAGTCACTTTCCTGGACGAGAACCGGAGCCGTACTGGCCGGTTTGGCCGTTGTGTGCGGCGCGTTCGCCGCCCATGGTCTGAACACCCACTTCGCCGACATTTACGCCGGGCAGACACGAGTCGTCGCGGGCGTAACTGTTCCCCTCGCCGAAAAGTACCTCGAAGACTTCAAGACCGGGGCCGAGTACCAGATGTACCACTCGCTGGCACTGCTCGCGGTGGGCCTCGTCTCGACGATGCGGCCAAGCCGTTCGCTGAATTGGGCCGGTTGGTCGTTTCTCGGCGGGATCGTGCTGTTCTCGGGAAGCCTGTACGCCCTGACCCTCTTGAACATCCCGAAACTTGGAATGATTACACCGATCGGCGGCGTCCTGTTTCTCGCGGGCTGGGGATTCCTGGCGCACGCCACGTGCCCAAAGTGTGCGCCAACAACCGATCCTGCGATCTGACGGCCTGCCTAAGACGTCGGGTTAGGCAGCGCGCTTTCCTCCTGCGTGTCGTGCGGCGCATGCCCGTTTGTCGACGACCCGGCGATCACGTCTACCGTCCGCGAGCCGCGCGGCAGGTCGATCACGTGCAGGTCCATTTGCGGGAAGGCAATGGAAATTCCTTCTTCCCGGAAGCGCTGCGAGATGTTTGTATAGACGTCGTGAATAGTCTGCAACCGGACATCCAGCGTCGGCAGATAGACACGGAGCACGAATTGCATCGTGCTGGGTCCAAACCCGTCCATCACCGAATGCGGCGCCGGCTCCGGCAACACATGCGGATATTGCTTCGCGATGTCCAGGAGCAACTCGCGGACGCGGTTGGGGTCCGTTCCATAAGCCACGCCGACGCGGAATTCCAGGCGGTTAGTCTTGTTGCTGAGCGTCCAGTTCACGAGTTTTCCCGTCACGAGTTCCTTGTTCGGAACGATCAACTCCTTGCAGTCCCAGTCCTGGATAGTCGTCGCGCGAAACTGAATGCGGGCCACGGTGCCTGTCACGTCGCCAATCGTGACGACATCGCCGACACGCAGCGGCCGCTCGAACAGCAGGATGATTCCCGACACGAAATTGGCGAAAATCTCCTGCAAGCCAAAACCGAGACCCACCGACGCCGCGGCAACCAGCCACTGCACCTTCGACCAGCCGATCCCAAGCTGTGAAAAACCAACGATCACCCCCACCGTGACAATGGCATAGCGCACGAATAACGAAAACGCATCGCGCAATCCGGTATCGAGCGGCATGTGTTCGAGCACGGTGACATTCATCAGACCGGGAATGTTCCGCAACAAGACCACCGCGAGGGCAAAGACCAGGATGGCGATCAAGACGTCCATCACCGTCACCGATTTGGCGACCGACACGGTCTGAATCGTTTTCTCTCCGTTCTCGCCAATGGCTTCGGTCGAACGATCGACCGTGGTTTCCCAGACGGTCCAGTTGTTGAAGACCGTCAATGCGGGAACGACCTCCGACCATGTCCAGACCATGCCAAGCACCAGGACGGTCCACAGCGACGCATCGAGGAGCCGCCGCACCTGGTTCACGACCAGACCGAGGTCGAACTTCCGTGAAATATGTTGTATTCCCTCTTCTCGACCGACGAGCGACCCCTGTCGTTCCTGCTGAAGTTCCGACTCAGCGAGCGCCCGCTGTTCCTGAGCCTGGCGGATCGCGAGGCGTTTGCGCTGCATCGAGATCCACCGCACGACGAGCGCCCTCACGACGACGATCACGAGGCAGATGGCGACCGTTTCCTGCACCCGCAGCGCCAGCCGTTGCGCAGAGTAGTAGTAGCCCGCCGCGGTCATCACGATGAGGGCTGACGGAACCACCCAGGCGGCCATCCGCCCCATCCGCCACCAGCGGGCGGCCCACCGCGTATCGGGATCGTCGGCAATATCATCCAGCGAAACGGCCGTGACCCGCAGGGCAAACACTTGCAGCACCAGCATCAGACCGATGAAGACGAATCGCGCCATCGCGTCGACTTCCGGCGATTCCTCGAGCGACACCAGAAAACTCGTGAGCAGAACAGCCGGCGTCCCGAACAAGAGAACATTCCGAGTGCGGTTGTGAATGCGGCGGATCGTCGCGACGTTCCAGTGAAAGTGCTGTTGGAACAGCCCGCGCCGGCAGGCCGCCGTCCGCAAAAGCTCGATCATCAGGAGGAACGTCGTTGTTTCGCTGAGCGCCGAGCTGATCCCCATGGCCAGCTCAGTGCCGGGGGCAGCCGCTTCCGCGCGCCAGGCAAGAAACCACCCGAATGCCGGCCAACCCCCCAGGAAGAGCGTCAGCGCGGTGGCTTGCAGCGTGACGCCGTAATCCCGGCAGGCACCATCGGCGGCGACATCTCCCAATTCCCAAAGTCTGCGGCGAGCCCAGAACCGGCACCCGACGACCACGAGCAAACCGAGACAGGCGACCAGGTAGGTGGCCGGGTGCTGCCGCGGCTCGCTCGCCAAAGCCTGCCCATAGGTCGCCCAGTCTTCGCGATGGACCAGCTTCTGGACGCCATCCATCGCCAGTCGAGCCTCGGTCGCTTCCAGCCAGTCGCCCGAGCGAATCCACAAGACGCGCTCGTCGACATAATTCCGGGCTTCTCGCGCCTCGGCCGCCAGCGACTGCTGGGCCGAGTCGAGACTGACCAGCAGGTCGAACTCGCGAATCGTGCTCGCGTGCAGCTCCGAGACGAGTTCTCGCTTGCGCTTCAGCAATTCCTCCGCCTGGGCACGCAGGGTCTCCCTCGTCAGCACCTGGTCGTCGAGCTTCAGCGTCTCGATGGCCGATTTGACGGACGACGCGACGTCCGACAATGCCGCGAGCTGATTGTCGAGGTTAAAGAGTTCCAGGCGCGACGCGCGCACTTTCTCGCGTCGTGCGTCGATTTCCGCTTCGATCTGGTTCGGCACAGGGAGAATCTGCCGCTGACGACGCAGCAGCAGCCCGACCGATTCCGACAGGCCGAGTGCCTCGGCCATCTGGGTGATCCGATCCGACTCGGTCTTGATGGCCGCCAGTTTCGCTTTGGCCTGGTCGACCTGCGCGCTCAGGCTCTGGTTCTCTTCGGTCTGCCGGTGATTGCGCTCGGCGAGCGCCTGGTTGTTGTCCGCCAACGGGCGCAACAGCGGATGGGCCAGGGCCGCTTCGCGCTGGGCCATGTAAAGCTGTTCGGCGGCTTCCTGTTTGCGCAACTGATCGCGTCGTTCCGCGAGGATGTGCGATTCTTCGGTCAACAGGGCAATGCGACGATTCAGCAAGTCTCGCTGTTCCCGCAGCAGCGTCGCCGCTTCCGACGACTCGGACCATTGGAGCTCCGCCTGAAGCTGAGCCAGTCGACGTTCCAAGCGATCCTGTCGCGAGCGCAGTTGCAGCAGCCGCGACTGCGTGACGGCCACGGCTTCGTTGTCCGGGGCCGGGGCCTCGATCTGTTTCTTGATCTCATCGAGTTCCGCCTGAACCGCCGTGGCCAGCATCGGCAACTCTTTCAGCCGGTTGGCCCGCGTGGCGGCCTCCGCTTCCAGCGTTGCCACCTGTTTCTTCAATCCCCGTTCGGGGTCGTCAAGCTGCGTCTGAATCTCGGACAGTTGCTTGAGAACCGCGTCCAGACCTTCGAGTTTTTCGGGCTCGACGCGCGGCTTTTGCGGCAGGTTGGCAATTTCCTGCCGCGTGGCCTGAAGATCGGCCGGCAGCGTCTCCAGCTTCTTGCGAAACGACTGACCCTTTTCGATCGCCGCATCCCGCTGGAGCAGTTCCTCCCGCGCCTTGTTCAGCCATTCGGTGGCGGCCTGTTTGACCGCTGCTTCGAGCGATTCGCTCTCGCCGACCTGCTTGATCGCCGAATCGATCCGGGACACCGAAAGTGCATCGGGAGTCGTCGGTGGAGTCGCGGCGTTCTGAGCGGCCACGGTCCCGATCAGTGTCGCTGTGGCGATCAGAAAGCAAATCCCGAACCGGACAGTCGCCATTCCGGAGAACTCTGGACGTTCAGCTTTTGGCCGATCGGGAACTCGTGAACTCACGTCGCCAGGCATGTCGTTGCTCTTTTCGCCGTGATTCGTGCGGAAAGTCGGTCGACAGGAAGAGGTCGCGAACCGCGGCCGGCTTTCGCCAGCATGCACGAATGCGTGTTCGTTTCGTCGAACGTCGGCGACTCTTGCGTCGCTCGGACGACCGCCATCTTCCCTGGAATGCGGTGTTCATGGAACGCTTGGACGAGATTCGACATCGCGCCGGCCGATTCGGGTGGACCGCGCTGAAGCAAAGAGCCATGTCGATTCGTCACTCGGGCTCCCGCCCGTCATTCCTTGGTATCCCGCAACCGGACCGCGTCTGTCAACCGGAGATCGATCTGGTGATCGCATCGGCACTCCCACGGGCGTGCCGGTGTCGGTTGCCGGTCCAGTCCGGCTCGGCTAGTCTCAAGTCGAGAAGAAACCGCGTGTTCCGACGCGAATCCGTTTCGCAGGGAAGCAATTCTCGCGAGATTCCGCTCCGGAACGATCCTGGGAATCAACCGAGTCCGGGAACTCGAATTTTTCTGTCTTTTCTGGAGTGAGCTGACGATGACCGCCCCGATTCATGTCGCCGTGACTGGTGCCGCCGGGCAGATTGGCTACGCCGCGATTTTCCGTTTGGCGTCCGGCGAAATCTTTGGACCCGACCAGCCGGTGGTGTTGCACCTGATCGAACTGCCGCAGGCGATGGGCGCGCTCGACGGCGTTCATATGGAACTCGACGACTGCGCGTTCCCGACGCTGGCCGGCGTGGTCAAGTCCGACAGCGATCACCTCGAAGACGGCTTTGCCGGCTGCCACTGGGTGCTCCTGGTCGGCAGTATTCCCCGCAAGGCGGGCATGGAGCGGGCCGACCTCATTCGCATCAACGGGCCGATTTTCACCCAAACCGGCAAGGCCATTCAGGCGGCTGCCGACAAGAACGTCCGCGTGGTCGTCGTCGGCAACCCGTGCAATACGAACTGCCTGATCGCCATGTCGCACGCCCCCAACGTGCCCCGCGAAAACTGGTTCGCCATGACCCGGCTCGACCAGAATCGCGCCGTGGCCCAGCTCGCGAACAAGGCCGGCGTCGCCATCAAGGACGTCGGCAACGTCGCCATCTGGGGCAACCACTCAGCCACCCAGTTCCCCGACTTCCTGAACGCCAAGATCAATGGCAAAGCCGCGACCTCGGTCATCACCGACTCGGCCTGGCTGAAGAGCGACTTCGTTTCGACCGTCCAGCAGCGCGGAGCCGCGGTGATCAAGGCGCGTGGCGCCTCGTCGGCTGCCTCCGCTGCCAACGCCGCGCTCGACACCGTGAAGGGTGTCATTCGCCCGACTCCGGCCGGTACGTGCGTCTCGGCCGCCGTCTACACCGATGGCAGCCAGTACGGAATTCCCGAAGGAATCGTCTGCGGTCTGCCCCTTTCCAGCGATGGCAAAACCTGGAAGGTGCTGCCGGGGTATGAAATTGATGACTACAGCCGCGGCATGATCGATGCCAGCGTCAAGGAACTGCTGCAGGAACGCGACACTGTTAAGGATCTGCTGCCATAGTCTGCCGCCTTGGGGTTTTGCGAATCGCGGGCGTGAATTCGTCGAGTGTCGAGAGTCCAGAGTCGAGGAAGACCAGGGAATGCGTGAGTCATTCTCACTCGACCCTGGACACTCGACTCTCGACTGCATTGCAAAGTCAGCCGAATGTGAAGCTGCAAAGGCCCTAGCCATAGCAGTCGTCCGATTGCCCACTTGAACAGGGACTCGTCATGACAGTCCGTCGATTCGCTCCGTTCGCGGCTTGCCTGTTGGTACTGGCCGGTTTCTCGTCGACACTCCGCGCGGCCGACAAAGACGAGGCCAAACCAGCGCCCAAAGTCAGCACGTGGGCGCACATCGAACTCAAGGGGGGCTATCCCGAAGGGTCCACATTGCCGGGCCTGTTCGGAGAATTGCAGGAATCGCTCGACGCAGGACTCGGTCGTCTGCGTCGAGCGGCCAGCGATTCCGATATCGAGGGCGTGCTGCTGCACATCAAGGGGCCGTCCATCGGTTGGGCCAAGCTGAACGAGTTTCGCCACGCGATCGCCCAAGTTCGCGCGGCGGGCCGTCCGGTTCATGCCTGGATGGATAGCCCGACGACGAAGGACTATCTCCTCGCGACCGCGTGCGAGAAGATCGTCATTCCCGAGTCCGGCATCCTGATGATGCCCGGCTTGCGCTCCGAGGTGACGTTCTACAAGAACCTGTTCGACAAACTGTCGATTGAACCACAGATTTTGCGAGTCGGCGAATTCAAATCGGCTGCCGAGCCCTACAGCCGCACCGAAATGAGCGGCCCCTTCCGTGAAGAGATGGAGGCCATTCTCGACGACTACCACCAGCAGATGCTCCAGATGATTGCCGACTCGCGGAAGATTTCCGTCGAGAAGGCGGGAGAACTCGTCGACCAGGGCGTCTTGACCGCCGCCGAAGCTCGCGACGCGGGCCTGATCGACGCCATTTCCTATGAAGACGAATTCCAGAAATCGCTCCCCGGCGATCCGGCGGCGAAGCTAAAGCTCGTCATGGGGTACGGCAAGAAGAAACTGGATACCGATTTCAGCGGCTTCAACGGCTTCATCAAAATGATGAACCTGCTGGCCGGCGTCGAACCGCAGCAACGGAAGTCGAAGAACCCAAAAATCGCCGTCATTTCCGCGGTCGGCGTCATCATGCCGGGCAAGAGCCAAAGCGATCTTCTGGGAACCGAAGTCCTGGGGGCCGAGACGCTCATCAAGGCGATTCGACAGGCCCGTGATGACGAGACCGTCAAGGCCATCGTGCTGCGGATCGACAGCCCCGGCGGCAGCGCGCTGGCCAGCGACCTGATGTGGCACGAACTGGAAGTCGTCGGCAAGCCCGTTATCGCCAGCATGGGCGACACGGCGGCCAGCGGCGGCTACTACATCGCGATGGGAGCCGACCGCATTTTCGCCGAGCCCGGCACGCTAACCGGTTCGATTGGCGTGGTCGGTGGAAAGATCGCCTTCGACGGCCTGTTCCAGAAGGTGGGGGTCAACACGAGCGTCGTGCAGCGCGGCAAGAACGCCGGCATCCTGAGCATGACGATGCCCTTCTCCGAGAGCGAACGGGCCGCGATGCAGAAGCTGCTTGACGACATCTATCGGCAGTTCACCACCAAGGCAGCGGACGGCCGCAAGATGGAAGTCGACAAGCTCGAAAAGCTCGCACGCGGCCGCGTCTACACGGGCAGCCAAGCCCTGAAGATCGGTCTGGTTGATGAACTGGGAACGCTTGAGGACGCCATCGCCGCAGCCAAGAAGGCGGCAAACATCCCCGAAGGGGACAAGGTCGAAAAACTGCTGTTGCCGAAGGCCGTCAGCCCCCTGGAACAGTTGTTCGGCCCGCTGGAAGAATCGACATCGCTCCGTTCGGCAGGCCGCGCTTCGCTCGTGGACCTCCTGCCTGCCTCGTTGCACAATGTCCTGGAAGCGGTCTCGCTGTCGGACCTCCTCGCTCGCGAGCGCATCCTCACCGTCCTCCCCTACAAAATCCAAATCGACTAACCCCAACAGCGCTCCCCTTAGCCGCGACCCACCGGGGAGCGCTTTCTTAATTATTTCTCCTGCGCCCCACCGAGCGCGGCCAAAATCCGCTCACTAACCCGCCCGGTATATTCCCCGCGCTTCGTCGCGGCTTCGATTGCGGGCAAGACCGGCCGCGCGGCTTCTCCGAGTTGTTCCAGCGCGATGGCCGCCGTCAGCCCAACACTATCCTGCGGATGCCCCAACGCCTCCGCCAGCACGGGCAATCCCACGTCTGCCTTTCCGGCCTTCACCAATCCCTTGGCAATCACCACCCGAAGTTCCGGCGCCTGAGTTGTTTGAAGCATCGCTTCAAGCTCGCGCGGCCAGTCGGAAGATTTGGCCCATCCAGTCCGCCCATCAACCTGGTTCGCCAGTTGCCAATAGCGAACGGCTGTCGGGCTGTTGGAATCAAACTCCACTGTCCGATGATCTTGCGAGAACAGTTCCTTCAATCGCGGAAGCGCTCCTTGCTTGTCGAGCACGTCGCGCCAATGCTCGGGCCCATCGTCCGTACCCGCTGCGATCGACTCCTCGCCGACGGTATATCTCACGACAGCGCTGTCGCGGTACCCGATGCGAAACGCCTGAAATTCCACCACCTGGCTATCCTCGAGCATGAGCGGACCATCGACGACCTGCAACGGTTCGCTGCTTCCTGCGACGCGCCAACCGATCGAAGAGCCGACGGTCCCCGGGACCAGGTTCAACGTGCTCTTGCCACCGTCACGAGCGACGCGTTGAACGCCGGGACTCGCAGTCTTCGACCACTTGCCCCCCGGCCGCTTCAGTTCATCAAGCGTCGGCTCGGGGACCAATGCCAGATCGCCGATCCCGGTCATCCAGCGATCCAGTTCGCCCCGCATTTCTACGAGCACCGCCGCATACGCAGGATCCTCCGCCAGATTGTTCAGTTCGTGCGGATCAGCCTCGGTGTCATAGAGTTCCTCGATCGGCTTCTGGTCACGAAAAAACAGGGCCACTTCAGGCGACAACTGACCCGCTGCATCGAGCCGCCGCAGCTCCCGCATCGTCGGCATCTGGTCCATGTAGTTGATTCGCTGTGCATAGGTCACCCAGGGCATGAAGTTCCGCAGGTAGTGGAATCGCTTGTCGCGCACGCTGCGAATGATGTCATACGCTTCATCCATCCGGTCGCGATGACCATAAACGTAGTCGCGCGGCTCAGCTTTCCGCGGACCTAAGAACGCCTGCCCCTGCAAATGTGCGGGAATCGGCAAGCCCGCCAGCGACAGCATGGTCGGCGCAAAGTCGACAAAGGCGACCAGCTCGTCCCGCACTTTGCCGGGAGCAACCGCTTCAGGATCTTCGGGAGACGCCCACTTCCGCCACTTTTCCGGGACGCGGACAATCAAGGGAACCTGCGTTCCCGAGTCGTACAGCCACCGCTTGCAGCGGGGCAGGCCGCGACCATGATCGCCCCAGAACCAGACGATCGTGTCGTCCGCCAGCCCCTCGCGTTCGAGTCGTTCGAGAATCGCCCCCACCTGGCCGTCCATGGCAGTGATGTTGTCGGCATAGTTCGCCAGATCACGGCGCACCAGCGGCGTATCGGGATAATACGGCGGGACGTTCGCCGTCGCCGGGTCGTGCCGCACAGAAGGGGCCAGGGCCGCGACCAGTTTTTGCGTTTGTGCGGAGGGATCGCGAATCTGGCTTTCGTGCGTGGTTGTAAAGTTGATGACTGCAAAGAACGGCTGACCCTCCGCGCGGCTGCTCCAGTCGGCCTTGTTGCTGCTCGCATCCCAGACCGTCGCCGGTGCATCGAACTGGTAGTCGGTCTTCGCGTTGTTCGTGCAGTAGTAGCCGGCCGCTCGAAGGTACTCGGGAAAGCAGCGCACGAAGGCGGGGGGAATCCCCTTGCACCGCATGTGCTGCGTCCCAATGCTCGGCGGATACATCCCGGTGATCAGTCCACTCCGCGCCGGCGCGCAGACCCCCGCATGGGAGAAACACCGCGTGAACCGCACCCCCTCGGCCGCCAGCCGGTCGATGTGGGGCGAGATCGCATAACGGTCGCCATAACACCCCAGGTCCGGGCTGATGTCCTCCGTGCTGATCCACAAGATATTCGGCCGCTTGGCCGTGGTCTGGTCAGCCGCCGCCAGCGGGCAAGCCAGTCCGACGAGTATCCAGACGCCGAGAATCAGGCATCGAAACATCCGGGGAGTCCTTCGAAACGAGTCCATCGAGAGGTTCGCCTAGATTGTCGCCCCCGTCCCCGTCCGGCAACCCCACGACGGCACCGAACGTTTCAGGCGATCCGCCCTCCACCAAAAAACCAGTCCGCACGCGGACATCGCTCCGACGATCGCGTATGATGTCCCGACTTCGGGGCCTGTAGCTCAACGGTTAGAGCAGAGGACTCATAATCCTTTGGTTCTGGGTTCGAATCCCAGCGGGCCCAGTTCTGTTTTTTCGTGGTCGTGGCGATAAATGTCGGGGCTCCCAGGCATGAGAGGCGTCCAGATGCGATCGATTCCTCGTACCAGCATCGTGGCAGCTCTCTTCGCGCTGTTCTTGGCCGAAGTTTCCTTCGCGCAGGCTCCGGCACGCACGGTCGATGTTTCCACGTTCGCCGAACTTGTCACCGCCGTCCGCGATGCCCGGCCTGGGACGACGATTCGGCTGGCTCCTGGCGAGTATCGGGGCAATCTGCATTGGCCGAATCTTCGCGGGAGCGAAGGCGAGCCGATTGTGATTGCCGCGCGCGATTCCGCCAATCCCCCCGTCATCCTTGGCGGCGCGAATGGCATTCAGCTCAACAGTCCCGCGTATGTCGAACTGCGAAACCTTGTTTTTCGCGGTGCGACCGGCAATGGCTTGAACATTGACGATGGCGGCAACCCCGATCAGCCGGCCCATCATCTGGTGCTCAGCGGCCTGCAAATTCGCGATGTCGGCCCGGCCGGAAATCACGATGGCATCAAGCTGTCGGGGGTCGATGACTTTCAGATTGTGGATTGCCTCGTCGAACGCTGGGGCGACGGCGGCTCCGCGATAGATATGGTCGGCTGCCACAACGGCGAGATTGTCGGGTGCCAGTTCCGCCATCGGGCCGAAATTCCCGCCAACGGCGTGCAGACCAAGGGCGGCAGCTCGAAAGTCGCCGTGCGGCGTTGCCGCTTTGAAGACGCGGGCGATCGCGGCGTCAACATCGGCGGCAGCACGGGCCGCGAGTTCTTTCGGCCGCGCTCAGCCAATTACGAGGCGAAGGACATCACCGTCGAGGACTGCACGTTCATCGGGTCGGGGACTCCCATCGCGTTCGTCGGTGTCGATGGCGCTGTCGTCCGCCACAACACCATCTATCGTCCCCGCCGCTGGGTCATGCGGATCCTTCAGGAAACCCAGGCCGCCGAGTTCGTTCCCTGTCGAAATGGGGACTTCTCGAACAACCTTGTCGTCTTCCGCGTGAGTGACCTGCGGAGCATCATCAACATCGGCGGCGGCACCGCCCCGGGGACGTTCGAGTTCGAGAGAAATCACTGGTTCTGCGAAGACGCTCCGCTACGCGAAGACCGCCTGGGACTGCCGTCGAAAGAGCGTGGCGGCCGTTATGGTTTCGACCCACTGTTCGTCGATCCCGCGAACGGTGACTTGGCGCTGCAACCCAAGTCGCCCGTCCGAAACGCCGGTGTTCGTCCGCCGGCGGCGCCACAATAACGTCAGGGTCTCAAGGGCGAACGACGGCGACAGCTTCCCACACATTCGACAACACCCACCGTCACTCAATTCTTCTCCGCGTCCTCAGCGACCTCCGCGGTGAAACTTTTGAATTCTTATCCCGTCGCAAAGTCCGTCAATCCAAACACAAACTCCGGGCGATCCATCACACGACGGCTTCCCAGCCACATCCGGCTGAGCGTCCGGACGGGCTCAAATCCGAGAGCATTCGCCACGCGGATCGCCTCCGCGTTGGAGTCCGGCAAGTCCCAATAGACGGTCTGCGTGATTCCTTCGAGCAGCCTATCCGCAATCGCATGCGCTCCTTCGCTCGAGTCCGCGATCACCGGCCCCAGAGAGGCGGCGACCCGACCCGATCGAATCATCCCATAGCCGTTCGCGACGCACACGACGCGCGAGTCCTTCGCCAGCCGCTTCAAATAGTCAGAGCGATCCGCCCCGAAGGCTCGTGCATCGAGCGCGGGAACGTGGAAATCGTTCGTTGTCATGCTGATGGAAACCCCCTTCTCGTGACCAGCACGAACGTATCGCTTCAGTCCATACTCCGCACAAAAGCCAAGCTGCTCATAAACGGTGGCTCCTTCGGGAGTGGCATCGAGTTTGATGCAGGGGATGCCCGATTCCAGCAGCCAGTCGATCGCCCGCTGCATCAAGGCGGTCGCAATCCCCCGACGGCGAAAGTCGGGATGGACGAGCATCATCCCGATCCAGGCCACGTCCCGGCCGTGTGACGTTGTGGTGATCGTCCCGACAGGGCGACCCAGCACTTCAGCCACGAAGCAACCCCCGGGCTGATGTTCCAAGAGTCGGGTTAAGTCGGGTCGGGTCTGATTCCACCCGGCCAGTTCAACGAGCGACAGCATGACGTCAATGTCGCCAAGCTCCATCGGACGAATCACGGGCGATGAAGATTCCACGCTCGCCCTCGTGCTGGAAATGACACAACGTCGACGGTCTAATCCCGCAACTCGTGCAGGACGCGCCCGCGCCGGTGGTAGATCTCTTGGATTTGCGTTACCTGTGCGTGGAATGGGACACCAAACTAAACGGACCCGCTGCGAGCCGAAGTGTTCGCTACGTTTCGGCAGTCCGCGAATGGTCGTCCGCCTCTTGGTCGTCAGGCGGGGGAGACGACGGCAACCCCAGCAGTTCTCGGAATTCCTTGACCGTCAACTCAGCGCTGCGAATTAACGAGCGAAGTAACCCAGACTTCAATGGCCTGTTTCCATGTCGCGGGATCGTGAGATTATAGCGGTGGCCAGGCCGCTTGAGAGTAACGTGACTTCCTTTGAGCGGACCTCTTGAAATCCCACTTTGCCGAAGGCGCGGATCGCTTCATCGGCCGTGACGGACGGCAGCTCGTCAGACATTCACCAGGACTTTCTTCCGTAGAACGACGTCTTCGTTCATCGGAACGGCCTCCTTTGTCCAAGGAATTTCTCCCGTTGAAACATACTCAGCCAACGACACCTCTAACGCCTCGCGAATGTTTGCGACTGCCTCGTCGACTGTATCGCCGTCACTAACGGTCCCTGGAAGCTGGACCGCATACGCCGTATAGCCATCCGTGTCTTGACAGACGGCGATATCCACCGAGAACTTTGTTCCGGGTGGGACCAACCTGACTTCGCTGAATGTTGCGGACTCAAAACCGAGACTTGGACTTCCGGCCGGAAGGGCAACGGGCGTGTCCGGATGCTCTTGAGAATTGCTCATGATCGAGATCCTTCGAAGCCTGGGGACTTCTGCACTTGCACACGATGGGTTCCCAGCAATTCATCTTCGCATAGCAATTCCAAGGCATACACTCCGTACCTCGGGCTGGGCAACAAAGGCAAGGCAATCGATCCCTCGACCGTTTGGAGCGGATCGCTACAGGACAAATCGAACGAAATCACAAACAGCACGGAATTGTCCTGAAGGTCGACATACCGCAATTGGAACGACTTTTTGCCGTTCAGCTCCGTCAAGCTCAAATAAACTTGCGGCGAGCCAGCCGTACGGACTTTCTCCAGCCGCACGCCTTTGTTGATTTCCTCTACTGTAGGCCCCGCTCCTTCTGGACTCTTGTAAAGGACCGAGAAGACGCCGCAGATGAGATACTTGCCGGTTGCTCTGTCCTGGTAGACATGATCCGCGACAAGGAGGGCTTGCAGGACAGGCATGGACACCAGAAGAAAACTCCCTACGTAACGAGATGCGGACTACCACGCATTCCGTCCACGGAATTGAGCGGACGCTGTTGAACGCTTGTCCGCAAGACCGTACTCAGGAAATTGTAGGTGTTCCCTGATCCTGAGGTCGACTGAAATTGCTTCGAAATGTACGATCGGTCAATCCAACTCTTTCGTGTTGACCCCGAAAAGCTCGCATGTTTTCGTTGCAGTCACTGCGAGTCCCGGCAATCTGAGACCTCAATTCAGAGATGCTCAACCCCGCAACTCGTGCAGCACGCGCCCACGCGTCAACGGCAGCGGTCGGCCTTCGACGTCGTGGACAATCGTGTCGGGTTCGAAACCCAGGCAGTCGAACACCGTTGCCAGGTAGTCGGCTGGCCGAATTGGTTCGGTGATTGGTTCGGCGGCGTGCTTGTCGGTCGCTCCCAGCACGACACCACCTTGAATTCCGCCGCCGGCGAGCGCGATCGAGAAGACACGGCCCCAGTGATCGCGCCCCGCGCGGGCGTTGATCTTGGGCGTGTGGCCGAATTCCGAGACCAGGCAGACGAGTGTCTCGTCGAGGAGTCCCCGCTCGCTCAGGTCTTCGATCAAGGCCGAACAGACCTGATCGAAGGTGGGCATCAGCCAGCCCTTCAGGCTTTCGCTGTGCTTGTCGTGCGTGTCCCATCCGCCGCTGTTGGGTTTCTGCTTATCGATGTTCGCCCAATGCACCTGCACCAGTGAAACACCCGCTTCGACGAGGCGGCGGGCGAGAAGCACGCTTTGCCCCTGCCGCGTTCGTCCGTAACGATCCCGGACTGCATCGGGCTCTGCTTTCAGGTCGAAGGCCGCCCGAGCAGCGCCGCCGGCAATCAGGTTGAGGGCCTTTTGCTGATAGATATCGTAATTGGCGACCTCGGCGGCTCGCTCCATGCCATCGATCTGGCTGTTCACCCGTTCGAGCAGCGATAACCGGCGATCGAAGCGGCCGGTCGACATCCCCTCGGGCAAGTCGCAACCGGGAGCGGTGAAGGTTGGGTCTTCCGGTTCGCAGACCAGCAGCCACGGGTCGTACTTCCGCCCCAACAGGCCCGCGTCCGTACCAGGCCACGGATCCTGACCGCCGTTGTTCGCAAGCCCGCGCGGCAACGCGATCGACGCAGGAAGGCCGCCGCGCGACGTGCAGACTGCTTGTACCAGAGCGTTCAACGAGGGATAATCGTTCGGTTTCCCCGGTGCGGAATTCTCACGGCTGAGGGGGATGTGCGGCATGCCCGTCAGCATCTGGTAGCCGCTGGTGGAGTGGGCATTATCGCCGGTCACCATCGAGCGGATGACCGCGATCCGATCGGTCAGCCGTGCCAGTTGCGGCATCAGCTCACCGACGAACAATCCCGGCGTTGCGGTGGCAATGGTTCCGAAGTCTCCGCGAATCTGATCAGGAGCCTCCGGCTTCGGATCCCAGGTTTCGTGCTGGGGACCGCCGCCGCTATGGAACAGCACGATCACCGACTTCGCCGTCCCCGCTCGTCGAGCCGGTTCGGAGTGGGCTCGCGACCGCAATAACTGCGGCAGCGACAACCCGCCCAGCCCGATCGCCCCCAGCCGCAGCCAGTCGCGGCGAGAGTGTCGGACCATCGGCCAGGCAAGACGGTCGAGTGCGGACGTCATTACGGAACTCCTCGGCGAGTGCATCGTCGGGAACAGCGGCGAGACTTCACTTTCGCATCCAAGTTCGTCGATTCGTCACCCCCTGTCAATTCGATTGCCTGCCAGGCATGTGAACAAACGATCTGGTTTGTTCCGTCCCTGGTCGCAATCCCTCTCCACAGACGCTTAAAATGTTGCCACTCCGTTGGTGCGATCGGCTTTCATCTTTTCCCGACCAAGGATTCACCTCCATGACTCAGGCGTTGTCGCGTCGTTCTTTCCTCGCTCATTCGGCCCTGGCCTGCGGCGGGCTGATGTTCTCCCGCTCCCTGTTTGCTCAGGCCGGTAAGCAGCCCCTTTACGAGATTTCGCTGGCACAGTGGTCGCTTCACAAGGCGTTCTTCGGGCAAGGGGGAGCCGAGAAGCGCGACCCGATGGACTTCGCGAAGATCGCCAAGGAAGAATGCGGCATCAACGCAGTCGAGTTTGTAAACCAGTTCTACAAGGACAAGAAGGGCGACGACGCGACCGTTCAGGAACTCAAGAAGCGGTCCGACGACCTCGGCGTCAAGAATCTGCTCATCATGTGCGATGGTGAAGGACGTCTGGGCGACCCCAACGAAGCCGGGCGCGCGAAAGCCGTCGAGAATCACCTCCGCTGGGCCGAATGGGCCAAGATGCTGGGCTGCCACTCGATTCGCGTGAACGCCGCCAGCGAAGGCTCCTACTGGGATCAGATCAGCCTCGCCGCTGATGGTCTCCATCGTCTCTCCGAAGCCTGCGCGTCGCAGTACGGGATCAACGTCATCGTCGAAAACCACGGCGGGCTGTCGTCCAACGGCAAGTGGCTGTCGGAAGTCATGCGGCGCGTCGGTCTGCCAAGCTGCGGCACGCTGCCGGACTTCGGCAACTTCCGGGTCGCCAACAACGTGTGGTACGACCGCTACATCGGAATGGCTGAACTGATGCCGTTCGCCAAGGGTGTCTCCGCCAAGTCGCACGACTTCGACGCCGAAGGCAACGAGACCGCGACCGACTACCGCCGGATGATGCAGATCGTCCTGTCGTTTGGTTATCGCGGCTACGTGGGCATCGAGTACGAAGGGAGCAAGCTTCCCGAACTCGAAGGCATTGCCGCGACCAAGAAGCTGCTGGAAACCGTCCGTACGGAAATCGGCTGAGAACCGAATGCATTGACGCTTTATTCGTGTGCCACTGGCTCGGCCAGTGTGTCTTAAGTTTTTGGCTCTATAAGAAAATGCACTGGCGAAGCCAGTGGCACACGAGGACCAAAAGCACGCCCTCGTTGGAAGAACTGTTCCCCCCCTCCTTGATGGGTTCAAGATGATCAAATTGAAAACTGTGACGCTGCTCGCGGCACTCGCCGTGAGTCTTGGCTGGTCTGTCTCCGGTTGGGCTCAGAAGGTCGACGAATCACCGCTCGCCCTGAAGCCGGTCAAGGCGTTTCCCGAGGTGGAATTCACCGGCTGGGACCATGAAGACAACGGCAAGGTCAATCCGCTCCGTCCCATTCTGTTGACGAACGCCGGCGACGCCTCCGGCCGCATCTTCGTGCCGACCCAGCAGGGGACGATTCACTCGTTCCCGGCCGATGGCTCGGCGAAAAAGACGTCGGTCTTCATGGACCTGTCGTCGAAGGTGCAGTACATCGACAAGGAGAACGAAGAGGGCTTCCTGGGCCTCGCGTTTTCACCGAACTACAAAGAAGACGGCGAGTTCTACGCCTACTACACCACCAAGGACGAAGCCCATACGTCAGTCGTCAGTCGGTTTCGCCGAAACCCCAATCATCCCGAAATTGCCGATCCTTCCAGTGAGCAGGAAATCCTCCGGATTCCCCAGCCATTCTGGAATCACAACGGCGGCACCATCTGCTTCGGGCCGGATGGTTACCTCTATATTGCGCTGGGTGATGGCGGGGCCGGGAACGACCCTCTGAATCATGCCCAGAATCTCCAGACTCTCCTGGGTTCCATCCTGCGGATTGACGTGACGAAGAAGGATCAGGGCTTGGCCTACGCCATTCCCAAGGATAATCCCTTCGTCAATCTGATTGCTCCCGGCGGCAAGCAGGCCATCGCGCGGGGCGAAATCTTCGCCTATGGCATGCGGAACCCCTGGCGGATGTCCTTCGATCGCAAGACCGGAGACTTCTGGGTGGCCGATGTCGGCCAGAACGTGTGGGAAGAGATCAACATTGTCACCAAGGGGGGGAACTACGGCTGGAACCTTCGTGAATCCAAGCATCCCTTCGCCCCCAACGGAACGTCGAGTGATAAGACGCTGATCGATCCGATCTGGGAATACCACCATGACCTCGGCAAATCGATCACCGGCGGAAACGTCTATCGGGGCAAGAAACTGCCAGAATTGCAGGGGTATTACCTCTACGCCGACTACGTTTCGGGCCTCATCTGGGCTCTGAAATACGATGCCGCGAAGAAGCAGGTCGTCGAAAACCGCTCGATCCCCATCGACCAGAAGCTCCCCATCATCAGCTTCGGCGAAGACGAAGACGGCGAAGTCTACTTCACCGCCGTCGATCCGGTGGGGAATGGCATCTATCGGTTCGACCGCGCCACGAAGTGACGCCATCTGGCGACCGCCGACCACACCGTTGACGACACGCGAGGCCCGGGGAGTTGCTCCCCGGGCTTTTTTCATGCGCGGATTCGGCAGCCCCTGCCGGAGTTCACCGAACCCGTTACGGAATCGTTGACCGGATCGCGCTTTTCGCCCGGAAATACTGGAGTTACGTCAAATTCTCGAAATCGATCATCTGGACACCGTCTCGCGGCTTTCAGTATCACCCCTCCGTTCCATCTCCCACGAAATCAAATTTACTCGTCACAGACAGGCAGCGGCCGAGCCGAAGAGGGCTTGCCGCTTGCGGAGGGGCTCATGCCCGTTGCGGATTCACACGAACCGAAGAGCCTTTGGGCGGTCTCGCAGGGACTGATCTTTCCAGTCCTGATCGTGATGGCCGTCCTGGTGATTATTTCACCGCTCCCGCCGTTCGTGATGGACCTGCTCCTCGCCGGCAACGTCACCGTCTCCGTCGTCATCCTCCTGACGACCATCTACGTCGGCAAGCCGCTCGAATTCAGCGTCTTCCCCTCGCTGCTCCTGGGCACGACCCTGGCGCGGCTGGTCCTCAACGTCGCCACCACCCGGCTCATTCTCACCCGGGCCGCCATCGACGGAACCTCGGCCGCCGGGGGCGTGGTGGAAGCCTTCGGCCAGTTCGTGGCCGGCGGCCAACTGGTGGTCGGCCTCGTGCTGTTCACCATCCTCGTCATCATTCAGTTCGTCGTCATCACCAAGGGTGCCACCCGCATCAGCGAAGTGGCCGCCCGATTCGCCCTCGACGGCATGCCCGGCAAGCAGATGGCCATTGACGCCGATCTGAACGCGGGATTGATTACCCAGGAAGTCGCCAAGGCCCGGCGGGCGGAAGTCTCGCAGCAGGCCGACTTCTACGGGGCCATGGACGGTGCCAGCAAGTTCGTCCGCGGCGATGCGATCGCCGGGATCATCATCACGCTGATCAACATCGTCGGCGGTCTCATCATCGGCATGGTGATGCACGGCAAGTCGTTCCAGGAAGCCCTGGAGATCTACACGACGCTGACCGTCGGCGACGGACTGGTCTCGCAGGTTCCCGCGTTCCTCATCTCGCTGGCCGCTGGTCTGTTGGTCACGCGATCGTCGGCTCATTCGAACCTGTCGCAGGACGTGCTCGGACAGACGTTCAAACACTCCGAAGCCCTCTTCATCGCCTCGGCGTTCGTGACGGCTCTCGCCTTCACCGGACTTCCGATGGTCACCATGTTGACGCTGGGCGGCAGTTGCGCGGTGATCGGCTTCTCGCTTCGGAAAACAAAAAAGCAGACGCAGCAGGCCGAGAAGCAGGAAGCCCAACAGAAGGAAGAAGCGGCCGCATCCCCGGAAGCCAAGCCGGAAGATAACCTTCTTGTTGATCCTCTCGAACTGGAACTGGGCTATGGCTTGATTCGCCTGGCCGATCCGGCGTCCGGCGGCGACCTGCTCGATCGCATCACCCGGCTGCGGCACAAGATTGCCCAGGATCTGGGAATCATCCTTCCCAAGGTCCGCCTCCGCGACAACGTCCGCCTCGATCAACGCTCCTATCAGATCAAGCTTCGTGATGTGCCGATCGCCTGGGGAGAACTCTTCCCCGAAGGCCGCCTGGCCATCGATACCGGCATGGTCACCGGACCGATCCCCGGCATCGAAACCCGCGAGCCCGCATTCGGCCGACCGGCCAAGTGGATTGATGCGGGCCTCTCCGAACGGGCAGAACTGCTCGGTTACAGCGTTGTCGAACCGGCAGCCGTGGCGATGACCCACCTGACCGAAGTCGTTCGCGAACACGCCGACGAACTCCTCAGCCGCCAGCACGTCCACGAACTGCTGGCCAACCTTAAAGAGCGTTCACCCAAGGTCGTCGAAGAACTGGTTCCCGATCTGCTCAAGCCCTCGCAGGTCCACCAGATTCTGTCGAACCTCCTCCGTGAGCGTGTGCCGATTCGCGATCTGGAAACCATTCTGGAAACGCTCGGCACCTATGCCGACCGCACCAAGGATCTCACGATTCTGACGGAGTATGCCCGCCATTCGCTCAGCCGTGTGATCTGCCGCGAGCATCGGGACCGCAACCGCGTACTGCACGTCGTCACGCTCGATCCCGCCGTCGAGGACGTTCTCGCCGCGGGCATGGAATTCTCCGAGCGGGGCCTGGTCATCAAGTTGTCGCCGCAGGTGGGCGAAGCCGTGACGCAGGAACTGGCCCGCCAGTTGAAGAAACTCGTCGACGCTGGTCACGCACCGGTCGTTCTGTGCAGCCCGCAGATTCGCGCCGGGCTCCGGCAGCTGACTCAGAACGCGCTCCCGAAATTGGCCGTGCTCAGCCTCAACGAAGTCACTCGCGACACAGCTGTCGAACCGCACGCACAAGTCACGCTCGCGGCCATCAAATCACCGCCGCAAAGAACACCCGTTAAGACCTGATGACATAGCGACATAGTCCAGATCGTCCCTGTCCTTCGCATCTCTCGAAACCGGTTGGTCATCCGACAGGATCGAAAACATGAGTTCCGACATCCGCATCTTCACCGCAGAATCGATGGACGCTGCCCTCGAGCTGGTGCGTCGCGATCTGGGAAGCGACGCGATCATCCTGCACACGCGGCAAATCGAAAAAAGGCGGTTGCTCCCCTGGCCGCGCGTCATTCAGGAAGTCGAAATCACGGCCGGAGTCGGCGTCAAACTGAAATCCTCGTCCGCGCGAACCGCACCTGAGCCAGCCGCGGTCGTCGCCGAGCCCGCACGAAGCAGCAAGCCGGTCGCGCCCCCCACGCGCTCCCACGAAGACTTGGCACCGCCACCGGCATTGCTGTCTGGTGGAACAACCATTGCCGCCCGTTCCCGCCGAAACGCGGAACCAGTCGTCACGCCCGAACTGCCGGTTTCCGAACCAGTCGCCAAGAAGGTTGAGGCACCTCCGGCCGCTGCTCCAATCGTTGCTCCACTTCCGCCCGTAACGGCACCGATCAGCCGCCGTGTTCCGTCGACCGTCATTGCCACTCGTCTGGCCGCGGCCGGCGATCCGACCGCCGACATCCAGCAACGGCTTGACCTGCTGCAGAAGATGATCGCCGATCTGGGGCGCAAGCCCCGCAATGAAATCCTGGGGGACGTCCCGCCCGAACTCTTCCACGTCTATACGCAGCTCTTGGATGCCGAAGTCGACGAGGAGAGCGCCCGCGACCTGGTCGCCGCCCTCAAGCGGACCGCCACGCCCGAGCAGCTCGCCGACTCCCGAGCCACGATGTCCGTCCTGACCGCGCTCATTGAAAAGAAGATGCCTACGACGGGTCCATTGCGTCCCGAACGCGGCTTGCGAAGTGTCGTAGCGTTTGTCGGACCCACGGGCGTCGGCAAGACAACCACGCTCGCCAAGATGGCTGCGAACTACCGCCTGCGGGAAGGTTTGCGAGTGGGCCTGGTGACGGTCGACACCTACCGCATTGCCGCCGTCGAACAATTGAGAACCTATGCCGACATCATCGACCTGCCGATGAAGGTCGTGACGAGCCCGAAGGAAATGCGCCGGGCGCTGGATGAGCTGGCCGGTCTCGATCTGGTCTTCATCGACACTGCGGGCCGCAGTCCGCGCGATGACCTGAAGTTGCAGGAGCTCAAGTCGCTGCTCGACGAAGCCCGCGCCGATCAGGTCTACCTGGTTCTCAGCCTGTCGGCTGGTGCCCGGGCGATTGAAGCCGCCGCTGAACAGTTCCGTTGCGTCAGTCCCACGGCTGCGATTCTCACCAAGCTCGATGAAGCCCTGGGTTGTGGATCCCTGGTTTCACTTCCGGAGCGCATTGGACTCCCGGTTAGCTACCTCACGATGGGTCAGGACGTTCCCGACGACATCGAGCCGGCCCAGTCGAGCCGCATGGCTCAGTTGGCGCTCGGGCTCGATTCCGTTCGCTCGCTGCCGGTTGGTGACGACTCGATGGCAAGCATCGCACGTCACCCAGCCATGCGAAGTTGAGAGACGCCGCCCCTTTCGTTCCGGGCAACGCAGACTGCTTCATCACGCATCGAATCTTAATTTCGTCCTTCGGACTACGACGCCAGTATGACCGCCGCAACGCTCGCTTCGCCGCCGCTGCAGCACGACCAGGCTCTGAGCCTGCGACGTCTGATCCAGGAACGTACGCCGCGATCCGTCGCGAACGCCGATCGCCACACGTGCCCGACAGTCGCCGTCACCAGCGGCAAGGGGGGAGTGGGGACCAGCCATATCGCGCTGAACCTGGCTTTGAGTCATGCCCGTGCGGGGCAACAGGTTGGCCTGATCGACGCGCACACCGGATTGTCCTGTGCCGATCTGCTCACGGGCAGCACCGGTTACTGGAACCTGGAACACGTACTCGCCGGGGCGAGACGCCTGAACGAAGTCATCCTGAACGGGCCGGAAGGTCTGCAAATCGTCACTGGCGGCGCGGAACTGCACGCGCTGTCGAAGGTGCCCGATTCGGCTCGGCTCGGAATCGTAAGACAACTCGAAGAGTGGGAATCGTCCCTGGATCTCCTGGTGATTGATGCCGGCACCGGCGGTCACGATGTCGCCCGCCAGTTCGCGGCCGCCGCCGGGCAGATCATCGTCGTCGGCACGCCGGAAGCCACGGCGATCGCCGATGCTTATGCAACGATTAAACGACTGTCGGCCTCGCGCGAGTCCAAGCTCGTGTTCCTCATTAACCAGGTGGAAGACGAAGCACTCGCCGACCAGATCGCCGCGCGAATCCGACACACGTCCCGCGAGTTCCTTCGCCGCGATGTCCTCGCCGGGCTCGCGATCCCTTACGACACAACCGTGAAAGAAGCAGTCCGGCGACGCCGGCCGTTCCTGGACGTCGATCCGACGTGTCCGGCATCGCGATCGATCGGGCAGTTGGCACGGCGGCTGGAGGAATGGCGAAGCGGAGTTACGCCGGATTCCTCATGGATTCGCCGGCTCTGGGCGACGATCGAAAGTCGCCAGTCGCCGTGAAATGAACTTCAGACTTTGTGAAACAGTCGATGAGAGTCTTAACACATTTCGTCGACCGGATCGGTTAGGGAAAATTTCTTAAAGGGAGTGATTGTAGCGACCGATAGTCTTCCTACTTGACCGCGCGACTTGCTGCGCGGCAGGGCGGGCCGACTTCGGGAGCGATCGATGAGTCAGGCGTTTGGCGTGCGACTGGGGCTGCTCGGCTTCGCAACGTCGATCGTCCTGGACGGTGTCGGGGTATCGACGGACTTCGTGGCCGTTGCGACTCGGGCGCTGGTGGTGATGCTGGGCCTTTGGGCCCTCGGAGCGTTGATCGGCTGGATGGCCGACATGGCGGTGCAGGAAGGGACGCGCCGCGAGTTCGAGCGCATGCTCGCGGAACTTGACGGCGTGGCAAATACGTGATGCTTGCTTGTCCCTTTTTTCGGGACAGGCTGATGAGATTCCATGGAGGGTCGGATGGTGTCGAAAGTTGCCGACGACATCGGTCAGGTCTGGCAGGTCTATAAGCAGGATCTCACCAATCAGGATTTGAGAAATATCCTGATCGAGAACTACCTGCCCCTTGTTCGGTATAACGCCGAACGGGTCTGGGCCAAGCTCCCTGACGGCGTCGATCTGAACGACCTGATGTCGGCCGGAGTGTTCGGCCTGATAGACGCGATCGAAGCGTTCGATATGGAACGCGGCGTCAAGTTCGAGACCTATTGCGTTCCGCGGATTCGCGGAGCCATGCTCGACGAACTCCGCACCATGGACTGGGTGCCGCGGCTCGTCCGCAGCAAGGCCAGTAAGGTCGAGGCCGCCCGCAAAGAGTGCGAGGCCGAGACAGGACGCCCCCCGACAGACCACGAGATTGCCCGCAAGATGGGGCTGCCGATCGACGAGTTCGAGCGGATGAAGAGCGAAGCCTCCGCCGTCAATCTCGTCAGCCTCAACAAGAAGTGGTACGAGACCGACAGCTATAAAGATGTCCGCGAGATCGACATCATCGAGGACACCAAGGGTGAAGACCCCACCCGCGGCATCCAGAAGCGCGATGTCATGAAGCTCGTCACGAAGGGCCTCAATCGCAACGAGCGGCTCATCATCATTCTGTATTACTACGAAGAGCTGACGATGAAAGAGATCGGCACGACGCTCGGTCTCTCCGAATCCCGCGTCAGCCAGATGCACTCCAGCATCGTCAACCGCCTGAAAGAACAACTCGGCCGCCGCCGCCCCGAATTCGCCACGCAGTAACCGCCAGGCTCCGAGACTCAAGAAACACAAGAAGCCCGAGGCGCGATGCCTCGGGCTTCTTGCTTTATCGCATCCGGAATCTCTCTGCCTTCCGCTCTCAGCTTTCCGCTAAGAAACTCCCGCCAGCGCCCGGTTCGACTTCTTGCGCTCATTCTCCGTCAGACCGATCTTACGCAGACGAATCGCCGTCGGGGTCACTTCCACGTACTCATCATCCTCGATGTACTCAAGGGCTGCTTCCAGCGACATCAGACGCGGCGGCTTCAGGATGACGTTGTCGTCCGAGCCCGATGCCCGCATGTTCGTCAGCTTCTTTTCCTTGATCGGGTTGACGACCATGTCGTTGTCGCGCGAGTTCTCGCCGACGATCATCCCTTCGTAAACATCGTCGCCCGGAGCCACGAATAGGTCCGAACGCTCTTGCAGCTTGTTGAGCGCGAAGGCCACTGCCTTGCCGCGTTCCTGCGAGACCAGCACGCCGTTCAGACGATGCGGCACTTCATCCGCCATCGGCTTATAGCTGTCGAACTGGTGGTGAATGATCGCTTCACCCTTCGTGGCGTTCAGCATCCGGGTTCGAATCCCAATCAGGCCACGGGCAGGGATCGAGAACCGCAGGTGCGTCATCCCGGTCGTTCCGGTCACCATGTCGACCAGTTCGCCGCGGCGACCGCCGACGATTTCCATGACGGGGCCGACATCGGTTTGCGGGACGTCGACAATCAGCACTTCAAACGGCTCGTGCCATTCGCCGTCGATCCGCTTGCGAATGACCTGCGGCTTCCCGACCGACAGCTCATAGCCTTCACGACGCATCGATTCGATGAGCACCGACAGGTGGAGCACGCCGCGGCCTGAGACCACGAACGCTTCCTTGTCGTTTGATTCTTCGACGCGGAGCGCCACGTTCGCTTCGAGTTCCCGCGTCAGCCGTTCGCGTAGGTGGCGGCTGGTCAGGTACTTGCCGGCTCCCTGGCCCTGGCCGGCGAGCGGCGAACTGTTGATGGTGAAGACCATCGACAGCGTCGGCTCGTCCACCTTGATGCGCGGCAGCGGCCGAGGATCGAGCGGGTCGGTCACGGTATCGCCGATTTCCGGCTTCGACAGACCAACGAGGGCAACAATGTCGCCAGCCGTCCCGACTTCCACGGCGTTCCGGCCCAACTTGTCGAAGACTTCAACCGAAACGACCTTCTCCGGCTTGTTCGAGCCGTCGGCCTTGGTCAGAACGACCTGCTGACCGGGCTTGATCGAACCACTGACGATCTTGCCGGTAGCAATCCGCCCGACGAACGACGAGTACGACAGCGACGTCACCATCATCTGCAGCGGGCCGTCGGGATCGACCAGCGGACCCGGAATCTTGTCGATGATCATTTCCAAGAGCGGCTGGATGGTGTCCGTTCGCACGGACGGGTCGTGCGTCGCGAAACCGGCGCGGCCGCTGGCGAAGATGTACGGAAAATCGAGTGTCTCGTCGTCGGCTCCCAGTTCCACGAACAGGTCGAAGGTTTCCGACAACGCTTCCTGCGGGCGGGCGTCGAGACGGTCGACCTTGTTGACGACGACGATCGGCTTCAGGCCAACTTCCAACGCCTTCTGGAGCACGAAGCGGGTCTGCGGACGCGGCCCTTCGAAGGCGTCGACGAGCACGAGGCAGCCGTCGGCCATTTGCAGCACGCGTTCGACTTCGCCGCCGAAGTCGGCGTGGCCGGGGGTGTCGATGATGTTCACTTTCACGCCGTCGAACGACAGGGCGATGTTCTTGGCGAGAATCGTGATGCCACGTTCCCGCTCCTGATCGTTCGAGTCGAGCATGCACTCCTGGTTGAGCTGCGCGTCGCGGAACTGCCCGCTGCTTTTGAGCAGGCTGTCCACCAGAGTGGTTTTTCCATGGTCAACGTGGGCAATGATGGCCACGTTGCGAAGATCGTTTCGACGGTTCATGGGCATGGTCTGTCAACACCGGGAACGGGCGGCTGAAAGCCGGAAGGTTATGGAACAGAAAGAGTTGCGACTGTGGAGGCGGACCGTCAGGGGGGCGAATCGGCAGCGGGAACGGCGGGACACTCCGGCAAAATCTGCCGGAAGTCTAGCAAGCAAGGGCGGTTCCGGAAAGCCCTTGTTTTTGAAGAACCCGCGAAGAGTTTCCGGCCGACGCCACGTCAACACCCGTGACGCAACCGATTCTGGCGGCCAAAATCGCCGCGGAATCCGGATCCAGGAGGCGGTGTCAGAGCGCTTTCGGCTCTTAACCATCAACCCTCAACCATCGACCATAAACCCGCCGCTACGGCGGCGACACATCACCACCCGCTGCCGGCGCCGCCGCTGGGTCCGCTCCCATCATCGCCGGATCCATACCGGCGTCTGCCGGCGCGGCATTGGTCGGAGCCCCGCCGGTGCCGTCACCAACGGGAAGAATTCCGGAAATCAATCCAGCCACCGCGAGGATGAGCAGGAACATCAGCATGACCGACGCAATTGCCTGGGTCAGGCAGCCCGAGCGGGCTTCGTTCCAGTAGTTGACGGTGAAGAAGATGTTGCCGAACGGCACCAGCAATACGATCAATCCCCAGACCGTGCTTTGGGCAAAGGCCGCGGAAACCATGTTGAAGTGACCGGTGACGTCGGCAAACAGCGTCCCGTAATACACGCCAATCAGAATCGTGGCCATAATGCCCATTTGGCTGCCCGAGATGGCCCCGTAGAGCATGCCCCCGATTCCCCCCAGCAGCGCGCAGATCAGCACTACGACGGCGGCTTCCACCAGCACTTGCGGCAAAGTCTTGGGTTTCTCGTCGTCGGCATCCTCGCCGCGAGGCAGAATCGCCTTGTACTTCTTCTGCTTGGCCTGGCCGACCAGACCCATCGTGTCGCGGAAGTAGTACGCGAACTGGCCGTTGGTCCGAATGTTGAACAGCATCGTGAAGCCAACGGGCAACAGCGACGCCAGGAAGATCGCAGCCGGCGCGATCAGCACCGTGTAGTCGACCGGAGCCAACGTTTTCGGCTCCTTGTTCTCCTGCTTCTGCTTATCAGCTTCGGACATTCGCTCTAAGGCCAGGTTGTGCCGGTTGATCTCGGCGTTCGATTCCATGGTCTGCACGAAGGAAGCCAGCGTGTTGCCGTAAAGCGCCCCCACCACGGCAAATCCCGCGATCGTCAGCAGGTTCGTCGCGAGGAACAGCGTCGTCCAGACGATGACCGGCTTCAGCAACTGGGCCCATGCCGGCACCACTTTCCAGAACAGCCAGCCCGGCAGATCGATCGGCATCGCCAGGTGCGACATGGCGATCGGCAGCATCGACAAGAGAATCAGGTAGCCAATCCCCACGCCGATGTAGAGCACATATTCGGGCATTCCCCCGAATTCGGTCATCACGTAGCCAATCGCCGCCGGCAACGCGATGACGGGCAAACCGAAAATCACGTTCCAGACCAGGAACTTCATCCCCAGCGCGCTCGCCAGGAAGAAATCGAACGGAAAACGTTTGAACTTATCCTTCTTTTCCAGCGACATATCGATGACCGCCGCGTTCAGGCAGCTCAGCCAGCCGGGAATCACCATCACCGAGACGATGGCAAAACCCGCGAAGAACACGCGTGGCGGAACCGGCGAAATGTAGAGGTACAGAAACGCTGCTCCCAGGAAAAACAGCGCGCTGATCAGCGTATACATCATCGTCCGCCAGGCCATCGCCTGGTTGCGGCCCACGAACCGCCAGCCATCTTTCCAGACGGTCGCGTAAAACTGATCCGGGTCGGGGCCTTTCAGCAGTTTCTTGCGGGCAGCGACCCCCAGGCCTCCGGTCGCCAGATCGATGCCGCACTCCGGACATTCAATGTCCTCTTCCGTCACGTCGCTTCCGCACTTGGGGCACACGCGCGACCGGTGATCTTCCACGCTCTTCAGGTCGAGATTCGCCAGAAAATCCGACGAGTCCTGCTCTTTGCGAGCCTTGGCTTTCGAGGGCTTTTTCGCAGCCGACTCGGCTGGCACGGGAATGCGCGCCTGGCAGGCCGGGCATTTCACGGCTTTGCCGCGTGCCGCATCGGGAACATTCAGGGCTTTGTCACACTCGGGGCAGCGAACTTTGACGGGCATATTCCTGGCAATCCGCTGGGAAACGCGAAGTCGCGAAGACGAATGGTCATGGGTGAAAACACCATACCCGACCCGGAAACGGCTCGGTAGTCGCCTCGTCCACCGTTTAACGGGAAATCACGACCTCGGGACAACCACATGCTGACGGATCGTCACCCGGCCGACTGCCGCTTCGTCGATCGTGATCCCCAAGCCCGGCCCCGTCAGTTCGTCCGCGTAGCCGCCTCGGCCGAACGTCAGATCCTCGCGCGTCAGGGGTTCCCGCACCAGAAAACGGTCGTAACTTCCCTCCAGGAACCGGATGTTCGCCACCGACGTCGCGAAATGCCGCCCCGCCGCCGACAGAATCCCCGTCTCGCCCACCTGGCACCCGAGCTGATACCCAAGCCCCGCCTGGTGCGCGAGCGCCGCCAGTTTGAGGCATGGCAGGAACCCGCCGCACTTCGAAAGCCGCAGGTTGAACAGGTCGCAAGTCCCTTCCTCGATAGCTCTTCGGGCATCCAGCTCACTGCACAGCGATTCATCCAGCATCAGCGGAACACCCAGCTTTCCTCGTAGCGCCGCGAGTCCCCCAACCTCGGCGTGTGGCACCGGTTGTTCCAGGCTCGACAGTCGATACGGAACCAGCCGTTCGACGTGCCGCTGGAGGTTCTCGCAGGTCCAGGCTTCGTTGGCATCGCCGCGCAGATCGAATCGCGATCCCAGCATCCAGCGCAACCGGCGGAGCAGGGTGCGGTCATTGACACCGGCGACGCCCAGTTTCACCTTGGCCGCCGCGAACCCGTAGTACCGCAGCTTGAGCGCCCGCTCGATCTGTTTCCAACGGCTCATCGCCGTGAAGGCCGCCGAATACCGCACCCGGGGGGCGTGCTCCCGGATCGCCGAGGCCGCCGGAAAATTCGACGTCACGTGCGACAACGGCACGCCCGCCTCTCGGCAGACCGCATCCAGGACGCTCAGTTCGATCGCCGTCCGCACCGAGTTGCCGTAGCAGTCACGCGGATCGGGCTTCAGCCCCGGCAGCCGAAAGCGTTCGAGGCGTCCCAGCCAGCCGGCCAGGTTCGCTTCCGAGCCCCCCAGCCCGGCTGCCCAGTCGGTTCCGGTGAGCAGCTCCCACGAGTCGTCGATCGTCTCGCCCGTCACATACTCGCGCGGCAGCCCCTCACCCCAGCCGACGGTCCCCGAGTCCAACTCGCACCGAACCACCAGCGAATCGGTCTCGTCACGCGAGTGCGACGCGTGCGTGATCGTCTTCCGCAGCGGAATCCGCACATGCAAGACAGAGAACTGGGAGATACGCATCGTCGTCTACTGATCGAACCCGTGCCGCGGCCCCTCAAAACACGGCGACTGTAGCGGCGACTCCGTGGAGGGTCGAGTGTCGAGAGTCCAGAGTCGAGGAAGGCGAAGCGATTCTTCAGTCTTCTCACTCGACTCTAGACGCTCGACCCTCGACCGAACTCTCGACTCGACCCAACTTCCCAATCGTGCTAAAAGTTCTTCCAGGAAAAGGTTTTCCGGCCTCCGCAACTGACGCGGCGGCATCGAGGGAATGCAGTTTCTTCGTGGCGGCAAATGGTTCGCCGATTGACGAAGAGCTTCCGTCAAAACCCGGTTGGCGGCCCAGAAAAGTCGACTGATTCAGGGCGACTTGCGACGTCCAGAGGGTTTTGACGGTATTAAGAACTGTGGGGGAGAGCAGGATGGCGGTTCCCGTTTCGCAGATGTGGACAGTGGCCAGCTACGTGTTGTCGCAGCGGCTGCGCGGCGTGAAGCGCTATCCGCTGGTGCTCATGCTCGAACCCCTGTTCCGCTGCAATCTCGCCTGCGCGGGCTGCGGGAAGATTCAGTACCCCACCGACATTCTCCGTAAGAACCTCTCGCCGGAAGACTGCTTCCGCGCGGTCGACGAATGCGGCGCCCCGATCGTGAGCATTCCCGGCGGCGAGCCGCTCCTCCACCCGCAGATTGACGAAATCGTCGCGGGGCTGGTGGCTCGCAAGAAGTACATCTACCTGTGTACCAACGCGCTATTGCTCGAAAAGCACCTGCACCGCTTTCAGCCGTCCAAGTACCTCACGTTCTCGATCCATCTCGACGGCCCCCGCGAAGAGCACGATTTCGCCGTCTGCCGGGACGGGGTCTACGACATCGCCATCGCCGCGATTAAATCCGCCCTCACCCGCGGCTTCCGCGTCACCACGAACTCCACCGTCTTCAACAACGGCGACCCGGCCGCCATGCGGCAGATGTTTGACGACCTGATGGACCTGGGCGTCGAAGGGATGATGCTCTCGCCCGGCTACCCCTACGAGAAAGCCCCCGCGCAGGATCTGTTCCTTCAGCGCCGGCAGACCGAAAGCCTCTTCCGGCGGATGCTGCACCGCGCGAAGCGCCGCTGGAAGTTCAACCTGTCCCCCCTCTTTCTCGAGTTCCTGCAAGGCCGCTGGGACCTGGAATGCACCCCGTGGGGGACGCCGACCTACAACCTCTTCGGCTGGCAGAAGCCCTGCTACCTGTTGCAGGAAGGGACGGCGGCCACGTTCCAGGAACTGATGGAAACGACCGAGTGGGAACGCTACGGCCGAGCCAGCGGCAACCCCAAGTGCGCCAACTGCATGGTCCACTGCGGCTACGAACCGACCGCCGTCGCCGAAACCTTCGGCTCCGTGCGCGGCTTCCTGAAAGTCGTCGCCCTCACCCTCTTCGGCACCGGCCGCGGCCCAGCCTTGGAAGAGCCGGAACCCCCGACCCACGCCGCCCCCCCGCCCCCGGAAGTCGTCCCTCTCACACTCCCCCCGCGCCGCCAAAGAGAAACCGAAACCGTCGGCGCCTCGCGGCCGTAGGGATTGGCAACAACTGCATCCGCGTGTGCCACTGGCTCTGCCAGTGTGGCTTTAGCCAATCGGTAGCAGGAATTAGATAGTTGGTAGGTCAGGTTCTACCTGACTACGACTCACACATGGGTGGCCCCGGTTGCTTCGCAACCGTTGGGGGCCGTCAGGCCACAGAGGTTTTTCCATGGAAGAGTTCGCAGATCCAAATGAGCGACATTGTCCCGCACAACAATTTCGGCCGCGTCGACCGCACGTAACTCCTCCACCTGCTAACACGTAGGCCTCGCGGCCCCCAACGGTTGTGGAGCAACCGGGCCCACCCTCGATTGCAACGAGAATTGCAGGGGAGTGATAGTGGCTCCAAATCCTCAATCTGCATAGGCGGATCACATGATTCACAACTGTGGGAAACTGCTCGCCTTCGCCGCTTTGACGTCTGGCATTCTCGTTGCCACGTGCCTTGCCGAGAATCCCTCTGCCGAGGAGGCCGGATCGATTCCAGTGGGGTATTCGTGGTACGAATCCAAAAGGCCGCGTTCTGAAGAGGAGTTGTGGACCGGTTTTCAACAAATGGTCGATGAATGCCAGGTCACCGACGAGCGGCTTTATCAGGCCTACAGAGCGATTACGGCTAACGGCGGTCGAATAGGTACGGGATCTCGCGCACTCATCAATGGAAAACCAAAACGCCTTTGGGAAGCCAGCAGTTTTGCCAATGATCTGGAAATCCCGACGACGCGAGAAGAGGACCGCTTCTATCTGGAGGAGTGCACAAGGTGCTTTCGCCGTTGCCTTCCGGCACTGGTTGATTTGCGGCCCCTGTATTGTTTGCGCACCTACCTGACGACTCCGTTGACGGACCAAGAGATTGGGATGCTTTCCAAGATTGTGAGCGATCCGTACGTTATCGAGTTAGGTTTTGGGGGAGACGGATTCAACGACGCAACAGCCGCGATCTTAAAAGAGCCTACCAGGCTCAGGGGACTGTGGCTCGTCAAAACGTCGATATCAGACGATACGTTACCGCTGATCGCCGCGCTCGATACTCTTCAAACGGTCGATCTGTCTGGCAACAGCCTTTCTGGGCCAGCGATCCTGCACAACTTGAAGCATCTGTCGCTGACCAGTCTTGATCTGTCGCACACATTCATCGAAGACGACAGTCTTCACGTGTGTCAAGAGATGAAGCAGCTAGAAAGCCTTGGCCTGGCCGGGACGACAATATCGACCAAAGCGATCAGTCACCTGAGTCATCTGGAAAAGCTGCGATGGTTGGACGTGTCCGATACGTGTATCGACGACAGTAGCGTGGACCTTTTGATCCGTCACAGAAAGCTTCAAACACTCATCGTCGACAAGCGAGCCTTGAGCGAGTCCGCGCGGGCGACGCTGCATAGGAGACTGCCGAAGTGTCATGTTTCGGAGAAGGAGTAGCCGGCGCCACCCTTGGAGAGAAGAGGGGATCAATGCCCGGCTTAGTCGATCCACGGAACAGTGGCCGCAGTCGCTGGTACAACAACTGGCCCGCGGTCATCCATGCGGTTGGACTGTTCGGAGTCGTCGCAATTCTGGCATGGGCACTCCAGCCTGGTGAGAGTCCTCAAGTGATCGAAGCATCGGCCTTCACCGAGGCGGATGCGATTTCAAGACTCTTGCAAAGGTTCGGAACCGATATTGCGCGCGCCCGAGTTCGATATACCGGCTCGACGGCGGCCGTGATGACCGACACATCCATGAAATACGGCCTCGGCAGAACGCCATCGTCAGGTTTCTTTGAATTCACCGGCGAAGCGGAGTATTGGCCATCAAAGCCGTGCTGGACATGTCAAATCGCCGAGCGAAAGATGCCCGGCCGCCTCTGCGTCCCATTCCGCTCACCCCGTGGCGACATGCTGTTCGTCATTCTTTACGATGCACGTATTGAATTCAATCAAGTCGATTCACGGCAGACGATTAACAGGGACGGAGCATCCATTGACGACATCCTTGGTCAGTTTTCGGGGTTCGCTTGCGAAAACGTGACGACAGACCAGGGAAAAGGTCAAATGGTGAGGTCGATTATTAGTGGCTTGGTGCAATAAGAACGACTGGCCTTGCTTGGAAGAAATGGGATGAGTTATCGCGATGGACAATCTCGTCTGGCATTACCGTCCCGTGCATGCTTCCGATTTCTTCATTCGTGCGGATCTTTCAGCCCACGGAATGCCTGGCCGTTTTGAACAGCTATGGGCGAACCGGGAAAAGGGCCGCGTCTTCCGAATCTGCTGCGTGCCTTTTTTTGCATACGGCATCGCTCTGCGGGACATGGTAGAAACCGACGACGAATTCACCTTTCAACGAATCGTGTCTAAAGGTGGCCACCGAACGCTGCGAGTTGCAGTAGCGAACAGAATCAATGAAGTTCATCTTCATGGAATTCTTCATGACTGGGTTGTGAAATCTGGTCTGCTACATGAATGGTATTCCGACGGCTACTTGGCAGTTGATTTGCCGCCTGAGATTGACGAGGCCAAGAATATCGAAACGCTCGACGATTTGGAGCGGAAGGGCGAGATCTCAATGGAAGTGATCGACTGAAAGCATCGCTGGTTGCGCTCGCCACGCCGTCCAAACCGAAGTCACTCCCTCTCAGCTCCCCCAATACTCTTTCAGCCCCGCTTCAATCATTGGGTGTTGGAACTCCCGATGGGGATCGGACAGTTGCAGCAGGAGATACTCGCGCACGGCTTCGCGCTGAGCGGGAGAAAGGCCGTCGAATCGGGACATCATGCCGTCGTCCTGATACGTCAGAATGAACACGACGTCGCTGGAAGTTATCCGGCCTTCCAGTTCGGCGACCATGAATGCCGGAAGATGGAACCGCATCCCTTCCGCGTCAAAATAGGAGAGGCTCGTACAACACCGATCGAGCTCCTCAACCGGAATGGCAGTCCAGTCCTGCTTTTCGTCGTCCGCGCGAAGCTTCGCGAGAGTCTCCGGACCGGCGTACTTATCGAGACCTTGTCCCTGCCGAAGACCAATTCCATCGCCGAGCGTCACCCCTTCGAAGGCGTTGCGAATCAGCTCCAGCACTCGGGCCTTCTGCAGGTTGAGCTTCCGGCGGTCCGCGGGAAAAACCTCAATGAAGCCGCGGGCTTCCAGGTCAACCCAGGTCTGCTGCCAGATCTCCGGCTCCAGAATGGTCTCGACCCCGTCGACGACGAGCCATGCGAGATCCGCCTCGCGAAACCATTCGACCCGTTCAACTCGGCCGTCAATCTCGCGGGTGAAGACGATCTTATTCATGCTCTTCACCTCGACGGTGAGCAGAAGGGGTGGCCCCGGTTGCTCCGCAACCGGGGGGCCGTCAGGCCACAGAGGTTCTCCCACACTTTGTCAAATCGCCGATTTGATCGTATCCTCACGGAACTTCGCGCGGAAGACCACCACATGCTTATGCTCTTAACTTCGCCGTTGATTAGCCGTTTCCATATAGGCACAACGCGATCACGAGCTTCTCGGTCCTTTCGTCCTCTGCGTTACGGGGCAACGGAGCCACTGACTGTCATTCGTCGAAAACAATTCACAAGGCCTGGAAACGGGGGAGCAGTGGAAACAATCGCATCTCTTTACTCACGCTGCTGCACGCATCGTTTTCCGTCCGTAGCGCGTGACGAAATCGATCGTCTCGAAAGTCAGATTGGCAGAAGTCTTCCCGGGGACTATCGAAAGTTTCTTCTTGAATTCAATGGCGGGGTGTTCAGGGGAGCGACAATCAATCTCCCTGAGCCGCTGACGGTCGAATGGAGAGATGGGCCTGTGACTCACACCGAGGACGAGCTGGATTGCCTTTATGGACTCCGCGCCCCGTTTGATTTTGCGATTCTAGAAAGTCCGTCGAATTTGACGCTCCTTGAACAAGGAGATCCCATCGAGTTGCTTCCGATGGGTTACACCGCATGCGGTTCCCTGCTGTTGCTGGGCTTGGATCCGGATATTGAAGGGTCGATCCTGATCAAGTTTCCCAGCGATCAGAATGCCTTCGAAATCGCGGACGGAATCGAGTCGTTCTTCGACCTGCTATCGGTGGATGAGGAATGACACTTCGAATGGGTGGCCCCGGTTGCTCCGCAACCGGGGGGCCGTCAGGCCACAGAGGTTCTCCCACACTTTGTCAAATCGCCGAGTGGATCGTATCCTCACGGAACTTCGCGCGGAATACCACCACGCCCGTGCGGCCGTTTTTCAGCTCCCAAACGGTTGCGTAGCAATTGGGACCGCGTGGCGAGTTCCCTCATGAAAAAAGCGAGACGGGGAACGCCAATGAGCAAAGAGATCAGCGTCAAAGAGGCCTATCTTGCGATGTATTCGTTCCTGGATGAGCTGTACTCGAAGTATGGCTACGAACAGCTTGGCGGCTTGCTCGGGGGCATGAGCCTGCTTCCTGATGGCTCAACAGCCGATGAAGCCATCTGGCATGACTGGCTCAGATGCATTGAAAAGGCGAAAGCCGGTCAGATCGACGCGGAATTACGGCTCAATAGGCACGACGGAGCCAATCCCAATCGACCATAATCTTGCCTGGTGAGCGGACGAATCGTCCCAGTTCCACTCCCTGTGGCAACGTCCGACTTTGCAAGACGACACGGCGCTACCGCGCGCTCGCCAACCGCTCAAACCCCATCACCGATCCCGACTTTCCCGCAGACGCTTCCGGGTTCGGGTCCATCTCCGCGTATTGTTCCGCGCAGTGGCGGCAGCGGGAGAGGTGGCGGTCGACGGCTTCCCGCTTTTCCTCGCTCAGGCGTCGGGCCAGATAGTCCGGCGCGAGGTCCAGGCATTCGGGGCAGCTGATCTTCGCGACGTTATCGACAGCACCTGCCGGAGCCACGCTTCGCGGGACCAGCCAGACGGCGGCGACAAGGACGGCGACCAGTCCCGTACCGGCTGCCACGCGAGCCACGCGACGGCGAGTCGTCTTCCAGCGAAGACGCGTCGACAGGTCGCTCAGGCACCCCACGGGGCAGCGGGACCATTCGTTCGGCGTTTCGGGAGTTGGCTCGGTCATGGAACAGTTCGATCGTCAGAAACGGAGAAGATTCTCGCCAGATATCGCGTGATGCGGGAAGTATCGACGCCGCTTCGGGCCGGAACTGTAAGCCGTCCCACAAAATCTGGTGTTTGTTCGACGAACGTCGGAAATTCCGGGGGGCGTCGATCCCGGAATAGACATTTCATCGCGTATCGTCAAGATAGATGGGTCGTCGCCGGCGCGGGATTTCCGTCGGCGTGGACCGCCGGGCGGATCGCTTCATGGATCGACTCTGGTTCTTCAAACGGTGCTCGCTGTTCGAACAGCTCGATTCCTCCGAATTGGGGGAACTGGAGCGCGTGTCGCGGGTCCGTACATTCACGCGTCGCGAAGCCATCTACGCCCCGCGAGACGAAGCCGACAGCGTGCTGCTGGTCGCCCTGGGCCGCGTCAAAATCTATCACCTGACGGCTGACGGGAAAGAGACCGTCATGGGCTTCATCGACGTCGGCGAAATCTTCGGAGAGCTGTCGGCAATCGACGGCGTGGCCCGCGAGGAATTCGCCGAGGCGATGGAAGCGACGCGCGTGGTGGCCATCCCCCGCCGCGACTTCTCCCGACTGCTCGAACGCCGGCCCGAACTGTCGCTGAAGCTCACCAGACTGATCGGCCTGCGCCGCCGGCAGATCGAACGCCGACTGAAGTCGATGCTCTTCCAGTCCCACCGCGAACGCCTGCTGGGGCTCCTGGTCGAACTCGGCGAGAAATACGGCCAGACGTCGGAATGCGGGACGCTGCTGTCGATCCGCCTGTCGCACCAGGAATTGGCGAGCATCATCGGCAGCACCCGCGAAACGATCACCCTGCTGCTGGGAGCCTTCCAGAACGAAGGCATCCTCCGCGTCATCCGCCGCCGCATCTGCATCCGCAACCTGGCCAGCTTGCAGGCGATGCAGTCGTAGGTAATGCAACGCCGAGAACTCAGTAATCCAAAAAACAAAAAACCTCCCTCTCCCCAGGCGATCGGGGAGAAGGAGGTGAGGCTCGATTCAGACGTGGGATTCCGAATCGGCTGATCCCTCTAATCTTCGTCGATGCCGACGGCGAATTCGACCGGATTGGAGACGAACTCGTCGTGCGAGGCCTGGCTGCCGAACAGGTAGAGTCGGCCGCGGAACCAGGCCGCGTGGTCGAGCGTTCCTTCGACAACGTCTTTGTCACGGGCCAGCGACACCACGTCAGCCCCATAGGCAGCCGGGGCGTAACGGGCCGGGTTGGCTTCGAACCGGAGCTTGGCATCGGCCGACGCGAAGTGATACTTCTGGCCGCGATAGGCCGATTCGAACTGCGTCTGGGCGTCGCGGAGTTCGCGCTGGTCCCGCAGTGTCACCGGACAGAATCCCTTCAGGCCCGTCATGCCATCGCGTTCACGAATCCGTCGCATCTTTTCGTCGGCTTCCGAAGGCGCTGCCTTGGCCACGGGAGCCGCGTTCGCCGCCGGTGTCTGCGGCAAGAGGGCAGGGGCGCCGTTGGTGGTTCGTGCGGGCTTTTCCGCAACCGCGGCCTTGGCGGGCGACGGTGCGAAGGGATCGTCCAAGGTTGGTGCCGCCAAGGCTGGAGCAGCCGCGGCCGGTTCCTTTTTCGGCTCCGGTTCGATCGGCTGGCTGGCGAACGGGTCTTCGGCAAACGGATCGGCGGCGGGTTCGGTCTTGGCCGTCGCGGCAGCTTCGGCCTCCAGTGGAGGAAGCTCGAGGCGCGGCGCTCCCGGAGCCTCCAGGATTGGCTGTTCCGTCGTTGCGGGAGCCTTGGCCTGCGCGGTCTCGGCGGGAGCCGCTGCCTCTTCCATGGTCATGTCGACGTCGTCGGCTTCGTCGAGTGCCAGACCCGTAAAGGGTGTCTCTTTCTGAACACCGTCGGCGGCAGCTTCCGACATTTCCGGGAAGGCATTCGCCAGATCGAATGGATCAGCTTCCGGCGACTTCGTCTCGGCCGTGCCGGCCACGTCTAGCCCATTTGTCGCAGGTGCGGCCGGTTCCGGGACGAACGCCGGTGCGTCGTCAGCAACGGGCGGCAGCATGGGCAGTCCCGGAGCCGAACGAGCCGTCGCAATCCCAGGAGCAGCCTGCGGTGTCGCCGGGGCGGCCGCCGGTTGCGGAGCAGGCGGTAAAGCCAGCGAAGGTCCGTTCGCGGGGGCCTGCGTCGCTGTTGCCACGGGCTGCTGTGTGACGGGCTGCTGCGGCGCCGGTGAAATCACCGGCTGTTGCACAGGCGCGGCTTCGACGCGCGGAGTCGTCGTCGCGGCGAACTGCGGCGCGCCCCCCGTCGGTGACGGAGGAACTCCGTACGCGTCGAGAACATTCGTCACGATGGGCGTTGCCGATGGTACCGCCGAGATCATCGCCGGCGGAGCCGATTGCGGCGCGGCCGGCATCATGCGCGCCGGGGCCTCATCCTCGCCCGGTGCGGGAGGAACCATTCCTTGGGTCCGCGCATAGTCCGGCGGAGTCGGAGCGACGTTCGTCGGTGCATAAGGCTGAGCCGGCTGAGCGGACTTGCCGCCCACCAGCTTCTTGAAGAACCCGGTGACCGGGTTTCCCTTCGGCGCGGGTTGCGGCATCCCCGTGTATTGGGGCTGCTGATTGTATTGCGGTTGCTGATAGCTGGGCTGCGCCATCGACGCCGGGTACGTCTGGTACGCGGGTGCCTGGGCTGGCTGACCCTGGGGCTGATAGTAGCCGTTCGATCCCGGCGGCACGCGCATGCCCGGAGCCACTGCGTTTCCGTACTGGGCCGAGGGGCGCGGCATGCCAGCCGGCGTGGCACCGGGACGGGCATACTGCTGCGGCGGACGTGGCCCCGAGGGTACCTGTCCCGGCTGCGGCGCGTATCCCGGTCGCTGCTGTTGCATGGGTTGGTAGTTGGGCGTCATCGGTCGGCCACCCGCTTGCGGAGCCTGGTAGACAGGCTGGTTGGCCGGGGCCTGGCCGCCGGGCGATTGCAGGTATTCGGGGACTTCGCGACCGTCCTGGCGATAGAGCATCTCCAGTTGACGGCTGATATCGCTATTGGCGGGCGCGGTCCCCTGAACTTGGCTGACCGATCCGCCCGTGGGAACCGGCTTCAGTTGCGGCTGCACGCCACCCTGGAGGACCGGCGTCAACATCGGCGCGGGCTGCGCGTCGAGAAGCCCGTTCCACATGCCCGCCTGACCGATCACGCCGATCGCGACCGATCGCCACAGCCACGTTCGCCGGTAGTTTGGACCAAACATCGAAGTTGCTCCTTGATCTCGCTGACATCGGATCAATCCGATGCAGGGAAGCGTCCGGCGTCCCACGCGCCCCGCTTCCGATTTGTCACCTGATCGCGCTCGGTGCCCCGGTGATCTGTCCGGCGGCAGGCCAAGGCCGACTGTCCGCCCGGTGAGGGTCACCCGGAGGCTTCAGCCCGCAGGTAAGTGATCGACTTACCGGTTGTGCCGGGTACGACGGTTCCAACGCCCGCATCGCGGAAAAAACCGGCTCGACCGATTCGCCCGGTACGAAAGGAATACCCCGCAGACCGGCCGTAATTCCCCCGGTTTAACACGAGGGGCGAATGAGGCGGCCGAGTCGCGGTCGCTGGACGCCATCCGCGCTCGCCGGATAACCTCGCTCCAGCGATCGTAACTGCCAGTGACACTTGGCTTCGCGGTACGCTCGACTTGTTTTGACAGTGCCCCAAGAGGTTCGACATGCCGCCCGAATCACCGATTTTTGAATCCACGTCCGTGAAGTCCCCCGCCGCCCCCATTGTCGTGCAGACGGGGGCATCGCTGGCGACGGTCTGGTTCTCTCGCCTGCTGATCCTGCTCCTCGGGCTGTCGGTTCTGTTCAACCTCGCGCTGTACTCGGCTTGGGGCCAATACTTCGCCGCGCTCGAGCCGCCGCAGGAGACGTTCATTTCCGGTTCGCGGACAGCCTCGGAAAGAATCGTGCGAATCACGATCTCCGGCACGATCATGCCCCCCTTCACGGAGCGTTGGCTGGAGCAGATCAAGAAGGCCGCCGACGACGACAACGTGAAAGGCGTGCTGCTGGCTGTCGACAGCCCTGGGGGACTCGTCGCGGACAGTCACCAGATCTATCACGCCCTCAAAAAGCTGCTCGAAAAGAAACCGATCATCGTCCAGATGAAGCGGCTGGCGGCTTCCGGCGGCTACTACGTCGCGATGGGCGCGGGCCCCAAGGGAAAAATCTTCGCCGAACCCACGACCTGGACCGGTTCGATCGGCGTCATCATGCCCCGCTACGAATTTGGCGAACTGGCCGACAAACTGGGCATCCGCTCGGCTCCGCTCAAGACCGGAGAATTCAAGGACACCCTCAGTCCGTTTCAGCCAATGTCCGACAGTGAAAAGGCGCTCTGGATGGACATTCTCAATCAGAGCTACGAACAGTTCGTCACCGTCATCGACGACAACCGCGACACGCTCGACCGCGACGGCGTCGTCAAACTGGCGACCGGGCAGGTCTATACGGCTCGCGATGCCCAAAAAAATGGGCTGATCGACGAAGTGGGCTTCGAGGAAGACGCGCTCAAGGCGCTTGAAACGCAACTGGGCGGCAAGACTTACCGATTCGTCGAGTACCAGCATCCCGTCGGGTTGTTCGATCTCCTGCTGGGACAGGCCAAGGCTGAAGAAATCAATCCGCTGTCGCAATTGCTCGATGCATCAACGCCCCGCGCCTGGTTCCACTGCTCAGGACTGACACCGGCGCTGTCGCGATAAGCCCCATGATTGAGTAACCCGAAGCGTCAGCGTGGGCGCCTTTGTTCTCGCCCTCGCTGACGCTTCGGGTTACAAGAAGAGACCGCGCGTTTCGGCAGTTCTTGCCCCACCAACGCGTCAGTTCCAGCCGGAAATCATCCGTTCGGCTTCGAGCTGTTGGGCTCGCAGCAGCGACCGGTCCCCGGAAGGACAGCGGCGCAGGCACTGCTCGAACAGGTCGATGGCGATTCCCGGCCGCCCCGACTTCAGTGAGACCAAAGCTAGGTCGCGCTGTTCGTCGTAACCCGTCGGATGCAGGGCCGTCAGACGGCGCTGCACGAACCAGGCATTCGCCCAGTCGTTTTCGCGCACATAGACCGCCTTCAGGTTGTTGAGCATGCGGATCACGATGTCGCGATGGCTGGCAGGTTCCAGCGTGCGGGCGATTTCACGGCCGCTCAGTCCGCTGACCGACCGCAGCCAGGCCAGCGTCCTGTCATAGTCGCGAATCGCGCCGCCGTGAAACGCATCGAGAAACAGCGGGCCATCCGATGACTCGTACCGCGTCAGAAAGTGAGCCGGGGCCGCGATGCCATACAGTTCGACCCCCGCCTGCCGCGCGACGGCCACATAGACCAGCGACAAACTGATGGGAATGCCCACGCCCGTTTCGACAACCCGATGAAGATAACTGCATTCGGCGCGATGGTAGGCTTCGCGATCGCCGTGCAGGCCATGCATCCCGGCCAGACACTTGGACAGCTCGCGCAGCAATTGCCGATCGGTGCCCGAACGGGCGAGAGGACCGGCGAGTTCAGCCGAACGCCGCTTGATCCAGCCCAGCGTCGTCGACTCATCAAAGGTTGGATAGGCGTCGCGGGCGATTTCCAGCGCGACACGAACGACGTCCACGTCGCTCTGTCGCGCCACCAGCCGTGCGAATTCCGCACTCGATTCCAACCAATCCGCGTCCAACATCGCTCACCCAATCACACACTGTCGAGACGTTCGATCATAGGTCGGGATGACGGATGCGTCGAGGCGGCTTTTGACGATTCACGAGCGGATTTCGTCATCTGCGATTTGAAGACGGAGCTCGGGTTGACACGATGCTTGCTGTAGGCGTTTCCCTCACGGAAGCTCGCCGACATTTGAAATGCCATCGGTACCCGGTGCGAAGATGTTGTTCACGAACCGCAAGCCTTGCGGCGCATTGTGGCCGTTCTCGATGAGAACCGTGTAGCGGTATCGCGGTGGACCAATCGATTGCACGACATTGCCGTCGATCAGGACATCCGTCAGCGGCGGATCATCGGGCTGCTGGCCTCGGTCGAACCGGATCGGCATGCTCTCGGTCCCCCAGATCCAGGCTGCGTCGCCGTGACCGAAATCGCTGATGATGTTGTGCGCGACAATCGACGAGCCATCTGTGTTTTCGGGATGAGCCGCCGCGCCGGGCATGAGGCCGATCGCCCACAGGCTGTTGCGGGTGAACTGATTTCCCAGGATCAGCACGTTGCGCGAACCATGCATCGCCTTCATGCCGATGAACGAATTGACCACGACGTTTTGCGAGACAATGACCTGGTCGCAGTGCAGATCGATTCCCTGTGCCGCGTTCTCGATGTGGTTTCCGATGATGCGAGTCCCGCGCGCGATCTCCGGCGACGTGACAATAATCCCAGAGCCCTGCTGCCAGTTGTCGGTCCGTTCGGCGTTCCAGAGTTGTTCACTCGTCAGCCGTCCTTTGACGGCGTTCTTGCGCACAAACTGACCCAGCTTGTGTTCTTCCAGGATTTCGCGGGTGGGGAGCAACCGTTCTTCAAGGATCGTGTTCCCTTCGATGAGCGTCCCCGTCGAGGCCCCGATGCTGATTCCCGATCCATCGGTGCAGCGGAACGCATAACCCCAGTCTTCGCTGGCGGTCCGATCGTCGACCGAGATTCGCATGTAGTTGCGAATCAGCGAATGGCTGATGCGGCAGCGGTGCGATCCCCGCACAACGATGGCGGCCGAGTTCGTGGTATTGTCGAGCACGCGAACGTTGTCAACCACCACATCGCGCGAGTGCAGAATCAGGATTCCCTCGCTCCGCGTTTCCCGCCGTTCCGCCGGCCGTGTGAGCGTCAGGTCCGCGACTCGTGCCTGATCGGCTCGCTCGATCTCCAGAATCGGATGATCGGGATTATGCTGCACGATGCAACCGGGCCCCACCAGCCCGGTCCCTTCACCACGGATGCGAATCTTCTCGTGGATGTCATAGGTGCCGGCCGGAACCGTCACCACCTGGCCCGGATGAGCATCGAGCGCGGCCTGGATCGACGGGTACTCGGCGACCGATGGCCCTCCAGCCGTCATCACGAACGCCATCCACCAGCCGACAATCCCGCCGCTCATCCGCGCCGCCTTCTCTACGACAATTCCATCATTTCGCCCCCGGTCGCCACGACTGGGGGCATCCTTCAATCTCTCACCCGCGCGGATCGACCATCAGATCGGGATGCGGCGCATGCGGATAATCAACCGGTTGGTACGCAATCGCCAGTTCCGGCGTCTCGATCAGCTTGCCCTTCATGGCGTGCGAATGCAGGGCGCGATCAAGAATCCCGCTCGTCAGCAATGTTCGCTCCACGGGATAGGCCGGCTGGCCCGTATAGACCATCCGCTCAAACGCCTTGAGCAGATACGCGAAGTGAGGATGGCGAGGCGTCGTTCGCTCGTCGAAGGCGGTGACAATTGGCACAGGATTATCACGAAGCTTCAGCGCGGTCGAAGTGCCGACAACCGTATTCAGCATGAAGACCGCGCCGGTCAGGCCATCGAGATACTCGAACAGAAAGAGCGCGGCTTTCGGATCCTGGCGAGGATCGGGATTTCCCTCTTTGGGCGTCGCGGCATACGCGGCATCGAACGCGGCCTTCGAAACCGTTCCGTTGTCGAGAGCTTCCCACACCGCCGAACCGGTCAGGCAGCGCACGTTCCGCACGCCGCGTTCCGCACCCCGGCGTCGTTCGACAATGGTCTGATAGAACTCCAGCGCATGGAACCCATAAATCTCCAGCCCGTCATAGCCAATGCCGACGGCCGCTTCGACGTCGCAGTTCCACGGGAGTTCCGGATCTGGCAGTCGATAGCCAACCGGCATTGATGAGCCGGCCATCATCGGGAACTTCAATTCCTTCGACCGGTCATACATCCAGCGGGCATCCTGCCAGACCGGGCCGAGGTGCTTATCGTTAAACACAGGGACCGAACGCCCGCAGTCGGCGAACGTCTGAGTGATTTCTTCCCAGAACCGCCGCCGCGGATACATCTGCTGGCCGATCTCGTTGAGCGGATAGTCGCCATGCTCGCCGATGCTCAGCACGCCATCAACGGCCAGCTCTTTTCCCCCTAGTGTGAGCGCTTCGCGAATCGTCGGCACAATGGGGACGTTGTGTTTGGCGCAGGTCTCGCGAGCCAGATCATCCCTAGGGAACTGATCGACATAGACCGCGACCAGTTCCAGCGCGGGCCCCGGACCGCCTGTCTGTTCCCAACCATCAAGAATCTTGCCGAGAATGACGTCGGCGTGCGAGCGAGGGAAATACACTGTGACGACAGCCGCAACTTTTTTTCGCGGCGACTTCGCGGGCGCGGCATGAATTCCGGAAGATGTGGCGAGCGAACCGAGTGCGATCGCAGTCAGTTCGAGGACTTCCCGACGCGAGATGGCTTTCATGTGAGACCTCCATGCGTCACAACATGAGCCATCGCCGTCGCGACTGCAACCCGGACCTTCAAGACCCAATCGAGGAGAGAACCATGCCCGGTGATCCGGTCACGCGCGCCTGTCGGGATTCTCGGCTTCGTTCTCTGTTCGCGATCACCGCGCTAGGGGGCCTCCTCCTTGCGGCGGCCTCCGAACTGCCTGCCGAGGAACTGCTCGACGAGACGAACGCCATCACGATTTTCGCGTTCGACGATCAGACGATTCCCTTCTCGCAGAACCTGCGGCTGGAGATGCGGCAGCCCGTCCGTCACCCGGAAAACCCGGTCGTCGCACGCGGCCCGGCTGGTTCGGTCGATGCATTCGCCGTGCAGTTCTACGGGTCCGTCCTGCGCGACGGCGACCGCTTTCGCATGTGGTACGTCGCGGTCGGCGACGAGGCCGATCGCACTCGGTCGGCGTCCGCGCGCTGGCGGCCGGCATATGCGGAAAGCACTGACGGCGTCCATTGGACGAAACCCAACCTCGGCCTCGTCCAATATGCGGGAAGCACTGCCAACAACCTAGTTCGTCTCGACCCGCCGGGACTGGGCATGATCAATCTGAAAGTGCTCGAAGACCACACGGAAACCGATCCGGCCCGACGCTACAAGATCACGACGCATGCCTACTTTCGCGACAAACGGCGGCTGGGAACCTTGGCTCCATTCGTCAGCGCGGACGGCCTGACCTGGCGGCAGGCAACCCCCGCGACGTATGTGAATGGCGAACTGTCGAAAGACGACCTGGTTCTGCCGGGTGTCCACTTCGAGCCGTGCGGCGGTCTCTATCAGTGGGATGGCTGCTACTTCATCTGCGGCCAGAACGCGATGAACGCCCCGCGCTCTTACCAGGGGCGCATCACCCGCATGTACCGGTCTCGCGATTTCGTGAACTGGTCGCCCACCAGCCACGTCGGCTTTGTTCGCGATGTGCAGCATGGCTCGTGGGGACCGGGCCGCAGTCTGGAAGGTGAACAGTGCCACGAAGGGATCAGCGTCTGGAATCGACGCAATGTGCTGTTGGGCGTCGTCGGCCTCTGGCATGGCGCGACCGAATGGAAAGACATTCGCGTCGATCTCGGCTTCGTGCTCAGCAACAACGGCCTGCATTTCCGCGAACCGGTCCATGAATGGGTCTTCCTCAAGCGTGGAGCAGACGGCACCTGGGACCAGGGAGGACTGTTGCAGGGGCAGGGCTTCGAGAACGTCGGCGAATACACCTACATCTACTATGGGGCCTGGGATCCGCGCTGCACCGGCCAACCGAAGGCTCAACCGCGCGGCGGAGTAGGTCTCGCAGTCCTTCCTCGCGACCGCTTTGGCGATCTCGTCGTCGAACTGGCTGGCAAGGGGACCGGCGACTACCAGCTTCAGGAGATCGACAGCGAGTTCGTCACCAGCGCGATCGAACTGCCGAAAGCCGAGTCACACCGGTTCACGCTCAACGCGGCGGGACTGGGATCAGACGCCGCACTGCGAATCGACTTGCTCGATGCGGTTGAGACCCCTCTGCCGGGCTACAGCGGCGAACAGGCGGCGCTGGTCCGAGAGGACGGCTTTCAGACGCCCATCGAGTGGGGCGGACGGGTGCAATTGACCGACTTGCCCAACCGAGTTCGCCTGCGAGTTCGTTTTGAAGGTGAGAAGAACGCCGCGATCCGCTTCAGCGCCCTGTCGATCTGGCCCGCTGTCAGTTCCCGCTATTGAACTGCGCCGCCGCGAGTCCGAACAGCGCCCCTTCGAAGAGGTGCCGTTCCACGAACGCGCCAATGGCTTCAATCTTGGTGTATTGCAGCAGAATGTAGTCACCCGGCTGAATGACGACTCGTTCCGCCGGATCGCGGAGCGCGCGATAGATGTCGATATGAATCGTCAACTGGCTGCCGTCGGGCATGGGCCGCAACACAACGACGCTGCTGCCGGAAATCGAAACGTCGGCATTCAATGCCGAGACGCCGCCCGGACTCGATTGAGACCGTGACCCGCCCCCTCCGCCCGCTCGCGTCCCCTGGGCAATCGCAATCGCCTCGAGGATGTTGAGGTCGTAATCGCGCGGCAGCGTGTACTGACCCCCGCCGAGGAGACCGCCGGTGTAGAAGACCTCGGTATCGCGCGACTCAATGAAGACGATGTCGCCATCGTGCAGAATGACATCGGCCTGCCGAACGTCAATCTCCTCGCCGGGGCCAAGTCGAATGGGGATTCGGACAACGCGACGTGCGTCGAATTCATTTCCGTGCAAACTGGGAAGAGCCCCGTATTGCCGCGACCAGTCCTCCACGGGCATCATCCCGCCGGGCGGCAGCATGGGCGATTCCGCTGGCCACCCAGGAGCCTGGGGCATCGCGGGGCCCATGACACCCTGCGAAGGATAACCGGCACCTGGTGGAGGAAAACCGTGCATATCGGGACTTTGACCCCGGACAACAGCACGTGGCGGCGAGTGACCACCGGCACCGGCCGGCAGCGGCGTGACCGGTTCGCGACGAATGATATAAATCGCATTCTCGGCATCCAGGCCGGGCAACCCGCCGGTCTCAGCCAGGGCATGCAGAACGTCGTTCTCGTAAATCGGCAGGCTGACAACGCGGCCATTGCCACGCTTCAAGAGGCCCAGGTTGATCTGACCGGGACCGCCGGCTGCCTGCAAATCGTTTCCGGCTTCCTGACGAATCACCAGTACCCGGTACTGACGGGGGCGTTGCAAACTGACGAGAATTCGCTCGGCTTCGGGATTCAGCAGTTGCCGTTCGACGAGGTACTTGTGCCGCAGCAGTTGTTCAATCTGCATGACGGTCATGCCGCGAACCGAGATCGATCCGATGAGCGGCAGCGAGATCGTCCCGTCGTCGCGCACGGGAATGGGAAATCCGAACGCCGGTTTCATGTCGCGGTCGCCGTTGGTCGGCAGAAAGACCGGAGGCACCTGGCCGCGATCGCCCAGCTCGCCCTCGATATACACGGCCAGCACGTCGCCAGAATCGACAATGTGTGCCGGAGGCTTATCGCGGCGCAACAGTCCCAGATCGATCGTCTGCTTGTCGTTGCGATCGCCAAGCTTGTACTCATCGCCGAGGTAGCGGGCGGGAACTCCATCCAGCGGCCGAAATGCGGCGCAGCCCGAAAGCAGCCCGACGGCGAGCAGCCCGAACGCACCACAAGCGACAAGAACGCGCGACTTCATCCGCGGATTTCCCAGGACGGGATGTTCCATTGGACTCGACCAGGAGTTCGAGCGCTGGCCATCCCAAGGGACGCGCCGTCTCGATTCCCGAACCGGTTCGGGTGTAAGTCATCCGCGGCGGGCGGGTCAATTCGTGGACGTGCGTTTGGGAACCGGAGAACCCCGTTTTCGCGCCGACCGGAAGCAGATTCGGCAGAAACCGCCAGAGCCTCAGTCAAAACCCTGTTGGCGGCTGAAGAATGTCTCGAAAACTGACGACAGTCCCGTCGTCCAGAGGGTTTTGAAACCACCTGTAGACAGAACGCATTACCGCTCGCGCCAGATGTCTCGACGCGACAGCCCCAGCCGGATCATCGTCGCTTCGATCTCGGAAAAGAATCTCCGCGCATCGAGCGGATAGCCTTGCGTTCGCCGAAGTTCCGGATGATGTCCCCGGAAGAACTCGTTGAACTGGATCATTGTCAGTTCACGAATGTACTTGCAGACCATCGAGGCATACGCGACTGGCAGATGATGTTCCGACCGCGGCTCGAACCGCAACTCCGTCTTGCCGATCCGATAGCGGCTCGATTCAGGGCCTTCGGCGAGTGTCTGCACGAAGCGGCCATCCGCCAACTCCAACAGCAGCGGCAGATACCGGGCTCGCCCGCCATGCTTGTCCGACAGCACCAGCGTCGGCTCCGCCGCGTCGAAGGGACAGACCTGCGCGATCAGCTCCAGCAGGCACCGCGACGCCACCACCGCCTTGTTGTCCCATTGGTCAAGGCGGTTGTTCCACTCGCCCGGCCAGACAACCACCGACCGCACGGCGATGAGTCGGATCGAATGATCGGCCAGAATCGTCTTCCATCGTCCCAGCAACTCGATGTCGGCCTCCGGCAGTCGCGTGTGTGGCAACGGAACGCCAATCTCCGCCAGCCAGTGCGGTTCCAGATAGCCGGGCATCAGGTGATGACACAATTCCGACAGAGCGTATGGATGCCACTCGAGCAATTGCAGCAGCGGCCAGACGCCGCGCTCCAGCGGTTCCAGGAAGCCGGGCTTGTAAACCGTTTTGGAGTCCGCGACCTGCCAACGATCGTCAGCCGGCGCGCGATGCGCCGTGAGAATGTCGGCAAACAGTTCATACAGCGATGTCTGCTCCGGGTGACCCGGTACTTCCCAGACAGTCGCGGTCCCGACAAACGGCCCCAGGTTCGGACCGAGGCCTGCCTCATCAACTCCAATCAACAGCGCCACGCGCGCTCCCTCGCCTCTCAAACTGAGAAAATGTCATGAGCTGAAAGCGAAAAGCTGAAAGCCAGACGTGCCCATGCCTCAAATTCTCTGGCTTTCCGCTCTCCGCTTCCTGCTTTCCGCTATCGAACCGCATACGTCCTGGGTTCACTCTCCGGCCCGATGCGCAGCGCGTACGATTTACCATCGGCCGCTACCGAGGCCGCGATCCAATTCCCCTGGCATGCCGAGGTGGTGTCGCGATTGGCGATGAAAGCCGCCGGAGTCTGTGCGTCGTCAGCGAGGTTTACGTTGCGATGCAACTGATAAATGTCTTTGAGCGACTTCCCTTCCCGCAGCGTGGCTAGGACATCCGCATGCCCTCCCTTGGTCGGACCGTTGCAGAAGACCGCTACGACGGGGTCGATCGCCAGCACCAGGGCCGGATTGTTGCTGACCGGCAGTCCATGATGCGTGACCATGAACAGGTCGACCTGCCCCAGCGGATTGTTGGGAGTCACGAGTTTCGCTTCCACGTTCCACGTCAGGTCGCCGCAGCACAAAAAGCGAAAGCCGCCGAACTCCAGCAAGAGACTCAGACTCTTGGCATTGTCGGAGGTGTCTTCCGGCTGCGGAACATGACGTTTCGCGAAGGGGTTCGGTTCGCCAGTGTTCGCCGCGACCTCGCCGCTGGCCGTCATCACCGTCATGCTCAGCGGAGTCTTCGACGACTTCAGAGGAACCTTGTCGCCCACCTTCAAGGTCTTCGACCGGTTCTGCGACGCGGCCCGGTACAGCGCGGCCCGGTCCGGGAAAGCCGGGTCTTCGGAGAGCGTGTCTGGCAACCCCCGGTCCCAGAAGTTGCGAATCGTGATCGCATCGGCCAAGGCCGCATGGTTGCCGAAATGATCGAGATGCCAGTGCGAAACAATCGCATGATCGAGCGAATCCTTCTTCGCCACTTCGCGCAGCACCTTCAGGATGCGATCGCGATCCCGGCCCGCATTATCGGGGTATCCCGAGTCGATCAGGATCGATTCGCCATCCGGCGTCACGAACAGTGTCGCCGCTCCCCCTTCGACATCAATGAAGTAAATGTCCAACCGCCCGTTCGACTCATCGGCCCACGTGACGCCAGCCAATAACAAGAACAGCGTGGTCGCGAAGCCGACAAAGCGAACCAGTCTTTGCGGTCGATTCATGGCAGTTCTTCCGAAGGGAAATGGGAGCGAGTGGCGAACAGAATTGTAGCGAAATCGGTGGCACGCCATGAGTCTTCGAGTGCGTGACGAAATATGTCACTGGGAAGGAGCTGACTGACTGGGTTCTCACAAAGCCACCAAGGCACGGAGAAAGACAGTCAGGCAATTCCCCACAGCTCTTGATAAATCATCCTTGCCCTCTCCGTGCCTTCGTGCCTCAGTGAGATCCACTGCCTTTCATTTCGACAAAAGAATCAGGACTGGGTCGCGGGGGGCCGCTCAGCCGCGATCATCGTCGTCTTCCCGGCGACCCGTGCGACGAACAGCACACCCGGCCGGTTTCCCGGCAGCGGCAACTGCGACCGCAACTCTTCCGCACGAACCGGCACATGGCGGCACTTGATCTCCAACTGGCCAAAGTCCGATTTGCGGAACCAGTCGCGCAAGTCGCGCGGTCGCTTGGGAAGTTCCGTCACCACGCGAAACGGGCTGACGAACGGCGAGTCGACCAGCGTGTCACCCGTCAAATACTCCTCCGCTTCGTCGAGGCGACAGAGCCCCATGTCTTCCGCGATCCGTTCGACCAGCCCTGCCCGCACGACAGCCGGGTCGGGATCGTAGAGATACGTCTTCAGTCCACTACGAGACGCGAGATTTTCCAGCGGATGGCCGATCACCGTCTGACCGGCCGGCAGCACCGTCGCGCGATACTGGCCCGGTTGGCAGAGGTCGCCGAACCAGATGGTCGCTTCCTTGCACTCGCCCTCGAGGCTGATGAGCTCAATTTCCGCATCGGGAAACTTGCCGCCAAAATTGCTCGCCGGGCCCACCTTGATAGCTCCGCCGCGGACACGCTCGGTCAATACCTGCAACCAGTCGAGCGGCGGAACGTAGTCTTCTAGACGCCGGGCTCGTCCGGACGCCCCCGCGCGGCGGTCGGGATCACAATGCACAGATCCCGGAATGTCGTCCAGCGTCGTGACGTCCATGGTGCGGGTCGTGACGCGCTCTGCCACTCCATAAACCTCGGCATTCCAAACCGCACGGAGATTCTGCACGGGCGACGTATCGAAACTGACAACCGACAGATGCTCGGCCAATGCCAGGACATCTCCGCCAATTCCGGAACACAGATCCCAGACGGGTTCGCTGGTCCCCTGTGCCGCAAAGCGGTTTGCCTTCCAGCGGGCCACCGGTTCCGGCGTCGCCTGTTCCAGCCCGGTGCGGTCGAACCACATCCGGTCGGCCCGCGTAAACTTCGAGGCGGCTCGCTCGCGCAATTCCGCCAGCGTGAGCGCCGCCCGCAACAGATCATCGGGCCACTGGGTGCGCAGCCGCTGCTGCTTGGCGAGTTCCGACTCGTCCCGTCGCTCCGCAATCGCGGCGAACAACTCCGGCGCATCGCGCAGACGTTTGAGCATCTCGCAGTCAGCGTCGGACGAATCGGTCACGGAACGTTTTCCCGGCAATCAACAACAAGTAGGGAGGCGTCTAGTGCCTTGTCATGACTGGATTTCCGTGTGCCACTGGCTTCGCCAGTGCGTCTTAAGCGGAATGGCCATAACGGGAGGCACTGACGGAGCCAATGGCACACACTCGAATCTTTAAAAATTGACAGAGCATCAGGTGCCCGATCGGTCCGATCTCCACTGACAGCCGTCATGCCAGAACTTCGCGAATCACTCGCCCGTGGACATCGGTCAGCCGCCGATCGAGGCCGTTGTGATACCACGTCAGCCGTTCGTGGTCGAATCCGAGCAGATCGAGAACGGTCGCGTAGAAATCCCACACCGTGGTCGGGTTGACGACCGCGCGACGACCAAAGTCATCCGTGGCCCCATAACTGACGCCGGGTTTCACACCGGCTCCCATCATCCAGCAGGTGAAGCCATCCGGGTTGTGGTCGCGACCCGTCGTGCCATCCTGATGCGTGGGCATCCGGCCGAACTCGGTGGTCCACAGCACCAGCGTGTCGTCCAGCAGGCCCCGTTGCTTGAGATCTGTCAGCAGCGCGGCCGTCGGCTGATCGAACACCGGACCATGACGTTCATAGTCGGGCTTCAGCGTCTTGTGAGCATCCCAGTTCAACAGGCCATCCACTCCAGACGCCCTCGAAGCACAGTACAGGTTCACATACCGCACGCCGCGCTCCAGCAGCCGTCGCGCCAGAATGCAATTCTTCGCATACGCGGCCTTCAGCGTGTTTTCATCCTGCGTGCCGTAGAGCGCATGCGTCGCCTGCGATTCACTGGCCAGGTCGGAAACTTCCGGAGCCGACAACTGCATGCGGGCCGCCAGATCGTAAGCCGCGACGCGCGCCTGCAGGTCGCTTTCGCCAGGATTCCGTTCGGCGAAGCCGTTGTTCAGCGACTGCACCAGATCGCGCACGGCCGCGTCTTCCGCGAGAGTGATCTCACCCGGCGGCCGCAGATTTCGAATCGGCTGTTGATCGCTGAGAACGATTGCCTGATGCCGGGCCGGCAGAAAGCCATTCGACCAATTGGCTTTGCCGTTGGGTGGTTCGCCGCGAATATCGGGAATAGCGACATACGCGGGCAGATTCTCATTCTCGGCTCCCAGCGCATAACTCAGCCAGACCCCCGCGCTGGGGAAACCTTCGGTCGCATGACCCGTGTTCATGAACACACACCCCGGACCATGCGTGTTCGTCTTACTGGTCATCCCATGTAGAAACGCAATGTCGTCCACATGCCGGGCCATGTGGGGCAGCAGTGACGTGAAGGGTTTCCCCGTCTCGCCGCGAGGTTCAAACGCCCAAGGGCTGGGCATCAGGTTGCCATTCTTCCCCTGGAAGGACAGAAACCCTTCTTCACCGGGCAACGGCTGTCCGGCATGCTTTTCAAGCGCCGGTTTATACTCCCACAGGTCCATATGCGATGCCGCGCCGGGGCAGAAGATTTGCAACACCCGCTTCGCCCGCGCCGGATGATGCGTCTTGCCAACCCCCGGACGCCAATCTCCGTCTTCGTTCGCCATCGACTGCCGCGAGAGCAGGTCCATGACCCCAATCCCGGCCAACCCGGTGGTCACATTCCCCAGGAACATCCGTCGCGACAAATCAGTCAGAGCATGCATCGCGGATCACTCGCAGATGACAGGAACATCGAACTCGGCGTATTCAGTAACCCGAAGCGTCAGCGAGGGCGATCACAGATGCCCCTCGCTGACGCTTC
>JAHBXV010000018.1 GCA_019636285.1 Planctomycetaceae bacterium
TTCTTACTCCGATACCATTCGCCATCGCGACAACGCCCGCCAATCCCGTGGGGATGTCCACGAGTCCGGCTTACCAGGAGAATCCGGGAGACGCCTGGTTCTGCAAAATTGGCGAGCGAGAGTATGGCCCCATTCGTCTGGAAGAGTTGATCGCGTGGGCACGCCAGGACCGCATCTGGAAACAGACGCCCATCCGATACGGGAATGACGGAGCGTGGTTCGCCGCGGGAGAATGCGAGGAACTCTTCGCCCCCACAACGGTCGCGTCGAATGTCTCCACGAATGTCCCGACGGGCGGCGAGGCAAGTTCGTTGCCACGAACAGAAGAACGCCGCGATCCGTCGGCGGCCGCCGGCGCGCTGATCCACAACGTCAATCGACTTCCCTATCTGTCGGCATCGCGGGAAAAGGCCGATCGCCAACGAGAACGAGTGCCGCTGGGAACACTCCTGCGTGATAACGCCAAGTCGCTCGGAATCGCGGGCGGACTGGCACTCTTACTTCTGATCTGGTTTTTCCCCTACCCGAACCAGTATTCGACACTGCTCGCCGACGTCCAGAACACTTATACGGAGTTTATTGCTTTACGGGAGCAGAATGCCGACGAAGCACAATGGGAAGACTTACAGTCCAGAACGGAAACTCTGTATCGCGATCGCGTCAAGCAACTCGAACAGACGGCGACTCCGGACGATCCGGCCAGCCAGTGCCTGTTGTGGGCACTTCGCGACTATCTCCCCAAGATGCTCCGCGAGGCCCGCATGAAAAGAACCGCGGCCGAAGAGAAATTCGAGGAGAACCTCGTCGCGGCACGAGGGTTTATCCATCCGGGAGAGCCGGCAGTCGCTGCCGAGACTGATTCCACCCAGGCGCCCACCGCCAACTGACAATGATCCCAAGTCGATCGCTTTCAAGGAAGGTGATCGTCCGGACCCGAAGTGTTTGTTTCATTAAACCCATCCGTTAGTCCCAGGAACTTCAGACGACACAGTCACTATTGTTCCCCAGTCCCACGGTCAACACGAAAGGCATGCCATGATGCGATCCATCACCCCCGTACTTCGCCCCGACGACGTCACACCCGCGAGTCGACGAGGCTTCACGTTAATCGAACTTCTGGTGGTGATTGCCATCATTGCCGTCCTGATCGCGCTGCTTCTCCCCGCGGTACAGCAGGCCCGCGAAGCCGCGCGGCGTACCGAGTGCAAGAACAAGCTTCGGCAAATCGCCATCGCGCTGCACAACCACATTGATGCACACGGGTCGCTTCCCCCCGGCTACATGAGCTATGACGAAGCAGCAAATCGTTACAACGTGGGGGGCTGGCAGCATACGGGAAGCCCGAACGAACTGGGCTTCAACTGGTTGTGCAACATTTTCCCATATCTCGAAGAACCGAGGCTGGCGGAACTCGCCCAGGCTTGCAATGCCGACCGGCCGGTTGGAACTCACAACCCTGCCGATCATTGCGAGTCGATGTACAGTTCAACCGGCCTGGGATCGAGTCAAGCGAAGTTTCTGCTCTGCCCATCGGCCGTCGCCGCCAATCAGAAATTCTCCGATAGCGGGTACGGTCTGGAGAATCTGACCAAGGGGAATTACGTGGCCTGCTTTGGTTCCGGAGACTTCCTGAGTTGGGAAAGTTCGACGACTTCCGGCGCCTTCGGCTGTACCTTTCTTGGCCAGGACGATGTCGGCAACGACCGGTTTCAGGCCGGGAAAGGAAAGCGTCCCGGCGATCTCACCGATGGCATGAGCAACACGCTGATGCTGAGCGAGGTCATTGCGATCGACGTCGGCGGCGGCACCACGAACAGCGACATCCGGGGCGTCTGGATGAATCCGAGCATGGGAGCGTCGGTCTACTCGACACGGCTTAACCCGAACTCGCGGGAAATGGACCGTCTGACCGCATGCGACGGAAACATCCCCAACACGTCTCCCCTGTTCTGCGATGACCAGGACGTGGACGGACCCGATACCTGGGCGGCCGCTCGAAGCTATCACACCGGCGGCGTGAACGCCGCGCTGTGCGACGGTTCGGTCCGCTTTATCAGCAATAACATCAATAACGACCTTTACCGGGCACTCGGCACGGCCGCCAACCGCGACAGTACCGATGGGCTGTAAGTCCTCAGTCGAATGCCGGGCGATCGAAAAAATCGACCACTCTCTCACCATGTCATCTGAAGGAACGACAAGTGTCTGCTCAGTTTCGCTGTTTTGTTTGTATCGCCATCGTGGCCTGTCTCTTGCCCGGCTGTGGCACCAACCCGGAACCGGAGCGGATTCGGGGTGTGATTACGGTCGTGGCCGACGCGGCCCAGGAAGAAGAAATGTTCAAATCCATCTTTGTCAGCGGGTCGGCTCCCGCCGATCGCGAGGCTTATGCGACCGCCAGCTATAGCCCGGTGGAACCGGTGACGAACCAGGGATCGTCCGCCACGGTCTCCGTCACCGTGACACCATCCCGAATGGGTGGGGCCGCCGGCGACAACGTGGCCCAGAAAGAGCCGGAAGGTTCGCCGAAGACCGTTCAGTGGACGCTCGAAAAAGTCGGCGAGGACTGGAAGATTAAGTCAGCTCCTCTCTAATACGTGACGGCTGTCAGCGCGCCGTTCATCGATGGCGCTGGCACTGAGATTGACTTCGACCGATGTCCACTCGCTGGTTGCTCCTGGCAGCTGTCGTCATCCCGCTCGTCGGAATACCGCTTCTTGGCTGGATTCCGGCGGGCGGGCGCCTGCGGGAGCCCTTTCATAACGCCTCGACATTTCCGCGGTCCGAACTTTCGTTTCAGGTGAGTTCGATCCCTCCCGATCAATCGGATCGGCCGCGCATCACGAACGTCCAGATCCTCGACTTCGACGACCATGGGTCCGTCGATGTCATCGTCTGCGACGCGCGGCGAAATGCCGTCTTGCGCTATCAACGGACGTCCGACCAAGCCTGGCAGGAAACAACTCTGGGAAGCGGGCTCATCGCACCGGCGCACGCCACGTGTGTCGACCTCGATCGCGACGGTCGCCGCGATGTTCTGGTCGCCGTGCTGGGAAACCTATACCCCGATGATTCCCCGGTTGGAAGTGTCGTCTGGCTTCAGCAACAGCCAGACGGAACGTTTGCCTCGAGGGTCTTGCTGACCGATGTTCGCCGGGTGGCCGACGTGCAACCGGGAGACTTTGACGGCGATGGCGACATCGATCTGGCTGTTGCTGTTTTTGGCTACGCGCGCGGCGAAGTCCTCTGGATGGAGAACCTGGGCAACGAATCGTTCATCGACCATCGTCTCGACTATGCCGCCGGCGCGATTCACGTTCCGGTGGCGGACTTCGATGGTGACGGCGATCTTGACATCGCCACCGTGATTTCCCAGGAAACCGAGGAAGTCTGGGGCTACGAAAACGACGGACAAGGCCGCTTCTCGCGAAAGCTGTTGTTTCAGACGGTGAACTACGACGTCGGCAGCGCCGGCCTGGTCGCCTCCGACCTCGACAGTGATGGCGACATGGATCTGCTCTTACCCCTGGGGGACAATCTCGAATACCGCCATACGTTCCCGCAGCCCTACCATGGCTGTCTGTGGCTGGAGAATCTTGGCGGTTGGAAATTCGCCACGCATCGCATCGCCACGTTCGGTGGGACGTATGCTGCCGCGGTCGACGACCTCGATGGTGACGGTGACCGCGACGTGGTCCTGGTCAGCATGTTCAATGACTGGCGGACGACGGACCCCGCGAGCGTCATCTGGCTCGAAAACGATGGCCGTCAAAACTTCACGCCCTGGCAGATCGCGGCGGCTCCGACGCAGCTCTCCACCGTCGCCTGCGGAGACCTGAACGGGGACGGCCGCCCCGACATTGTCGCGGGTTGCATGCCTGTTTTAGACACTGACCCCCAAAGTCGGCGCCTGCCGGTCTGGGTCAATGGCCCAGAGACACAAACGTCCCGAAGCCTGCCGGACCGAATGTCTGCTCCTCAAACTGGGGCGCCGTGATGGAACATCCCTCGTTGACTCGACGCATCGTCAAAGTCGTAGTCGCCTTTGTCGTATGCCTGGAAGTGGCCTGGCTTGCCATGGCCGCGATCGATCAACGGCAACAACCGGTTCCCCCGTTGCCGGACTTGAGCCGCCTTGACGTGATTTCGCGCGAGGAACTACTCCAGGTGAGGAACCACCTCAACTCGCGATCGGCGGAGGACTGGCTGCGACTGGCCGTCCTGTTCAATGTTCACGGATATTTTCCCGAGGCCGAGCTTTGCGCGGAAGTCGCTACTCAACTTGCCCCGATCGACTCGCGTACCTGGTTCGAGCGAGGTCTGGCTTTGCATCAGACAGGTCGCATGGAGCAGGCCATCGAGATGTTCAAGCGCGCCCGGCCGCTCGCCGATCGCTCGACCGCCGCCATGTGTTCGTTCTGCATTGGCCGTAATTACCTGAGGCTCGAGCGACCCCAGGAAGCCGAACTCGAGTTTCAAAAGGCAGGGTCGTTCGCCCCAGCTCAATTCGAACTCGCCAAACTGCTGATTCGGGATCATCGCGTCGATGAAGCAGAACCGCTCGTCGCCAACCTCCTGAAGAGCGACCCCACCGAACAGGAGTACCACCAGTTGGAACAGCGGCTGGCGATCGCGAAAGGCGACGAACCGCGCGCCCGCCTCGCCGAATTCCGTAGTGAGTGGACCAGCGATCGGCGTTCGACCGACGCCGTGATTGGCCTCCTGGGAAGTCGCCTGCTCGAGCATGGACTGGAACGCCGGTTCGCCCAGGTTCGAGCCTTAGCCCGTCGTCAGCAATGGGACACGGCCTCCCGGATCGCGATCGAAGTCCTTTCCGCCGAGTGGCAGCCGCGTTATTCCTCGGAAGTGGTTCGACTGAATCTGGAACTTCGTGAGTTCGATCACGCTGAGGATGCCCTGCAGAAAGAAATCGAACTCGATGGTTTGACCGGCGAACGCGCGCTCACGCTGGGAGAAATTGCCTGGCAGCGCCAACAACCAGACCTGGCGCGCGAACACTGGCAGCAATCTCTCGCGATCGAATCGTTTGGACTGGCGGCTCAGCGCATCCTTGATGCGAAGCTCATGGAGAACGACGCTGAAGCGACGCGACGGCTCACCGACCAGGCGAGCCTGGCAGCGGTTCGGCAAAGTCTTCTCAATCGAAATTGGGCTCAGGCCGACCAACGTCTCACCGGCTGGGATCGGAGCCGGACGGAGGGGCCGTCGCTTCAATCCGCGCTGTTCTTTGAAGGGGTCGCGGCCTTTTTGCAAGGAAACATAACGCGTGCTCGCGAATCATGGACGGCACTTTCCAAGGAGGGGCCTCAGCCCGGACGAGTCCAACGAGCTCTCCAACTCGCTGCCGACCACCCAGAGCTGACCGCTGACTCCCCGGCGAATTGATGGTGGCAGCGGCGCCCGAGTCAAGAAAACCGTTTCCGAGCCTTGCGAAAGCGGTCTTGCTTCCTAGAATAGCACTCTATTGAGACTCAGTCTCAACTCACTCGCCAGCCAGGTTCGCCGCCCTCAAGCGTGACGGTCTGCACCCAGCCACAACCTGCAAGTGATCGCCACGTTTCGCATCCGGCGACTGCTGTTACGAAGTCCAGGCTGGTAGTTGATCAGAGAGAGAATGTTCCTCCAGTTCGCACAGCGCGGGGTTTCCCGGAGCGCGGCTCTCGACTCAGTCATTTCACGGAGCGGGAATGCGCCCCGGTTGCTCCGCGGAACTTTCCATCGCATAAAGAACAGGAACCAGCATGAACTGCCCCCGGATTGCCAATTATCCTCTGGCCGCACTCTGGCTCGGAAGTCTGCTGGCTGGCCAGTTGGCGAGCGCGGCCGACTGGACCCGATTTCAGGATCTGAAGGCCACGGCCGCCGGCGTCGCGCTCCCCACGACCGACTGGTCGCCGACGGAGAACCAGTTGTGGTCGACTGAAATTCACGGCTACGGTCAATCGAGCCCGGTCACCTGGCACGGCCGGGTCTTCGTGACCTCGATTTCCGGCCCCAACAAAGAACACTGCCACATTTCCTCCTACGATCTGAAAAATGGCGAGAAGCAGTGGCAGGTCGATGTCGACTCGGCCACGCAAGCCGAGAACACGAACTACATCAGCCGTGGCGCGCCAACACCGGTTGTCGACGCCGAAGGGCTGTACTGCTTCTTCGAGGGAGGAAATCTCCTCTCGCTGACACACGACGGAAAGCCCCGCTGGGAGCGGAATCTGGTCGAAGAGTTCGGCAAGATCGGCGCGCGACATGGCCTGTCGGCTTCACTCGAGCAAAACGATGACCAGTTGTTTGTCTGGGTCGAGCGGGAAAGCGATCCCTATGTTCTGAGCGTCGACAAGGCCACGGGCAAGGACGTCTGGAAAGTTCCCGGCGTGGGAGCCACCAGTTGGGCCAGCCCGCGACTGCTGCCTGTCGACGGCGGCCAGCACCTGATCCTGAGCGCGGTCGGCAGTATTACAGGTCTCGATCCCGCGACTGGCCAAACGCTGTGGAAGCTGGAAGGAATTTCTGGAAACTCGTCCCCCACACCCGTGCCCGCTGGCCCCAATCGCTTCCTGATTGGTGCCACGGTCGGCCGTGGTGAATCCGACAACGGGAAAGCCGCTGATTCGAATGGCCTCGCTCGCGTTCAAAAGAACGACGATGGAACCTACCAGGCCGAATATGTATGGCGTGCCAAGCGGGCGACGTCGTCGTTTGGCTCGCCGATGGCCTACCAGGGAATGGCCTACTTCGTGAACGCGACGGGCGTGCTGTACGGACTCGACCTCGAAACTGGCGAAGAACGTTTTTCACAACGGCTCGCCGACAGTATGTGGGCGACGCCCATTCCCGTTGGCGACCGAATCCTGTTCTGCGGCAAGGGCGGGACGGTTTCAGTCATCGCCTCCGGGCCCGAGTTCTCGAAAATCGCCGAGAATGCCACCTGGCCGGTCGAAGCCACCGAAGCGCCGGCAGAGCCGCAGGGAAGGGGGCGGGGTGGATTCGGCGGCCCCGTTCTTTATGCGGGGGCCTTGGCCGACAATCGGTTGCTTTTCCGTCGCGGCGACCGGCTGTATTGCGTCGGCCAGGCCGGCGAGTGATCGAGCTGATTTCGAGATGTGGCGGGATTTCCAGCAAAGAATCTTCGAATCGAATCGCCGGACCGGATTCACTGGTTTCACAGCGTTAAAGATCGGCGACTTCCAATTCGATCGCGGCTTACTCAAGCTGTCAGCGAGACGCTTAAGCAGGCCGTCGTCCGTCGCACTTGTTTTAAGCGACGCACTGCGAGGGCTCGGATTCGACCTCGGAGACTGTGAGCATGTCGCTGAATCTGGTGCGCCCGACAGGCTTCGTTGCGAGTCTTGTCACAGTTTTCTGCGGTCTGGGGCAATCCGCTTCGGCCGAGAGCTTCTCGTTCTTCCATGAACACGTTCTAGGCACCTCCCTCGAGATCCAAGTCGAAGCGACGAACACCCAATCCGCGGACATCGCCGAGCAACGCATTCTCGCCGAGATCGATCGACTCGCGAAGATCTTCAGCACCTATCAATCCGATAGCGAATTCAGCCGCTGGCAGAATTCGTTCGAGACCGAGATCCCGGTTTCTCCTGAATTGGGCGAGGTGCTGGCCGCCAGTGCCGCGTGGCAGGAAGAGAGCCATGGCGCGCTGAATCCGGCTGTGGAAAAGCTCTCTCAACTCTGGAAACAGGGAGAAGCTCTTCAATCAGTTCCCACCGACGTGGACTTGTCGCAGGCGGTCGCGGCAATCCAGACACCGCAGTGGCATCTCGACCCAATCGCTGGGACCGCGACGCGACTGGCTCGTGGTCCGCTCAGTCTGAATGCACTGGCCAAGGGGGATATCCTCGACCGGGCTTGCTCGGTTGCCCGGAAAACTCCCGGCGTTCAGGAAGCCTTGGTTTGTCTGGGTGGTGACCTGCGGGTGTCTGGCAATCTCGCACGGCCGGTCCATGTCGTTGATCCAGCGAACGATGCCGTGAACGCGTCCCCGATGGCCACCATTCACGTGCATGAGCGAGGCCTGGCGACGAGCGGTGGCTATCGGCGGGGCGTTCGCATTCAGGGCCAGTGGTACTCACACATTCTCGATCCGCGAACCGGTCGGTCGGTCGACCATGTCGCCAGCGCGACAGTCGTCGCGGCGACGGCCCGCGATGCCGATGCCCTGGCGACCATTTTCAGCGTCCTGTCTCCCGCCGAGACCGAGCAATTCGCTGCGGCACGACCCGATGTCGAATATCTGCTCATCACTCGGGACGGTAAGAAGATTTCGAGCCCCGGCTGGTCCAAACTTGAACAGCCGGGGGTGTTTCCCCCGACCGCTTCCGCGCAGACTCAATTGGCGGAGGCCGATGGCCGGTCCAAACCGGAAAGTACTACCGAGCCTCAATTCCTGGAGTTGGTCGTCAACTTTCAGCTCGCTCGGCCGGAGGATTCGCAATACCGTCGTCCGTACGTGGCCATCTGGCTCGAAGACTCGGACGAAACCACGGTGAAGACGGCTCTTCTGTGGGTTCAGACCAAGCAGCCCGGTCCGCGCTGGCATCGCGATCTCCTGCGATGGTATCGCAACGACGCAGTCCGCAGGGTCACAGACAAACGCGACCTCATCGGCACGATTTCCGGGGCCACGCGAGGTCCCGGTAAATACAAGGCGGTGTTCGATGGCAAAGACGATACCGGCAATCCCTTGCCGCCGGGCAAGTACACGCTGTTTATTGAAGTGGCCCGCGAACATGGAACCTACCAACTGATCCGCCAACCGCTGACACTCGGCAATGAGCCGATGGTCGAGACGAAGTTGAAAAGCAATGTCGAAATCGAGTCAGCCACTTACGAATACCGCCGCGCTGCCGCAAGAAAGCCTGACGGAAAGTAGGCCCTCGACGCTCGATCGCCAAGAAGAAGTCGGCACGGAAGCAGCGATACCGCGATCGCGCCGGAGGTCATGGTCAACACGTGCTGCCGGGATCATTCGCTGGCTTCATCTGTATCTGTCGCTGCTGGGCTTCACGGCGCTGCTCTTTTTCGCGATCACAGGACTGACTCTCAATCATCCGACATGGCTGGGAGCCGATACTCAGAGGATGTCGGAGTACTCCGATCAGCTCGACCAATCCTGGTTGGAACTCCCAAATGCCACCGACGATCCGGCACTGTCCGTCGACCGGCTGGCCATCGTCGAACATCTGCGAGCCACGTACGGACTGCGCGGTGCCGTCACGGAATTCCGGGTCGACGACTACGAATGCCTCGTCCTGTTCCGCGGTCCTGCCTATGCGGCCGACGTCGTCATCAATCGCGAGACCGGGGAGTACACGGCGACTCAGACCGTGATGGGACTCATCGCCATCATGAATGATCTGCATAAAGGGCGCGACAGCGGGCCGGCGTGGTCGCTCCTGCTCGACGCCTCGGCCATTCTGACGGCTATGGTTTCGATCACCGGGCTGGTGCTCCTCTTCTGGCTTCGCCGCCGCCGCTGGTCCGGGCTGCTCACCACTGTCGCGGGAACAATTGTCCTCGCCGCCGTCTACCTGTTTGGAGTTCCCTGACTGACCATCAGGCGACGTGCCATTTCCCGCGCGGAAGTTTGGCGATCGGCAAATCGCCCCTATCCAATCAACAACAGTTGATGTATCATCCTGGGGCTGTGGGGTTCGTGGCAGTTCCGAGGCAATCCGGGGGATTGGATGCGCCCGTTGACGCTTGGCGTTTTTGCTGTCCTGCTCGGGGTGAGCTTCTCTCCAGAGGCAATCGGTGCCGAGAAACTGACGGCCAGCCCTGCGGTCATCCATCTGACAACTCCCGAGGCTGCCGACCAGGTGCTGGTGTGGGATGTCTCGGCCGCCCATGGTCCGCGCGATGTCACCGGGTCGGTCACGTATGTCGTGAATCCCCCGAATGTCGTCCAAGTCTCGGCCGAAGGACGCGTCACGCCGATCCAGGATGGTCACGCCGTCATCGAAGCCCGATCAGGCAATGCCGCGGTCATGATCAAGGCTGACGTGACCGGCGCGACACATCCCTCGCCGGTTTCCTTTCAACGAGATGTCCTCCCGATTCTCTCGAAAGCTGCCTGCAACGCGGGTGGCTGCCACGGAAAAGCTGAAGGCCAGAACGGCTTCAAGCTCAGCGTGTTCGGATCTGATGCCGGTAGCGACTACCAGGCATTGGTAATGGAGGCCCGCGGACGGCGCGTCGTCCCGAGCGCATCGGCTCAAAGTCTGCTCCTTCTGAAGGGGGCTGCACTGATCCCTCATGGCGGCGGCCGTAAGATCGAACCTGGTTCGCGCTGGTACCAGAAAATCGATCGCTGGATCCGCGAGGGAGCTCGCTACGACACCGAAGCGACCGACAACGCCACTGGCATCGCGATCGAACCGGCCGAAATAACCTTGCCCGCTCATGGCCAGCAACAGCTCCGCGTTGTCGTCAGGACTGCTGACGGCCAGCAACGCGGCGTCACGGCCGAATGTGAGTTCCAGACCAACAATGGCGTTGTCGCCGATGTAGACTCTTTTGGTATCGTCACGGCGACCGACGTTCCCGGAGAGGCGGGAATACTCGTCCGCTACCGCGGGCATGTGGCCGTCAGTCGCGTGATTCGTCCGCAGGTTGGAAGTCCGTTTGTTCGACCTCCCGAACGAAATTTCATCGACAAACTGGCTTGGGACAAGCTCGAACAGTTGGGACTGACGGCCAGTCCCCTCTCTGATGACGCCACGTTCCTGCGTCGCGCGTCACTGGATGTGACTGGTACGCTGCCGACCGTGGAAGAAGCCCGTGAGTTCCTGGCAGATACTGCGGCAGACAAACGCGCAAAATTGGTCGAGCGTCTCCTTAAGAGCCCTGTATATGCCGACTACTGGTCGCAACGCTGGGCCGATCTTCTCCAGGTCGACAAAGACGTGCTGACCCCACAAGGTGCGGTCGCCTTCACGCGCTGGATTCGCGATCAGTGTGCGCGAAATGTTCCGTATGACGAATTCGTCGCCAGCATTCTGACAGCCGAGGGATCGACACTGGCCGAATCACCCGCCGGATTCTTCCAGGTGCAGAAAGATCCCGAAAAACTCGCCCGGTCGGTCAGCCAGGTGTTCCTGGGGGTGCGGATTGAATGCGCGCAATGCCACCATCATCCCTTCGAGCGATGGGATCAGCACGACTACTTTGCCTTCGCCGGTTTCTTCACGGGCGTGACTCGACCCCAGAATCCACTGGGCGGCTTGAAAATCCTCGACTCCGGCGGCGATTCCCTGAAACATCCACGCACTGGAGAGCCGATATCCGCTGCTGGCCTGGGAGCACCGCCGGCTGATTTTCCTGACGGGACCACGCGTCGCGCTGTCCTGGCTGACTGGGTGACCTCTCCCGAGAACCCGTTCTTCGCGCGTCTCGCGGTAAACCGCCTTTGGTCACACTATTATGGGCGTGGTCTCGTCGAACCGGTCGACGATCTGCGGGCCACGAATCCGGCCACCAACGAACCGCTTCTGGCTGCACTGGCCGAACGCTTCGTGGCCCTCGACTTTGACGTCAAAGCCTTCACCCGTGAGCTGCTCGACTCGCGCGTTTATCAACTCGCTTCCACGGTTGATCCCGGAAATGCCAGTGACGAACAGAATCACTCCCGCGCCGCCTGGAAGCCCCTTTCAGCGGAAGTGCTCCTTGATGCGATTTCACAAGTGACCGGAGTGCCGGAAGAGTTTAACGGCTGGCCAGTGGGCTATCGGGCAATTCAGGTATGGGATAACAAACTCCCGTCTGACTTTCTGGAGGTGTTCGGTCGCCCGGCAAGACAGTCGGTGTGCGCCTGCGAACGTCAATCCGAACCGAGCATGGCACAGGCCCTGCATCTGATGAACTCGGCCGGCACGTCGTCGAAGCTGGCGTCCCGATCGGGGCACGCGGCGCGACTGGCGACATCGTCCAGAAGCGACGACGAAGTCATTGACGAGCTGATGCTGGCGACTCTCTCACGATTTCCAAGTCCTCAGGAACGTGAACGCTTTCGTAAAGTCTTCTCATCGGCGGCCAATCGGCGTGAAGCGGTCGAAGACATTTTGTGGGCGCTCTTAAACACGAAGGAATTCGTGTTTAACCACTGATTCCCCGGATAAGTCAGAAACGGTTGCGAGACTCACGCGATGCGAAATCGTCGACATCAGATTCCCGGCTGCCTTCCGCACGGATTGTCACGTCGCGGCCTGCTGCGGATCGGAGCCACCGGACTCTTCGGCGGACTGTCGCTCCCAATGCTGCTCGACCTGCAGGCTCGAGCCGCGAGCAACGCCCCGGCGAAAGCCCGCTCAGTAATCTTCCTGATGCTGGAAGGAGGCCCGAGCCACATTGATTTGTGGGATTTGAAACCCGAGGCACCACCCGAAATCCGCGGTGAGTTTCTGCCCGTTTCAACCGTCGTGCCCGGTACTCAGATCAGCGAAATTCTGCCGCATTGCGCGCAGGTCGCCGACAAGTTCACGATTCTGCGCTCACATAGCCATGCCGATAACGCACATCAGACGGGTCGGCACTGGGTGCTGACAGGCTATCCTCCCAACTTCGCCGATGGCCAGGCCCAAGGCGAGCCGTTCAACGTCCTCTATCCCTCGATTGGCTCGATTCTGGCGCGCGAACTGGGACCGGGAGGCGATGTTCCCCCCTACGTTGAAATGCCGAATCCCCTCGGCCCGGGAGGCCCTGGTTTCTATGGTGCGAAGTATGCCCCGTTTACCATCGACAACGACCCGTCTCAGCCCGACTTCAAAGTCCGCGATCTCGAAGCGCCGTCGTCGATCTCCGAGTCGCGCTTCTCGCGCCGCCGTGAACTGCTCGGCGACGTCGAATCGCTGGGCGTCAGCAGTCAGGCCACCGGCCGAGCCGACGCGCTCGCCATGTATTACCAGAAGGCGGTCGACCTGACGACGTCGCCAGCCGCCAGGCGAGCGTTTGATATCTCGGCCGAACCGGCTGCCATGCGGGAACGATACGGATATTCGTCGATTGGCCAAAGCGCGCTGCTGGCCCGGCGGCTGATCGAAGCGGGCTGCCGTTTTGTGGGGATCGACCATGGGAGCTGGGACACGCATACCGACAATTTCACCAGTCATAAGAAAGCCCTTGTCCCTCCAACGGATCAGGCATTCAGCGCGCTTGTGACGGACCTCGATGACCGTGGTCTGCTGGATGAAACCCTGGTCGTGATGATGGGAGAAATGGGCCGAACCCCGCGCATCAATAAAGACGCAGGCCGCGATCACTGGTCGATGTGCCAGACCGTGATCCTCGCGGGCGGTGGCATCAAAAGAGGTGCCGTCATCGGCGCGAGTGACAAGACCGCAAGCTATCCCACGACTCAGCCCTACGGCATTCAGGACTTGCTCCGCACCATCTTCTCGTTGACGGGAGTCGATGCCGACAAGGTTTACGAAACACCCGTTGGCCGCCCGGTCCCGATTGTCAGCGGCGGCCGCCGGATCGACGAACTCCTGGCCTGAAGCCGTCTTTCGCGGAACGACCCACGACCTGCTCAGTCACACCACTTTCGTCCGCAATGCCTCGAAAGGCTCTTCCTAAAAAATGTCGCCAGTGACACTGTCCTCGTCCACCGCCGTCGACTCATGCCGGCCGCTGCTGCTGGCCACCTGGCTGGTGCTGGGCCTGGCGATTGTCCCGGCCTGGAGTCAGGGACAAAAGCCTCCGGATGTCGGTTACGTCTTTCCACCCGTCCTCCAGATTGGCGAAACAACGAACGTGCAACTGGGTGGCTACGACTTGACTGACGATCTCGACTGGTTTGTCCACGATGAGCACGTCCGCCTCGACGTTCTGGGGCCGCCCGGCGACTACCTGTTGACTCCGCCCCCCTACTGGACAGGCCCACGAGCCAGCACGACCGCGCTACCGATTCCCCGTGAAGTTCCCGGCCGCATCACGGTGCACCCCACGGCTCGTCCCGGACTGGTCCGGTGGCAGGTGGCCAACGCCAATGGAACGTCCTCAGTCGGCACCGTCTTGCTCAGTCGTGACACGGAGGTTCTTGAATCACGCTCTCGCGACATTCCCCAGCCTCTTCCCACGCCGCCGATCGCCGTTTCCGGGCGACTGAGCCGCTTGACTGAAGTCGACCGCTACGAATTGACCGCCACGCGCGAGGGTCCAGTTACCGTCGAACTCTTGGCCCGACGACTGGGGTCCGGTTTTCAGGGAGCCATGGAAGTCCATGACCGCGCGGGACGATTGATCGCCGACTTCGCCGACACCCAGGGTCTCGATGGTTCTGTCACGTTTCCCGCACAACAGGGAGAGCGCTACGTGATTTCCCTCCACGATGTCGACTTTCGGGGCGACCGGTCGTTTGTCTATCGTCTGAAGGTGACGGAAGGCCCCCGTTTCGTGACGGCGATCCCCTTCGGCGGAAAGTTGGGGACGGAACAGGAAGTCGAGTTCGTTGGCTATGGACTCGCGACGGGAAGGGCGGTCCTCGAATCGATTCGCCAAGCCGTTCGCTTTCCCTATGAGGCGGACTCCGATGGGTATGCAATCACACTGAACACACCGCTGGGCCCTGTCGAAGTCTCTGTTCCGTTGAGCGACTGCGAAGAGATGTCCGCCGCCGCTCTCGGGTCGGAACCATTGCGACCTCCGATGGCTGTCACCAGTCGATTTGACCCCACGCGCACCGACGAGCGGTACACATGGATCTCCGGCGAAGGCGAGTCGTGGTTGATCTCCGCGCGGTCGCGAGGCATCGGGGGATCGTCCGACGTTCAACTGACAGTCCTCGATCCGTCCGGAAAAACTCTTCTGCAAGATGATGACCAGCCCGGCACGCTCGACGCCCAAATCGAATTCCTGGCGACTTCGGCTGGCACCTACACCGCCGTCGTGCGAAGCCTCTCGCCCAGACGCACCCAGCTCGACGAAGTCCACCGATTGGAAATTCGACGACGAACGGCCGACTTCTCGCTGGACATGCCTCAAGCAATCAACGTCCCCCTTGGCAAATCGGCGACCGGAACGGTGAAGGTCCGCCGCCACGGGAAATGGCAGGGGCCAATTGTTCTATCAATCGACGGACTTCCTCGCGGTGTTCGCGTCGCCGGGGATTTGACAATCCCCGAGGGCAAAAATGAACTGGTGCTGGCATTTGAAGCCGCTCCCGATGCCGATGTTGTCGGTACGACCATTCATCTTGTCGGGCGAGGCACGATCAACGGTGTGGAGCAGGTTCGCGAAGCCCTCGCCCCTGTCGGCGGTGCCGCACTCCCAACGACCGACGACGAGCGTTGGATGACGCCGGTTCTGCTGAACGTCACGATGGCCCCGCCGTTCGCGATCAAAGTCGTCGATCGCGAACGGCAGCGTGAGGTCCACCGAGGGACAACCTATCTGGCCCCCCTGGAGATCGTCCGGAACGACGGCTTCACCGGTCCCCTGCAAATTGCCATGTCGGCTCGGCAGGCACGGGATCGACAGGGAATTCGTGGCCCGCTCCTTCCCGTCGGAGATACCGAGACACTGGTGTTATATCCCTGTTCGATGCCGGAGTGGCTGGGGACCGACCTGACGCGGCGGATGAATGTTCATGGGGTCGGTGCGGTCCCCGATCCGCGCGGCCGATTACGCTGGCTGACCAGCGCGGCCGATGCCCGGATCACCATGATTATGGAGGGGGCCCTCTTGAAGCTGGCCTGCCTGGCCGAGGAGACAGTCGCACGCCCCGGCGACACCGTTCGCATCCCGGTTTCAGTCTCCCGCTCCATCAAGCTCCCCCTCGAAACTCAAGTGGAACTGCTGGTTCCGGATGAACTGACCGGACTGATCGACGCGGCCGCGATTACGCTCCCGATGGGGACCGACTCCGGAACGCTTATCGTCACGACACAACCGGACGCCCGGCTCGCTGGCCCCTGGACATTCGAACTCCGGGCGACCGCGCTGGAACATGGAAAATGGCCGGTCACATCGTTTGCAACCGCGAAAATCGAATTTGTCGCCAACTGAACGACTGGCCCCCCTGGTCATGAAACCGTCGTCTCTTGATTGAGGTAGTTATCGCGACGTGGCTGGTTGGCGATCACAAAGGGTGAGTTCACGCCTTCCCGCGAACTTCCCGCCCAGGCAACAAGGAGACGCATCATTTCCCGTCGCAAATTGATCTTCTGGTCCGGTCTCGTTCTCCCCGTCCTCGCCGTTCTGGCGGTGGGTGCGAGCCTCGCCGAGGATGGAATCGTTCGCGAGCCGAATATCGTCTACGCGGAACCCGACGGGAAGCCGCTGCATCTGGACTTTATGCGACCTGAGGGGCCGGGTCCGTTTCCGCTGGTCATCTGCGTGCATGGCGGCGGCTGGCGCGCGGGTTCCCGTGCCGATTACAAGGCCTTTCAGACCAATATGGCGAAACAGGGAATTGCTACCGCCTCTGTCCAATATCGACTTGCCCCCGCTGCCAAATTTCCGGCCCAAACAGATGATGTTCGCAACGCCCTGAACTTCGTGCTCGCCGATCCCGATCGGTTTCGCGCCGATCCCCGGCGAATTCTCTGGATGGGCGGGTCGGCCGGTGGGCATCTGGCACTCCTGGTCGGTTTGGAGAAGAGCGAGGCTTACACGACACGGCTGATCGTGAATGTCGCGGGGCCCACCGATCTTAGAACCTTCCAGTCGTTGCCAAGCGGCGACGACGCGCTCAAGAAACACGTTTCGCGCGACTCTTCCGAACTGCTGATCGATCTCCTGGGTTCCGCGGACCGGACCGCCGATATCTATCGCGAGGCGTCGCCGATCGAGCACCTGCGTGCCGACAGCCCTCGCATCGTGACGTACCATGGCGAAAAGGATGACATCGTCCCAATCTCCCAGGCCGACTCGCTGCATGCAAAACTCCGCGAACTCAAAGTTCCGGAACGGCTGTTCAAGGCGAAATCCGGCGGTCATAACATTGGTGCGTGGGACAAGGACGAACTGCTGGCGTCCATGCTGGACATGGCGAAAGAAATTCAGGCTGCCATCAAGATCGACTGAAACCGGCGATGAGACTGACGGCGCCTGTCGCGATTCATCCACCATGACGCCAGATCGAGAGCGGCATGACGCACGAGTTCACGCTCCGAACCTTGCTGTGCGTCTTCGTCACGATTGTGCTCAGTCCGAATTTTGGACACGCCGAGGACGAGTTCCTCGAGATGGGTGCGGTCGAGCGCGATGAGGACGGCATTCTCTGCCATCGAGTCCTCTCGCTGTACCAGGATGGGAAAACGGAAGTCCGTGTTCTCCTTCCGGATCAACTCGAAGAGTCGCGACGATATCGCGTCGTCTATGTGCTACCCGTCGAGGCGGGACGCGACTCCCGATATGGCGACGGTCTTCGGGAAGTGAAGATTCACAACCTTCACAACATCCATGAGGTGATCTTCGTATCCCCCACCTTCTCGCGGCTCCCCTGGTACGCCGATCATTCCGCCAGTCGACTCGTTCGACAGGAAACCCATTTCCAGAATGTCGTTATTCCGCTGATCGAAAAGACTTATCCGGCATCCGCCCAGCCGCGCGATCGATTGCTCCTGGGGTTCAGCAAGTCGGGTTGGGGAGCATGGTCGCTGTTACTGCGTCATACCGACAAATTCGGGCGCGCGCTCGCGTGGGATGCACCCCTGATGATGGACGACTTCGATCATTTCGGTGCCAGAGACATTTTCGGAACGCCGGAGAACTTCGAGAACTACCACGTCGCCAACCTGCTGCGAATGAACACCGAAGCGCTTCGTCGCGAAAAACGGCTCATCCTGACCGGCAATTCCAACTTTCGCGAACATCACATCCTGATGCGCATCTTGCTGGAAGATCTGGAAATTCCCCACGACTTTCGACTTGGCTCCGAACGGCCACACGACTGGCACAGCGGTTGGGTGACGGAGGGTGTGGAACTTCTCCTGGGCGACGCGGGAACGGCCTCCCGCTAAGGCGCTCTCTTTCGGTGGGCAACTCCATCACGGACTGAGCGGCACAGAACATGGTCACTCCCTGCACGGCGACTTATGCCAGAATCGGCCGGACAACGCTCCCATGCACATCGGTCAGGCGATAGTCGCGCCCCTGAAACGTGAACGTCAACCGCTCGTGGTCGATGCCCAGTTGATGCAGCAGCGTGGCATGAAGATCGTGGACGCTGACGGGATTCTCCGTAATGTTATAAGAGAATTCGTCGGTCTGGCCGTACGTCATGCCGGGGCGGATTCCTCCCCCTGACAACCACATGCTGAAGCAGCGAGGATGGTGATCGCGGCCGTAATCGTCGACCGTCAGGGCTCCCTGGCAATAGACGGTTCGACCGAACTCGCCTCCCCACACCACGATGGTATCGTCAAGCAGACCGCGCTGTTTCAGGTCCATAATCAGAGCAGCCGACGGCTGATCCGTTTCTTCGCAGCGGGTCGCCAGATCGCGCGGCAGATGGCGGTGTTGATCCCATCCGCGATGAAAGAGCTGAACGAAACGCACGCCGCTTTCCAGCAGCCGTCGAGCAATCAGGCAATTGCGGGCAAACGTGCCAGGCCGCCTGGATTGTTCGCCATATAGTTCGAACGTCGACTCGGATTCTGAGGAAACCTCGACGACCTCCGGAACCGCCGTCTGCATGCGAAAGGCGAGCTCGTATTGCGCGATGCGAGTGGCCGTTTCCGGATCGCCAATCTCCGCGAGCCGCAGGCGATTCAGTTCGTTGATGTCATGAATCATTCGCGATCGAGATGACGAATCGATCCCCTTCGGGTTTTCAAGATGCGAAACCGGCTCGCCCGACGAGCGAAATTTGACACCCTGATACCGGGACGGCAAAAACCCGCTCCCCCACAACCGGTCATAGAGCGGCTGATCGCCGGAACCCGACACAAATGCAATGAACGTCGGAAGGTTGTCGTTCAGACTCCCCAATCCATAGGCAATCCACGAACCCATGCTCGGTCGGCCTGCAAGCTGCGCCCCCGTCTGGCAAAACGTCACTGCCGGGTCATGGTTGATTGCGTCGGTCCAGACCGATCGGAGAATACACAAGTCATCGGCCACCTTCGCGGTGTGCGGCAGAAGCTCGCTGAGGTTGGCTCCGCTGTTGCCGTGCCTCGAAAACTGAAATCGCGAGGAAGCGATCGGAAACGACGACTGGCTGGCCGTCATCCCCGTGAGCCGCTGGCCCTGCCGTACCGACTCGGGAAGATCCTGGCCCTGCCACTCCCGGAGCTTTGGCTTTTCGTCGAACAGGTCAATCTGCGAGGGCGCGCCCGACTGGAACAAGTAAAGAATGCGTTTCGCTCGCGCGGGCCGTGGTTGTTCGGCAGGAAGACTTTCCATGGCTCCGCGCGCTTCGCGCGAGAGAAGCAGCGCCGCAGCCGTCGATGCGAGCGACGCCGACGAACCGGCAAGCATAGTTCGCCGTGAACAAGGGAGTTGCATCCGCGGTGCCTCAGACATGTTGACCTTTTCCGACTCAGACAGGATCAAAGAATCTGGCTATTCGCGCGTCACGCTTTCGTCGAGATTCAGAATTGTCGACGCGACCGCCGCGTAGGCAGCTAGCTCGACCGAATCGATCGAAGACTCGCTCGCCGAGTCGCCAATCGCGAGCAGTTCCCGCGCCGCTTCGGGCTCCTTGCGAAATCGCGCAAGATGCCAATCGAATCCCGCCAGCAAAATTCGCAGTTCCGCCTCGCTCGGAAACCGTCCGATCGCCCTGCGAAACATCTCACGAACGAGTTCTTCGGGACTCGCGTTCGCGTCTCGGGAAACGAGAACCGCCAGACCGCGAGCCGCTTCAACGTAGGTAACATCGTTGAGGAGCGTGAGCGCCTGGAGCGGGGTATTGGTACGGCCGCGACGCACCGAGCAGACTTCGCGGGCGGGAGCGTCGAAGACTGCCATCGTGGGATTACTGACCGTTCGCTTCCAGTACCCATACAGCGACCGCCGAAAGATCTCGGTTGCCGCGCTTCGCTGGTACTGGGTCGTCGTGGCGATCTCGCTCCAGAGGCCGTCCGGCAAATAAGGATAGAACGAAGGGCCGCCCATCCGTTCATTGAGCAGCCCCGCAATCGCCAGCGCCTGGTCGCGCAACATTTCTGCCGACATTCGGAATCGCGGCCCCCGCGCCAGCCAGCGGTTTTCCGGATCGACACGGGTAAGCGCTTCCCCGACCCGAGAAGACTGACGGTACGTGCCGCTTTCAACGATCCGACGCTGCAGATTCTTAATGTTCCACTTCGATTCCACGAACTCCGCCGCGAGCCAGTCCAGCAAATCGGGGTGACTCGGAGGTGCCGCTTGGGTTCCGAAGTCTTCGCTGGTCGAAACCAATCCCAGTCCAAAGAAACGCTGCCATTCACGGTTCACCGCGACCCGGGCGGTCAGCGGATGTTCGGGTGACGTGATCCATTGCGCTAGGTCGAGCCGATTGCTCCCTGCCGGGCTTCCCTCTTTGGTGAGTGCGGCCGGAAATCCCGCTGCGACTCGCTCTCCGGGACGGTTGTACTCTCCGCGTTCCAGGACCGCGGCAACCGCGGGTCGGCCTGATTCCTCCATCACCATCGTCGTCGGCAGGCGTTCGACGTAGTCTGCCCGTTCCGATTCGAGTTGTCGTAGATTGGTCAAAACGTCGCGCGCTTCCTCCGGCAGTCCTGTAGCGAGAAATGCCTGTTGTAGTTTCTCGTTCTGAGACGAACTTCTATTCGAACGATCGAGTGCAGCCAACTCACTCGGCGATTCGGGCACGGCGAGCGCCGTCAGTTCAATGGCCTCAAGCTTACGCCGGTAGATCCGGACGTCGCTGATCGCGCCGGTCAGCCGCTGCTGGGTTCCTGTGGAACCAATTCGTAACGGCTCCGTATTCGCCATCGTCTGGTTGAGCAGATCGAGATGAACCGTTTGCGGTTGCACTACACCATCGACATAGATCCTGACGCCGCTCGCCATCCGCGAGCCGTCATACGTCATCGCCACATGCTGCCAGCGATCGGCGGCCAGCGGACGTTCTGTCTCGACTCGCAAGGCATCATCCAGCCAACGCTTGACCAGATTGACCTGGACCTTGCCGTTTTGCAGATGCAGCGCCCAGCCGTCGGAATCGGAGTCATCCGACATTCTCGAAACAATTCCACCGGACGCGTTCTCAGCAGGTCGCACCCAGGCCGCCACCGTAAACTTGTCGAAGTACCCGAACTTCCCAACGTCGCCCTGATCGATGAAGCGGTCACCATCAAACCGCGTGCCACGACCGGTTGGCGCCTCGACACGGTCCAACGCAACAGTCTCATGGGCAGGGGTTTTACCCTGGAGCGTTTCATTCCTGTTGGATAGCGCTACGACATCCAGCCCCGCGTCAATTGTCCAATCGACGTTCGATTTCCCAGCAACTTCCTGCTCCCAGGCCGCTCGGGCGGATTGAATCCGCGGCATCAACGCCATCCAGCGATTTTGAAGCGCTGCGACGCTTTCGTCCAGCTCATCGAGACGTCGCTGCTGAGCATCGGTCGGCGTCCGTAAGTAGGGTGGAGAGTTTCCCTCCTTGAGCGCGCGTCCGAACTCGGGAATCGTGTTAAAGAACGCGAAGAACTGGTAATACTCCCGCTGCGAGATCGGGTCGAACTTGTGATCGTGGCAGCGGGCACAACCAATCGTCAGGCCCAGCCAGACGGTCCCCGTCGTGTCGACGCGATCGGCGACATACTCGACCGCATATTCCTCGGGAACGATTCCGCCTTCGGAATTACCACGATGATTGCGATGAAATCCCGTCGCGAGACGTTGTTCGCTCGTCGCATTTGGAAGCAGGTCGCCCGCGAGTTGCTCGATCGTGAACTGATCGAACGGCATGTTGGCGTTGTAGGCATCAATCACCCAGTCGCGCCAGCGCCACATCTCGCGGGGGCCGTCGGATTGATAGCCGCTGGTATCGGCATAGCGCGCGGCATCCAGCCATGTCACGGCCATGCTTTCACCGTAACGTGGCGACGCCAGCAGCCGATCGACGAGCCGTTCGTAGCGGTCGGGCGACTGGTCGGCGAGAAACGCGTCGATCTCCTCCGGCGTCGGCGGCAGGCCAGTCAGGTCCAGAGTCACCCGACGAATTAACGTCTCCGGCAGCGCTTCGGGAGCGGGCTTTAGGTGACGTTCCTGCAATTCCGCGTGCACGAAGGCATCGATTTCACTCGGCGGCGACGGAGCAAGACGCGGCGGCAGCGGCTGTGTCGGGGCAACGAACGCCCAGTGATCCTCGCGAACCGCTCCCTCCTCGATCCATCGCCGCAGCAGTGCGAGTTGTGCCGCCGTGAGCGGCTTTTTTGCTTCCGGCGGCGGCATGACGAGTTCGGGATCCGCGCTGGCCACCCGTTTCCACAGTTCGCTCGACTCCGGTTCGCCAGCAACAACAATCGGTTGATCCTCGGCTGTCGTTGTCTTGTCAGTGGCAACATCAAGCCTCAAGTCGGCCTGGCGGCTCCGGGCATCGGGACCATGGCAGGCGAAACAATGGTCCGCCAGAATCGGCCGGACATCGCGATTGAATCGCACCGATGCTCGACCGCCCTCATCGGCCAATGTGTATCCGTGCGAATCGCACCAGAGAAGGACCAGCAAGACACAGCCGACCGCGACGTTCACTCGCATCATTTGGCGAATTCCAAGGATCACGAACGGTTGTCGAGCGATATCATCCAGCATGAATCGTAATGAGTTGATGTCAAGTTGACGAGACGGGGCCACCCTGATCGCTGACAAGAAGCCCCCGAGGCTGCCCCCTTCGCAACTGGTATTCGCCAGGAGGGAAGGGTAGAAGGATCGCGGTCACATTGGACTCACGAAGTCGAGGAGCTTTCATGGCGGATTTGGCAAAGTCTTTCCGGCCGGTCACCATCGGCGTCGTGGGCTGGGGACGATTCGGACGACTGCACTCACTGACGCTCGCGGCGTTGGCCGAAGCAGAACTCGTCGCGGTTGTCGCTCGCCGACAAGAAAGCCTGGATGCCGCTCGGAAGGAATTGCCACGCGTCCGGGGATTTCTGGACCTCGAACAAGCCATTGCCGAATCCGCGGCCGAGGCATGGGTCGTCGCCTGCTCAACGCGCGAACATGTTCGTGTGACGGAAACTCTGCTCAGGGCTGGGAAGACCGTGCTTCTCGAAAAGCCGGTCGCTGAGAGTCTCACCGAAGCAGAACAGCTCGCCGAGTTGGTTCGTCCTGACTCTGCCAATCTGATGATGGGCCACATTCTGCTCTTCAACAGCGAGTTCCGGGAGTTGCGTCGTGAGGCCGCCGAGCGAGGCACGCTGGCGTATATCGATTGCGCGCGTCATCGGCCGGCCAGCATCGTGCAGGACTTCCCCGGAGAGAATCCCCTGTACGCCACCATGGTTCACGATCTCTATTGCCTCCAAGTCCTGAAGCAGCGAGCCGAGCCGGTTTCGCTATCCGCCCGGTACCATTTCGCTCCGGTCGGCTCTGTCGATGTGGCGGCCGCGCACATTCAGTGGGCCGACGGAACCGTGGCCGCCTGTGTCTCCTCCTACACGACGCCACAGGGCATGGCGCCACGGGGGTTCGATCGCATGGAAGTCTTCGGCGCGGGCTGGGCGGCGCGCATTTCTCCCAACCCCAGGCCCATTGAAGTCTGGGACGACCGTGCCCGCTGGCCGATGCCGCTCGAAATTCGGCCGGATGCGAGCGGCCCCACCGGGATGATGGCCGAGGAACTTCGGTGCTTCTGCCGTGTCGTCCGCGGAACCGCTCCGGTTCCGATGGGGGCAACCTATCAGGACGCCATGCAAGTCCAGCGGTGGCTCGACCTCCTCGATCGCGCCGCCCGGTCGAGCAACTCGTAGCTGACACCTCGTTTTGAGCGATCCTCCGTTTTCGCACGAACGATTGGCCGGACAAGCCGCGATTGAATCCCGCCTCACGGTGTGCTGTGATGATCTCCGAGGGTGACCGTCGTCATCTTTCGTTGCCCCCGAGGAGTGTCTCGCATGTTTCGTGCAGGTGTCTTGGCTGGCGTGATCTCATGCAGTTGGTTGACGGCTATCTTCGCCGAGGAAATCGCGCCTGACGATGCCCGTGCGGCTATCCGGCAGTCAGCCGTCGCCTATGCCGAGGCGTTTGCCAAACAAGATAGCAAGGCCATCGCGGCGCTGTTTACCCCCGAAGCCGAACTGGTGACCGCCGACGGGACCATCTTCCATGGCCGCGAGGCTATCGCAGCCGAGTTCGCGGCTGGTTTCGCGAATCGTCCCAAGGGGTCTGTCTCGATCGAAATCCTCTCGATTCGGCCCGTGGCGGCAGGCATCCTCGTCGAAGACGGCGCCTCCACGTTCAGGGCCGAGGGAAGCGAGGCTCGAACCGCCACGCGTTATACCGCCACGCATGTCAAACAGCCCGATGGTCGCTGGCTGATCGCCAGTGTTCGCGAGCTGGAAGCGGCTCCCGCGACGCCCCATGACCGCCTTCAGGCATTGGCCTGGCTGATTGGCGACTGGCAGGAAGACAAGGCCGGTAGCACCATCCGCACAAGTTGGAATTGGGACGAAAGTGGTTTCTACCTGATGGGCAACTTTCAGTTGCTGGCCAGGGCTGCTTCCGCCGCGACAGGATCTCATCGGATTGGCTGGGACGGGGAACGCAAGCAGCTTCGGTCTTGGATTTTCGATTCCAACGGTGGCTTCGCAAGCGGCTGCTGGCAGAGGAACGAGGACGGAACCTGGACATTGCACCTGACGCGGATTGATGCCGAGGGGGAACGAACCGCCTCGCGATTGACGTACTCCTCGGACGGCAAGGATGCCATGGTCGTTTCGCTGGACCAGATGACCCACGATGGAGCCGCCGTCAGTGGTGGAATGCATCGAATCGTTCGGCGTCCACCGGAACCATCCGCTCAACGTCGGTAACGATTTCCACGTCTTGAGTTCACTCGCTGGTCAGCCCCTTGTGGATCAACGAGACAAAAAGAGCGACCGTCAGGACCGGGTGAGCGTGACCGAGCACTTCATACGTCTCGATTCGGCACGTCATTCAGACAGTTTTGACGCCAACACACAATATTCTCTCTGAAGGACAGCGATCATGCGGCGTTTAACGTGGCACTCTCTTCTGGTCGCGGCTCTGACGACGTCGATGGCTGGTGGTCCCGCCTGGGCACGTGGGTTCGGTGGCGGCGGCTTCGGGGGCGGAGGGTTTCATGGAGGCGGTGGATTTGGTGGTGGCGGTGGACTCGGCGGCGGGGGGGGATTTCATGGTGGCGGTGGTTTTGGAGGAGGGGGCTTCGGAGCCGGTGGCCTTGGGGGCGGGGGTGGCTTCGGGGGCGGAGGGCTGGGTGGCGGTGAAGGAATGAGACTCCCCTCGGGAGGAGGTCTCTCCGGCGGCGGATTCCGACCGTCTGGTCCCTCGTTCTCAGGGGGTGGCGACTTTTCCCGCGCCGGCGGCGGTTTGCAGGGACTCGGCGGCGGTGGACTTGGTGGTGGCGGTGGACTTGGTGGCGGCCTGGGCGGTGGAGGATTAGGAGGCGGCGGCTTCGATCGAAGTGGAATTGGTGGGTTCGATCGCTCGGACCTGTTCCATTCCCCGAACTTCGGCGGTGGAGGAGCGGGGGGCTTTGGTCTTGGCGATCGTCCGCAATTGAATCCCGGCGGCGGCATCAATCGTCCCGATCTGAGTGATGGCAATCGCAATGGGTTCCGCCCCGATGGGACAAACGCCGATCGCCCGTCGCTGCCAAACGCCGATGGGCTTCGGTCAGGCAATCTATCGGGTATGACCGATCGATTTCCCAACAGCGGCGGAGCGACGCTGCCAGGATTGGGTCCGTTCCAACCCGGTGCAGGGGGTGCTGGCACGCAGCGGCCGGGAGTCCGTCCTGGCGAAGGTGGGGCTGGCGAACGTCTGCCGGGCCTCGGTCCAAACGCCGATGGCGGCAATCGCAATCCGGCCAACTTCCCCGGCGCGGATGGTTCGGGAGAACGCTGGTCACCGGCGGATCGCGGATCAATCCCCGAACGCCACGACGATCTTTCCAATCGATTCGACGATTTGCAGAACCACTGGAACGATCAGGACTGGCATCACAACCAGTGGACGGGACCAAACGGAGGAGAGATCAATCACTTCGGGTACTGGGGACCAAACGGCTATTGGGGTCACACGGGCGCCTGGGGACCGAACGGCGGGTATGCCGGTCATTCTGGACACGTCGGCCCCAACGGGGCCTGGGGGCACAGTAGCGTCGTCGGTCCCAATGGCGGGTACTGGGGACATACCGGTGCCGTGGGGCCGAATGGCGCCTGGGGACATGCGGGCTACTACGGTCCGGCCGGGCATTGGTCGCGAAGCTGGGGCTGGTATAACGGATATTGTCCGACGTGGGGACATGGAAGCTGGAACTATTTGTGGAACGCGTACCCCGTCGCCATGGCCTTCGGCATGACAACCTGGGGCATCAACTGTGTTGCCTGGGACATGGGAATCAGTTCCTACTACAACCCCTATTACTCAACTCCCGTGATGGTCGATGGCCAGCCGGTTGCCACGTACGATCAACCCCTCGTCGGCGGTGGTGAGGACACATCGCAACCGGCCGATACCCAAGGCGACTCGACTTCGGATTCTTCGTCTGATCCACTGGTCGCAGCCGTCGACTCGGCACGGCAGGCATTCTACGACGGCAGCTACGATCAGGCCCTTCAATTGATTAACGGCGCCCTGAAGCTGGCTCCGCGCGACGCGGCCGTGAATGAATTCCGCAGCTTGTGCCTGTTCGCGCTCGGCCGGTATCAGGATTCGGCGGCAACGATTCACGCGGTGCTGGCAGCTGGTCCAGGCTGGGACTGGACGACCATGATCAGCCTGTACGGCGACGCGGATGCTTATTCCCAGCAATTGCGTCAGCTCGAGGACGCCGTCCGGTCCAATCCCGATGTCGCGGCAAACCACTTTCTCCTCGGCTATCACTACCTGACGGGCAATCATAAAGACGCGGCCGTCAAGCAGTGGCAAGACGCCTCGCGCCTGGCATCCAACGACCAGCTTTCGGCCGAGCTTGTCAAAATGTATTCCCCGCAGGATCAGGGTACGCAACCGGCGACGGCACAGACGCCAGCGCCCAATCTCGACCAGCCCGCCTATCCCATGGACAAACTCTACGGTGACTGGTCCGCGAATGGCGATTCCGGCCAGTTCGCGCTCACCCTCGGCAACGATGACAAGTTCACCTGGAAATTCACGCGAAATGGTCAGCCACAGTCGGTGACGGGCGTGTATATCGTTCGCGGCAACAACCTGGTCTTGCAACCCGACTCGGGCGGGACAATCGCCGCGACCATCACGCTCTCCGGAAACCAGTTGAAATTCGTGCCCGTGGGCGACGTCAAGACACTGACATTCACCCGAGGCTAACGGCATGCGGTTCGCTATGGTGTTCCTGGGCCGAATCCCTGCGAGTTACGGCTGAAAACTCGATTTCCCGCTTGTTTGTTCCCGAACACAACTGGCTGCCTGTCGATCACTTGGTGGATTCTGAGCGAGCAACTCAGTTCACAAACGTCGTGATTGAAAATTTTCGTGAAAATTGTCCGAGATGAGCACGTTCCCGATCGAATCGCTGCTGCTGACCGTCGTCCGGATCACCACCAAACAGGGAGAGACGGTCCTCACCAATGCGACTGGCTTTTTCTTCGAACGGGATGGCCGGGTCTTTCTGGTGACGAATCGGCATGTGATCGTTGACGAGCCCACGGAACATCACCCGGACAGCCTTGATCTGGCTCTTCACGTCTCCGAAGGCAATATCGCTGAAATCGTTTCCGTCAACATTCCGCTGTTCGAGGGTGGCAAACCGATCTGGCGCGAGGCGACGGACAGCGGCGGACTGATTGATGTCGTCGCGGTCGCGTTGAGTCCCGACCAGCTTCCTGAAACCACGGTCTACCGCGCTTTCACGTCCGACCATCTGGTCGAAGAGCTCGATGAAGTCGAAGTGGGAACATCGCTGCTGGTCGTCGGTTTCCCGTTGGGATTTCATGACACGCTGCATCATCTGCCCGTCGCCCGCCAGGCGGTGATCGCCTCGTCATTCGGCATGCGATTCCAGGGAACTGGATGCTTTCTGACCGACGCGCGCACCCACCGCGGTATTAGCGGAGCCCCGGTGGTCGCGCGCTTCTCCGATCGCCGCGGACGTTCTTCGCTGCCGTACCTCCTGCTGGGAATTCACGCGTCGCGCATCGACATGACGACTCGGGATCAGGAGCAGGACGAAGCCCTCGGGTTGAATTGCGCCTGGTATTCCGACGTCCTTGGCACCCTCACGGAGGATCCGCCGCAAGACATACCATCGCCGGAACCGTCTCCCGAGGACACGGTTTCATCGGCGCCTTCGACCACTCCCGCACCAATCGCGGCTTCGCCCGTTCCCGCGCCGTCCAAGTCTTCCGAATCGCCAGCGACCACCTGATTCGGGGCACCGCGTCATCCGTTTGTCGATGTTTGGGGGGACTCTTGAAATTGCTGACGAAGCGTGGAGTGCCATTGGAGCAGGGCGACCAACTGGTCCAGGCTGACTGGCTTCGTCAGATGTTCATCGAAGCCGGCTTCAAGGGCCGCCGCGCGGTCCGTTTCTTGTCCATATCCGGTCAGGGCCACCAGGACCGGCCTCGCGACATTTTCCTGCTCACGGATCCGGCGCGCCAATTCGTAGCCGCTCATATCGGGCATGCCGATATCGGAAATAACCAGTTCCGGCTGGAACTGCGAGATTGCCGACAGGGCCGATTCCCCATCACCGGCGATTTCCACGGTCTGCCCCAGCGATCGCAACAGTTTTTCGAGGAGGTGGACTGCCGCCCGGTTGTCGTCGACCACGAGAATTCGACGCGGAACCGGTGAATCGCTCGGCTCTGGACGCAAGGTATCGGATGGCTGTGCATCAAGAGGAGTTTCCAGCAAGGGAAGCCGAACCGTGAACGTGCTTCCCCGGTTAGTCCCCTCGCTGGAAACACTGATCTGGCCGTGATGCAGGTCAACCAGTGTCTTGGCGAGCGTCAGACCAATTCCGAGCCCTCCCTGCGATCGCGTGTGTGACGCGTCGACTTGCGCGAAGAGCTCAAAAATCTCGTCCATCTTTTCCGCGGGAATTCCAATCCCATTATCTTTGACCGTGATGATCCCCTCGCCCTGGTCGGACATGAGGGTGAGTTCGACACGCCCGCCAGGGGACGTGTACTTGGCCGCATTGATCAGCAGGTTCGAGACAACCTGGGCGAGCCGAACCGCGTCGCCAGTCACATGGAGAGGTTCCTCCGGCAATTTCACGATCAGTTCGTGGTTCGACGCCTCGCACAACGGGGTTGCCGTCTCCATGGCCTGTCGCATGATGGCTTGAAGACAACATCGGGTCAGTTGCAGATGAAGCTTGCCGCGTGAAATCCGGGAGACATCGAGCAGGTCGTCGACCAGCTGCTTCAGTTGACCGCACTGCCGCAGAATCAGGTCGGCCGTCTCGGCAACCTGCGCGGAATCGTTCGGCCGAAGGGCAATCAATTGCGTGCCGGATGTCAGAGCCGAAAGCGGATTGCGGAGTTCATGTGCCAGAAGCGCCAAGAACTGGTCTTTCCGTCGATCGGATTCGCGGATTTCCTCGTGCAGCCGCGCGCGTTCCAGAGAAACCGAGGCCATTTGCGCCAGCTGCACCAGAACCGCTTCATCGTCCGACGTGAATGGCCCGAGCAGCTTGTCCTGCAACTCGATCAGACCCATATTGCGACCGTCTTGGCCAATCAGCGGTGCCGCCAGCCATTCGCCCGGCTCAAAGGCAAACGGAATGGAGTCTGTTTCAGTCGGCGTAGGCGGCGAGTCGCCGCTCCCGGTCAATCGAATCGGCCGATTCGTCCGGCACACCTGCTCGCGCAGCGCATCCCACTCAGCCGAGCGAATTGGCGACACGTCGCCGGTTTCCACGTCGTCGGTCGCTCTCAAATCGCCCGTCTGCGAGACATCGTGAAGACGCCGGGTTTCCGCAGCGCGGGCTTGCAGAAGTTCGCGCGCCCCCGCTGTCACGACATCGAGAATCTCAGCGACATCCTGGGCCGCGCTCAGGTTCCCCGCGAGCGTCGCCAGCCCTTGTTGCTGCTCGGACCAGATCCGCGTCGATTCCTCCGTCTGAACCCGGGACGTAATGTCCTCGTGAGAGATCACCACGCGAACCGATTCGCCGCTCTCATATCGATTCGCCCGAATTTGAAACCATCGCTCCGAAGTCCCGAAGTGGCGAGGATACTCCATCGTGAATGAGGGTGCCCGCCCTTCGAGAACGCCGAGAATTCCCGCGACAGGCGTTTCGACATCCGTCCGCTCATCGGTGAGTTCGGGAATGCAGATGTCCAGATAGCTCTGACCGACGCCATGATCCGTCAGTTGCAGGCCATTCGCGTCGGCAAAGTCACGCCAGGCTTGATTGACCGCCAATATCACGCCGCTTTCATCGACCACCGCGATCTGGCTCGAAAGTCCGTCCAACGACGAACGCAGAAATTCCCAGGAGGCCGCCAGTTCCTGCTCGGTATGCTTCCGATCGGTAATATCGACCCCGGAAGGAATGACGAACAAAAGTCGGTCATCCTCGAAAACCGGTTGCAGCATCAGGTCGATCGTCAGTCGCTTGGTTCCGGTCACGCGCATTTCGACGTCATGACGAATCACTTCACCAGCGGCGGCTCGTTCGAAGTCCTGGCGCAACTGCTGGCGCGCTTCGTCATTGTCCGACCACCATGGGCAATCCCAGAATTTTTGCCCGATTACGTCGTCGCGCGACAGACTGGCCGCGAGCAACGGCGTCCGGTTCGCCTCAATGAGCGTTCCATCGGGGGCAATGATTCCGACGAACGCGAGAACCGAGTCGATCACGCGTCGCAACCGCCCCTCGCTTTCGCGAACCCGCTGCTCGGCCTCTCGCTGCTCCGTGATGTCGGTATTCGTGCCGAACCAGAGTCGGATTCGCCCATGTTCGTCCCGAACGGGCAGCATCCGGCTCAGATGCCAGCGGAACTCGCCATCGTGCCGGCGGATGGGAAACGTATCTTCCCACGGTTCGCCAGTCGCGAAGGAGCGATTCAACGACTCGACGACATGGGGAAGCTCCAGCGGGTCATGGACCGACTGCCAGCCCCAGCCGCTCATCTGTTCGAACGTCGTTCCCGTGTAGGCAAACCAGCGCTCGTTATACCAGAAGATGTAGCCGTCCGGACGAGCCATCCATGCCAGTTGGGGAATCGAGTTCGACAGCGTCCGGAACAATTCCTCGCTCTGATTCCGCGCTTCTTCGATTCGTCGGCGTTCGATGAACTGCGAGAGTTTCGCGGCCAGCAGTTCCAGTTCGGCGAAAGTCAGCTCGCTAAGGGGACTCGCCGCGTAGACCGCCAGGACACCGATCAAACGATCCTCGATCTGCAACGGATACGCGGCAACAACCGCGGGGGCCGCCGCGCCGGGTCCGGCCGCGACCATGCCCTCCATGTCATGCGATTCCACTCGCGATTGCAGCTTTTGCCGGAGGCTGACTGCCCGGGCGATCACCGAATGCGAGTCCTCACGGCCAACTGTCGCCGGTAATTTCCAGCCACCAGAAGTCGAACCGGCACGCAATTCCAGTTGCGACGACGAAGCATGAACCACCCATAACCCAACTCCCGAAGCCGGCAATTGGGAATGAACCTTCTGAACGCACTGCTCGAGCTGCCGGTCGGTCTGGCCTCCTCGAGTGATCAGCATGCCGACATCCGCCCGAAGAGCGATCAGACGGGTTCGTTCCAGCCGCGCCTGCTCGGGCTGCTCCTCGGCCAACCGCGGATTCAGGACGATCACCACGCCGGTCACATCCCCCATTCGATCGCGGACCGGCGTGCACCGCATCACGACCGCCTGCTCCACGCCATCGTCCCGAACGAGCAACACCGGCTCGCCAAGCCCCTGGGCTCGGCCGGTTGCGATCACTTTTTCGATTGGGGCAAGCACCGCTTCGCGCGTGATCTCATCGCGCAGAAACAAGACTTCCTCGACCAATCGTCCACGCGCCGTTTCCTCGGGCTGGCCGCTCAGCATCGTTGCCGCCGAATTCCATTGCAGGACGCGATGCTCCGAATCGACCGTCAGCACGGCATCGGCGATGCTGCCCAGCGTCACGTCGAGTTGCTCTCGTTCGGCGAACAGACTGGCCTGTTGTTGCTCGGCGGCGGAAACATTTCGCCGAATCAGGACAATCACGCCGGTGAGCAGACACAAACCTAAGACCAGGTGTCCCAGGGCGCTTCCCAGGGCAAACAACAAAGTCCGCCGCACATCGCGCTCGCGAACGCTCAAAAGTCGCTGTTCTTCCCGTCGGATATCACCGACTGTCTCGCGAATCTTCTGCAGCCAATCGTTTGTCGCAAACGCCGCGGACGTCGCATCGTCGCGACTGACGCCATTCCGAAGGTCTTCGATCCCGCCATTCAGTTCATTCTGCAGCTCGGCGATCGAGTGCTCCACGTCGGCGACACGCTCCTGTTGGCTGACTCGATCGACCGTCGCCTGGCGAAGCTGTTCGACGCTCTCGGGAAGCCGCTCGTTCGACTTGTTATATGCGTCCAGAAAACCCGCGTCCCTGCTCAGCAGATATCCCTGCTGAAAAACCGCGAGGTCGGTTGCCTCTCGAAGAACCTCGGCGGCAATCCGATCGACTTCGTAGGTGTGCGCCACCCAGGACGAATTCACATTCAGCGACTGAATGTTTCGATAGATGATCGACGTCCCCACCGCTTGCAAAGCGATGACCAGTCCGATGCCAATAATGACGCCACGATCGAGGGTGGGACGCAATTCCGCCTGAACCTTCATAGCGGTCGCCTCCCGATACAGTGGGGCGACCGGTCAGATCGAAATCCCTGCCTCTGCTTCTGGCCCTCCGGCCAATCGCCAGGCACTCCGAATTCCAGCATACGCGGCCGAGTCCTCGCGATCACCTTCAGCGTCGTCCCAAAGCAGGACCAGGTATTCGGACGGATTCCCGGATCGTGGAAACGGAATGCGCGCTCTTTTTTGGAGGAGAGTCGTCGCGTATCTTCTCGGGAGGCAATGGGCTCCGAGGTGCTAGGTTTTCGAGGCCATCTGGTTAGAGAATGACGACAAATCCACCGCTGAAGATCGCGCTGGCTCACGGCATGGCCGATGCCCGCGAGGCCATTCACGCAGCCCTGGTTCTCTCGCGGTACGAAGATATCTGGATGTGCCGGACGGGGGCCGAACTCATCGCCACCTCGCTCGAGCACGAACCCGATCTCATCATTACGGGCGTTGACCTGCCCGACATGGATGGCCCCAGCGCCCTCATCGAAATCAGCCAGACCCTGACGATTCCCGCGATCGTCGTGACTTGGCAGCGATCGCTGGAACTGGTGCAGCGGTCGCTCGAAGATCATGTCATGGCCTACCTGCTGGAACCGGTCAAGCCCGAGGAAATTGTTCCGACAATTTTCCTCGTGATCCGCCGCTTCGAGCAGCTCAAGGAGCTCGAAGCCGAAAATCAGTCGCTGAAGCAGGCCCTGTCCGACCGCAAAGTGATCGAGCGCGCCAAGGGGTTCCTGATGAAGCAGCACGGGCTCGATGAGGAAGCCGCTTACAAGCAACTCAGGCGTCAGGCAACGGATAACCGCATTCGAATGGTCGAGGCGGCCCAACAGGTGTTGTCGGACGACCAACCACCCGACGAGTGATCCACCCGACGAGGTCACCCGTCGCGAGGGCGATCGTTTCACCGAATCTGATTGATCCGCTTCGGACACTATTGCCGCGCCATTTGACCGCTACCGGAAACTGAACGACACTCGCCGTGTCACATCAGCTCAGGAACGATCGGGCTGCCATAGGCCGACGGTATCCATGAACGTTCTGATTTGAACCTCTGAAAGCATACGGACAGAAGAACGAGCGGTCAATCTGATTGGCAGAGCCGGTAGCCCCGCGACGTTTGAAGCGCGCTCGCTTTCGTGCGGAGCCGAGCGAGAGCGGCCGACAACATTCACGGCTCTTCCTGGCTTTTCACATGGTCCTACAGGGAAACCCGGGCTGGTTGAATTGCCGCGAGAGCAATCCCGATCGACCGGCGAATTCCGGCTGCGAGAGCCCACGGTTGCGACCAGCCTCCCATCAGAACCAACTGTCCTCAATCATCCAGTCATCGAAGCATCGCAAACAATTGGAATTCGCCGGGCTTCGACTCGAACTTCAAAGGGGCCTTCCGTGACGACATCCCCATCAATGGTCACGGGCATCGGCTGGCGAGCCTTCACGCTGACGTGACGGACTTGCCGATGAAGGACCAGTGGATGCTCCAGAAAGTCATGGAAAACATAGTCTCTGGCCAGCGCCATCATGTCCGTCGGAGATCCGTCGAGAATGGCTACCACGTCGACCAATCCGTCATCGATCCGAGAACTGGGAGCGACCGAGAGCCCTCCACCCGAGGTTCGGCCATTGGCGATGAACAAATTGAAAATCGACAAGTCTTGAAGTTCATCATCCAGCTTGAGCCGCGCCTCGAAGGTCTCGAGATTGCCAATCATGTCGACCACGCCCCGTAGATAGCTATAAGGGCCCCACTTTTCCTTCGTTTCCGCTGTCAGGGCTTCCAGATACCGTCCCGTATTTCCACCGGTGCACATATTCGCGATCACATGCCGTCCCGTTTCGCATTCCATGTGGACCAGGTCCAGGCGACTGGCTTCTCCTCCCAGGACAGCCTCGACGGCCTGCTCGGGTTCGAGCGGCATTCCGAGCGTTCTTGCCAGATCGTTGCCGGTCCCCAGAGGCAGGACGGCGAGACTCACGTTCGGGTTATCGAGGCTCGCTAACGCTTCCAGGACAACATTCACCGTGCCGTCTCCCCCCGCCGCCACGACGCGCCGACACCCACAGGCCACGCCGTCTCGAATCGCGCTCTTCGCCGAGGCCGGCGAGTTCGATTCAACAAGTCGCACGCCATCCTTGCTGATGAGTTCGTCTCGCAACGATCCCGTCTTTTTGCATCCGCTGGCCGAAGGATTCCAGATCACCAGGGTGAACCCGCTCATCATCAACCCTCGCAAGGAATCGAACAACGGGCAACAACCGCGCGGCTGTTTGCGAACGTCGTCTCATTCAGAGAGAACCATCTCGCGAATCGAGTACCGGTTCTCCGAATTCTTCGTAAGTCGTGGACACGATGGTGATTTAGCCATTTGGCGGTTCTCGGATTAGCCACCGCGATTCTCTTTTGCAAGGGCCGCCTGCCCAATCGCCGCCCTCGCTGAGCGTCCATCGACCATGATTCCACCCGGTCCGTCTGGACGATCGGGTTCGTTCGACAGACTGAACCAACGTGGAACCTGATTGGCGTGACACAAGTTACGCAAACGGCAGCCTACCGGACTTGAGAATGGCACGGTCCTTGCAAGACAGAGACTGCCAGAGATGGTTATGCCAGGGTGTTGCTTGATGCGGCGACATCCTGGCAGTTTGTGCGGCCAATTGGCGAATCGGACAGGCCAAGGTTGTCCTGTTCGATTCGAGTATCGGAGGGCGATTGTGTGCTCGCGAAACGCGGACACATTCGTCACGGCACCGCACCGGTCCAGATGGGGAAGGGGGGGTGACCCAGAAATGGTTCTCACCACGCCCGTCTTCGTCCCGACCGGTGCGGCCGGAGAGGATCTAAGGCCTCGCGCGTTCGTACCGTCGCCACGCGAAAAGTCGTGTAAATTCCCGAGTCACACATACGCCATGGTCAACCAGCCTGTTTCGCCACAGCGAAGCACGGAGAATCACGCTTCGGCTGCCGCCGCGGAGGCATCGGGCGGCAAACTCAGCATCTGCCGAAGTTCGACATCCAACGCGTCGAGTCGAGAACGAAGTTCCGCGATGAGGTCGAGACGTTCTGCCCGAGCGGAAGCCGCCGCTTCGAGTTGAGATGCCAATTCCACGACCGGAGCCGCGCCAAAGTTCGCGGCCAACCCTTTGATCGAATGGGCGGCACGCGCGGCGAGATCCCCAATCCGTTGGTTCTCGAGCGTCGTCATCATTTCAGGAGTGTCTTCGAGAAAGAATCGGGCCATGTCGTGCAAAAGACTGACATCGCCCCCCATCCGCGCGAGCGAACCCGGAAGATCTATCATAGTCCCCATAGCCTCGCTGGAATAAGTTGCCTCGCCATTCTCGCTACTGGCTGGTTCTTCCGTACCGTCCGCAGCCCCTGACATCAAGTCCCGAGGAAGATCGGGCGATTTCCCCAACCGTTCCACTTCGCGAATCAACTGGTGAGCGTCCAGCGGCTTGGCAATGTATCCGTTCATGCCGGCCGCGAGACACAATTCCCGATCCCCCCGCATCGCATGCGCCGTCATGGCGACGATGGGGATGCTCGCCTTTCGTGGTTCGGCTAGGCCGCGAATCAGTTCCGTTGCCTGTCGACCATCCATGACGGGCATTTGAACATCCATCAGGACGAGATCGAAGTCCTCGTTTTCGAGTCGGGAAACAGCTTCACGTCCGTTCGAAACCAGCGTCACGTCATGGCCCCTTTTCCGCAGAATCGCGTCCACGACCTTTTGATTCGCCGGGGCATCTTCCGCGATCAGGATACGAAGCGCATGATAGGTTGGCTTTAGCTTACCGGACAGCGAAGGCGTGACGGCCGGATCCTCGATCACCTCCATGAGCGTATTCAGCAGGTCCGACTGCGAGACGGGCTTGTTCAGAAAACCGGCGATCGGCAAGCCTCGCAACTTTGGATCGAGGGCGTGCCTGTCGGCGGCGGACGCCATCAGAATCGCGGCACCATGCAGCAATCCCTCCCGGGTCGCCACATTGACGAACTCCATGCCATCCATGGATGGCATCAGCGCGTCGATGAGTATGACGTCAAACTGCCGGTCGTCGTTCCTGGCCGCCCGCATCGCGCGCAGCGCTTCCCGACCATCTCCGACAATCGTCGCGCTCATCGACCAGTTCCTGAGCATTTCGCCTAGAACGCCGCGATTCGTGGAACTGTCATCGATGATGAGCACCTCCAGCCCTCTTAAAGCCCCGTTCGAGGAGCGGGACGCGAACGTGGAGCCCCTGCCGTTCGCCGCCAGTGGCATGACCATCCTCACATGGAAAGTCGTCCCTTCGCCAAGTCGACTTTCGAGTTCGAGACGGCCGTTCATCCGCCGGATCAGTTGCTGGACAATCGAAAGTCCCAGCCCGGTCCCTCCGTGTGCCCTTGTCGCTGTCGAATCGACCTGCGTGAACGGTTCAAAGATGCGTTTCTGATCTTCCAGCCCAATGCCGATCCCCGTGTCTTTCACCGAAAGGTGCAACGAGACCTCTTCAAGATTGGCGGCTCTTCCGGCCGCGCTGTCCTTCGACACTTCAAGAACAACCTCTCCGGCGTCGGTGAACTTGATCGCATTTCCCGCGAGATTCAGAACGATCTGTCGCAACCGGTCCTGATCGCCGACGACAAGATCCGGAACATCGCGATCGATCGACCAGACCAGTTCCAGTCCTTTCTCGGCCGCGCGAAGCGACAGGATCTTCGCCGCCTGGTCAATCGTGCCGCGGAGGCTGAAGGGTTCGTGATCGAGTTCGATGTGACCAGCCTCGATCCGTGAAAAGTCGAGCAGATCATTCAGCAGATAGAGCAGCGTCCGGGCCGATTCGACCGTCGTCTCCAGGTATTCCCGGACGGGTTTCGGCAACTCTTCGTCCAATGCCAACTCTGTCATCCCCAGGATCGCGTTCATCGGCGTTCGCAGTTCATGGCTGACATTGGCCAGGAACTCTCCCCGCGCTCGATTGGACCGCTCCGCTGCCTCCTTGGCTCGCAGAAGTTCCACTTTCGCCTGACGCTGGGCTGTCAGATCCATCACGAAGCAGACGAACTGTCCGGGAGTCGGCATCGTCGTTCCGCCGACCCACACGGGAACAACTGCTCCGGCGCTCGTCATGAACTCCTTTTCGGTAGCCTCGAATCGGCCCCGCTCATCCAGGTCCGCGATCAATCGCCTGTCCACGTCCCCGTACGACTCGGGAGTCATGTTTCGCCAGTCAAGACGTCCCGCCTCCAGATCTTCCCTGGAGTATCCCAGCATCGAGAGCAGCGCGGCGTTTGCTTCCAGAATGGGTCCGTGGAACTCGCAGATCATCGCTCCGACAACATTGGCATCGACCAACCGCTGGAAGGTTCGATCGCGAGCCGCAATTTCGGCACGCGCCCGCTCCACGTCGTGCAGCCGTTCGATAGCCGTCTGCTGAGCGGACCGCGCGGCAATTTCCCGGAGTGCGGCCAACGACCGGCTCCGATGGAGTCGTTCGGCCAGAGCCGAGACGAAACAACCCTCGATCAGGAACACGACCACTTGCAGCATCTGCTGGCTTCCCTCGATCGCCAGTTTGAATCGGGGTTCGAGGAAAAACCAATTCATGATCGCGATGGCCATCAGCGTCGCGACAAGCCCCGGCTTAAGACCTCCGTACCAGGCACTCAGCATGATGGCGCTGGAAAACAAGAGAAACGGCGTTTCCTGCTGGCTGACGAATGGATCCAGGATCAGCTTGAACAACAGTGCCGCCAGTACCGCGGCCACCCCGACGCCATATCCCCAGGTCCGGCTAGAGACGGGTAGAATCGACCAGCTACGGAATCTCTGGTACGGGGACTTCATTCATGAGTCCCTTTCCGCGCTGGAAGGATGAGGCTGCCAATAAACGAAGGCTCCGCGCCGATCGGCGCGGAGCCTCGATTTAGGATTTGACGGTCATTTTTGAACTTCGTCCGCACCGTCAGGGCTCTGTTGTAAAGCCGCCAAACGCCTGTGGACGTCCGAAGCGCGCCTGAATTGACAGGGGGCTCCCAGTCGCCAACCGGGTCTTGACGGAAGCTCTTGTCAATCACTGGCACCATCATGTCCGAGTGATGACCCTGGGAAGTTGCTTGCGACGCCGTCACTCATCGGTTCGGCACTTCGGTCGGTTCAATGGCGTCGGGTTGCTCCGCCGATCCATTGGGAACAGGCTCTTCCATTGGCTTGCCCAGGTTGTTGATCTGATCGCCCACCTCTTCCGCGGTATCCTTGATGTCTTCCGCCGCGGCATCGGCATCGCGTTGGATTTCGTCCTTGTTGATCTGGATCGTCGTCTGGTTGGAATCGTTGGACACCGTCAACCAGCCATTGGCCGAGGCAATACCGATAATGGCGATGATCGCCAGGACTGCAATAACAAGCTTCATGATTGGGATTCTCCCGTATGATTATCGACGCCGAATGCGCTCTCCGCCCCGCCCCGGACTCAACGCCACCTTGTTAGTGCACATTTCAAAACCTGGTTAGCGTCTCGAAAACCTTGAGGGTTCAGCGAGTAACTTTGTCGTTCAGAGGATTTTGAAACGGCTTCTCGAAGCGGCGCCTCAACGGCCAGATCGGTTTATCGGGCTCCATCAGGGAACCGGACGCGGAGCCCGCGCGATCATCGAAATCAAGAAGAGAACCAGGAACACGAAGAATAGAACCTTCGCGATTCCCACGGCTGTTCCCGCAAGCCCCCCGAAGCCCAGGACGCCTGCGATCAAAGCGATCAGCAGAAAGGTCAAAGCCCACGACAACATGATTCTTCTCCTTCCAAGGCGCGCCGCTCCAGCGAAGACGAAGGTGGCAGCGAGGTCGCGACGCGTTCACGATTGAGACGGTTACCAGCTATTCCAAGTCATCCGGCGGGTTTCAAGACCCGTTTCGACTGACTTCCAAAACGGTCATATCATTCGTTCAACTGATTCTCGCCGTCCGGTTAAAACAGGATCACCAGCAGCAGCAGGATGAGTAGCACGCTTCCAACGCCGCCGGCCGGTGAATATCCCCAATCTCGCGAGTAAGGCCATGCCGGCAGAGATCCGACCAGGAGCATGATCAACAGAATGAAGAACAGCAGTTCAATCATTGGTCCGCCCTTTCGGCAGGTATTGACGGCGTTCATGGTTGCGTCAATTGAACGCTGCCTTTAACGCAACCACCGTGCCACCAGGCGTAAATGGCGCGTCGAGCGAGGTTGGCGCGATGCAACATCCCTGCTTGCAAGGAGTTGTCGCCAGAATGAAGAACGTCTCCCCATTGGGAGACAATGCGAGCCGACGAACGTGCCACCTCGGCAGTTGTTCGGACGTCGGGCAGACTGGAGCGCGAACGCTCAGTCGATATGGACTTCTTTGTCCACAATGATTCCGAATGCAGCGATCCGGTCGCGAACTTTGCCCCGAGTAATTCCCAAGAGATCGGCGGCCCGGCTCTGGTTTCCCTGGGTCTCCTGGAGCACTCGCGTGAACAGGAAGCGCTCCATCATTTCCAGACACTCGGCATACAAGTCTGTCGTACCATGCTCGATCCGTTGAGCGACAAACCTGGCCAGCTCGCTGTCCGGAAGTCCTGTCTCCGCGCTCGGCGCCGCGACTGGTGAATCGGGCATGCCCAATCCCCCGGATCGAACTTCCTCCGGCAGAAAATCCGGGACGATCACCGTTCCGGAAGTGTGCAGAATCGCATAGCGGACAACGCTTTGCAGTTCGCGAATATTGCCCGGCCAGCGATAGCGCTGCAGCAGCTCGAGGGCGTCGGGAGAGATCCCTTCCAGATCAGGCCGGTTCAGGATTTTGGCGAATCGCGAGACATAGTGTTCCAAGAGCAGCGAGATGTCCGATTCGCGTTCGCGCAGCGGGGGCAGGCGAATGGTCACGTTATTCAGACGATAGAGCAGATCCTCGCGAAACTCTCCCGCCTCGACCATCTGTTCCAGATTGCGGTTCGTCGCCGCCACCAGCCGCACATCGGTCGAAAGGGTCGCGTTGCCCCCCACGCGCTCGAATCGCTGATCCTGCAAGAGCCGCAGCACCTTGCCCTGGACCAGCAGCGACATATCCCCCACTTCGTCAAGAAACAACGTGCCGCCGTTGCATTGCTCGAACTTGCCGATCCGACGCTGATCCGCTCCCGTGAACGCCCCTTTCTCGTGACCAAACAGCTCGCTTTCCAGCAGGTTGTCCGGAATCGCGGCGCAATTGATCGCCATGAAGCACTGACTGGCCCGTCGACTGTGCTGATACACGGCCCGGGCAACCAGTTCCTTCCCCGTCCCGCTTTCCCCCCGAATCAGGACGGTGACATCCTGACCAGCAACGCGACCAATGGATTTGAAAACGTCCAGCATTGCCGAACTGCCGCCGACGAACGGATCGCCACCAGCCTGGTGATCTCCGCGAATGGGAACCGCCACCGGTATGTTCATCAGTCGGCGCGTATCTAACGCGCGTAGGACGACTTCCTTCAACTCCGCGAGATCGAGAGGCTTACGCAGATAGTCGAATGCCCCCAACTGAATCGCGTTGATCGCGGTCTCGCTCTCGGAGTCGGCCGTGATGAAAACGACGGGAAGTCGACGATCCCGCGTCTGAATGTCGCGAAACAATTCCAGGCCCGAGGCGTCGGGCAGGCGAATATCCAGGAGGACCACGTCGGGGCGATCCCGTTCCACGGATTCCAGCCCCGCGCGACCATCCTTCGCCGCGATCACTTCGACTTCGGAGCCCTCGAACACCTTGCCGACAAGGTGGTGCAGGCTGCGGTCATCATCAATGGCCAGAACTTTGTCAGCCAAGTTTTCGCTTTCCGGTGTGGCGGCTTGAAGGCCCGAAGCCCGTCGCAAATCATCGTCGGTCCAGCCTACCATATCGCACCTTCTTCACAAGCGAGAGTCTCCCGTATCGCCAGACGGTCGATTCCCCACGCGTTCGCGAAAACCCCCACAAGACTCCGTCCACCTCGGCAGGCAATTTCGCAACCGCCGAACTTCCCGAATCGAGTCGTGCGTTCAGGAATTTTTTGGCACCGATCCCCTAAAAGAAAAACGCTGCTTCCCAAGGGCGGGAAGCAGCGTTAATCATCGGCATTCCGAGAAGATGTCGCGTGCAATCAGGACTATTTCCGAACCGTGGTCGTCCCTTCGATTCGCTCGCGAACCGAAGGCAGATTCAATTCGGGGTAGTCTGGTGGGGTGACCTGGGGGGCGCGTTCAAGCTGTTCACGCGTCAAGTCCGTCGAGACCACGTATTGACTTGTGTTTTCGGCATTTCGGCTCACCGTCAGCGACTTGTACGGAACCACGACGAAGGTTTTACCCACGCCGACCACTCCGCCATGGCCGATCACCGCGTACGGCGTCTTCTTCGCGGCCACGTCAAAAATCACGGCATCCAGGACACCGACCGATTCGCTGTCCACTCCGAGCACCGAGGCATCCGTGATACTGCGGATGCAGACAAGCTCATCCTTTTCCGAAACCGCCTTCGGCTGGCTGACACGGAAAAATTCCGCATTCTTCGTCAACCAGTCCTGATCTCGCAGTTCCGCGCGTTCCTGGGCTTTCAACTTCGCGGCTCGATTCATCTGATCTGTCGTCATGGCCACGGAAAGGCGGAGTTCGTGATCCTTCGCGGGAAGCTGAATTTTCATCGCTTCGAAGGGAATTACGATTTCCGATTCGCCAACACCGGCGACCCCGCCAATTCCCGCGATCACGAACAGCGTTTTCCCGCTCTTGTCCACGATGATCGTGTTCACGTCCGCGATGGCTTCGTTGCTCGCGTCGTGGATCGTCGCTCCCAGAAGCTTGTTCGACTCGATCAGTTCTTGCTTTTGATTCGTTCCCGCGGCTTCCCGAGGCTTGTCGTCCGCCCCGAACGCGGCCACCGTCATAGCCAGTGTTGCCAGCGCCGCGCCAATCACGTTCGATGTCATCTCTATTCTCCCCATTTCCAGGACTCATCTTGGGAAGGCATATCCCCTATGCCACACGCCTGACATTTCCTGACAGGCAATTGTGGTGCCATTCGCCTGTTTGAATCCGCGCCAGACACGTCCCGCGTCTGACATGACGACGGGATGCGTCCTCCACGGCCGGAAACTGCGGAAATTCGCTCGAAATTCAGCCGTTCAATTCCCGGTCAGCGATCCGGACCAATCGCATTAATGCCTGCTCACGTGATTGCGCGTCACCAGGCCGAACGCCGCAAGGGGCTCCTCTGCGATTCGCATTCGACCACAGTGTTCGACGCGCGACCACGTGGAAGCAGCCGGAGCAACAAAAACGCCCCCGAATATGGCGGCGTCGCGTGAGAGACCGTGCCCGATGCATTTACGACTTGCGCGCGTCTCGCATGTCGCGCACCCGGTCATGCGCCATTTTGACGGCCGTGTACTGCCGCAACACGAGCGGATGCACGGCAGTCCCCGCCGTTTGATCCACGGCTTCCAGATAAGCCTGCTTGATTTGATCCTCGCCGTACTCGGCTTCCTTCAGAATGGCGTACGGATCGTTCCCCGACAGGAATTCGCGGCACTTCAGCCAGGCCCGATGCAAGGCCGCCAAATAAGAACCATCCGTGACCGGTTCCTCCCCGCTCCATTGCACATACTCCGACAACTCGCGGGCCTGCTGTTCACGCTCGACGGCGAGTTGGTTGCAGACCTCCGAGACATATCCATCGCCCAGCGCGTCCGAGACTTCTTCAAACCCCTTGGCGCTGTCGATGTTCAGCCGCGCGAGCTGCTTCAAGACGTCAACCGTCTTATCACTCAGATTCATGGTGTTTGGCGAAGTAGCCATAATTATGCCTCCATTCCGGCTTCAGGCCGGTTGAATTGTCCATCGCGGCGAGTCACCGTGACTGCCGACCCACCTCGATGGTGTTGCAGTCCGCGTGCCAGTTCGATTTTTTCGCGACAAACTTCGCCTCGCCATTCGTCGCAACTCGCGTCTCACAAAGTTTCTTCCAAAAACTCCGTAACGCGTGAATCGATACCTAGGCGCGACTCAAACAACGCGCGGCGAGCTGCCGGGCGGGCCGCCCCCGTGGCACAACTCCGTGCGGGTCGCCCGGAGTGACGGGCGTCGCGTGGCGGACGAGATGCGTTCCAACATCCGCGCCGTCTCCGGACGGTCTTACGCCGCCAGGAAAGGTCCGGGCAATGGCCGCCCCAGCCGGACACGGCAATTCCGTTCCGAGCGAACGGTACCGCGAGTCGTGGGGTTCGATGCGCGAGAGTCGCGCCTCTTGAGTCGGGCCGGGAGCTACATCTTCTGAAAGGCCGCCCCGAATTCCCAGAATTCTTCCCCGGGAATCTCGCGGCGACGGACGATACTGGCGACCTTCCAATGGATGCCAGTCGGCAGGATCAGACCGATCCCCACGGAATTTGAATGGATGGGGAGTTGCGACACAAAACCAATCCCGCTTCGCGAGAGGCTGTACGACCAGCACTCTCGAGCCGTCGAGTGGTTTTCGCTCAGAACGGGTTCGTCGAGCGTGGGCTGACAAACCCAGATCGCCAGGGTCGCGGATTGGCGATCGAAGGCGCGCAATCGCGCATAATGGTTGTCCGTTCGCTCCAGGCTCTTGGTCAGAGTCGCCAGCACGCGCTGGAGTCCACGTTGGCTGCGATCGTCAAGTTGCTGCGTCGTCATCGTTTTTCGACCTTGCTGACGCCACTTCACCGGGCCCGTTGAACAATTCTCAATTCCTGGTAGCCGCCGTGATACCCTCCTCGGCGAGCGACTCGTGGATGGCCTCGACGACCAGATCCCGATTTTGCTTTCCAAACCGCTGGACCAGCCGGCCGATCGTGGCGCGCACCTCGGCTCGAATCTCGCTGGGATCCTGCTCATCCTCGGATTTCACTTGTGTCAGCTTCTTCACGGCTCGTTCCAGATCGTCCGCCGTGATCGGCTTGAACAGAACGTCCGAGAAGCCCAGTTGCTTGGCGACATTAATGCGTTCGAGATCTTTCTGCTGAGCCGATCCGGGCCGAGCGGCCGTCATCAACAGAAAAGGAATCGACAGGCTGTTTCCCGTGTCGTCGAGCCGCTCGATCGACTGGCACTGGCGATAGAGTTCCAGTCCATCGATCCCCGTCATCAGCATATCGGTCAGAACGGCATCAATGGTCGGATCGCGCCGCAGGATGGACATCGCTTCGCGCCCATCGACCGCCATGATCGTTTCGTGCCCGAGCCTTTGCAGCAGTCGGGCATGAAACAATCGGCTATAGCCAATGTCGTCAACAACCAGAATTCTCATAATCTCTGATTCCCAGGCAGCAGGTTGGGCTGCCCACGGTTTAAGTACGTCAGTCAAAGAGGCCGCGGAATACCTGACAAGCACTTCGTTGCACGGAGATCGTGCTGGCACTCTAGAGGTGGTTTCAAAACCCTCTGGACGACGGAGGTGTCCCCGATTTCGAGACGTTTTGCAGCCACCAACCGGGTTTTGAAACGTGTTCTAAACAGCGCCGGCTGTCCCACGGACCGCGCGGATGTCCCGATAAATTTCCTCGATCAAATCGCGAAATTCGGCCACGTGGCGTTCCGTTCCATCGCGCTCGAACTCAGCTTCCAGTTCTCGCAACGTCTCAAACGTTTCCGACGCGACCCAGCTACCCACGACGCCACGAGCCGAGTGCATGCCGCGACGGCGGTCCTCATGGCCGCATTTGCCATCAACGATCGTCGGCAGGAGCTCATCCAGCGAGGCGATGACGGTTTCCATCAGTTCGTTCACGATCAGCCAATCGTGATCAAAGTCCCGCAGCACGTTTTCGATTCGCAGTTTCGACATCTCTGGTCACCATCGCAATTTGACAGAACTTTACGGCCATCGGTCGCCGCGTTCGATGTCCAATCTCGCTCGCCGCGCTTGGTCATAACTGGCGGCGCGCTTCCCACAGCAGTTCTTCGCTCAGGTCGACTTCGTAACGGCCCGGGCTCGGCAACGCCTGAACCACCGCCAATCCTCCCTCGTCCGGACAGATAATCGCGTGATCGGATGCGTCGACCAGTTCGCCGCCCGGATCCTGCACAACTTGGATGAAGGGCTTCGAGTAGTCTTCTCGATTGCGGCGGATCACGCGTCCCACGCTTCCGTCCGTCAGGGCGACGTAGCTGCCGATGGGGAATAGCGAGTGGGTCTTTAGAAGGGCTCGCGCGGCTGTGCCGTCCAGATCTCGTGTTGCCACCAGACGCAACACGGCTTCCATCGCTGCATAAGGGGTCAGTGCTGGCCGCCCTCGACTGGGGTGACACAATTGCACATACACATCGGACACTTGCAGTATCTTTGCGAACAGATGAATTCTGTTGCCGGATCGACCGCGCGGATAGCCGTGGCCGTTGGGTCGTTCGTGGACCTGGTAGGACGCGACCTGCACGGCCGAAGGAATACCCGCCATCCGCTCAAGCATTTCCGCGGTATGAATCGGGTGTTTGCGGAATTGAAAGACTTCGTCGTCCGTCAGGGGGCGGTCGGCGTGACGAATCTCCTCCGGGACGCGGATCTGGCCCCAGTCATGAACCAGCCCGGTCATGAAGATCCGCTTGCAGTTGTCGGCGTCGAGGTCCATTTCCACGCCAATCGCCATTCCAAGCACTGCCATTTTCAGGCAATGATCGGCAACGCACTTGTCGTGGGAGGCTTCCATCGCCACTGACAGCACGGCGTCCGGGTCATTCGAAAACTCCGCCAGGTATTGTGCCGTCACGGCCGACACGTCCGATGCGGAGACCCGGCCCCGGAGTGACTCCTTCATCATCTGGCCGATCTGGTCGACCGATTCCTCCCGCTGGGTCTTTAACTGTTGCAATCGCTCGGAAGTGAACGCCTTCCGCCCATGGAAGACAACCGAACTCTTGGCGGCTGGCCCCTTGTTCGCGACGAGCAGCAGCCCGGAATCGATCATCGAGTCGAGAGCCTGGCCGACATCCTCCGCCAACATCGGCGGCGAAGAGTTGGCCTGACTCTCGAGAACTCGCGCGGTCACCCGCTGTACATCCTCGGTCGCCACGTGAATCGACAATAAACGTCGATTGCGAAGCAGTTTCTTGAATTCCGGCGTGATCTGCGCGCCGCTATTCAGCAGCAGAACTCCGTCTCTGTCATGAATCGGTGACGACAGCTCGCGACCAATAATCAGTTCATCGAGGCGCACCTCGACGGTGCCGTTCGGAATGGATTCCAGGGAAGTCGCTTTCGCAACCATTTCGCGGACCAACCATGTTCAAGCCGGGTATTTTCGTCCGCGCGCAAGCCACGGACTTCAATAGGAAACCTAGCTCCGGCAATGATTGGTCTTGAGCGACCCGTCGCATTTCAGCAACAAATGCGTAGCGTCACTAATGACTACGCCGAATGTTCCCGGATATCCGGTCCTGACGGCTATTCCCGCGACAACGGCAGTTCCGTGTATGCCGGTCGTCCGCGATCTGGGTCAATCGAGAGGTATGGGCCACGCATAGCCCGCGGTGAATCCCCCGTCGACGAAAAGCTGCTGCCCCGTCACGAATCTCGCCGCAGGGCTCGCCAGGAAGATCGCGGCACCGATCAGATCGTCCGGCCTCCCCAGACGACCCAGCGGCGTATTGCGCTGTCCCCAATCCTGCATGGTGGGGTCAGACCAGAGCTTCTGCGTCAAATCCGTCAAAATGAAGCCGGGATCGAGGCAATTCACGCGAATTCCCGCCGGTCCCCACTCCACCGCGAGGCCCTTCGTCATGCCGACGACCGCGTTCTTGCTCATCGCATAGGGAACAACCGCCTTCAGCGGGCCATGCGTGTTCAGCGAACCCACGTTGATAATTGATCCGCCGCGCTTGGCTGCCAGCATTTCGCGGCCGACCGCCTGCGCCATCAGGAACGATCCCCGCTGGTTCGTGTTGACGATGAAGTCGTAGTCCGCATCGGTGTATGTTTCAACACGCTGCCGCCGGTTGACCCCCGCCACGTTGAGCAGCGTATCGATGGTCCCTTCCGTGGAGACCACCGTCTTGACGGCGCTGCGGATCTGGTCTCCGTCTTCGACGTCGCATCCGAGGCCGCGCACTGGATAACGGCTTGTCTTGATGCCCGCTGCTGCCGACTCGGCCGCCTCGCTCTGGCGACCCGTGATCCAGACTTTCGCATCTCGCAGCGCGAACCCCTCGGCCAGCGCGCGTCCAATCCCGCGCGTTCCACCGGAGACCAACACGACCTGATCGGCAACCTGGAACAGTTCATCTTGTGGCATCTGCATCTCCCGAATCGCTCGACCCGCCGAATCGCACGACACTCCACGACCGGCAGTCGCGCCGCGACGGTCGTGCGAACCTGTGCAGATTACGACATCGTGTCGGGAATGACACGGTCGAAGAGGTCCGCACTCAGGATCCGGCGGCAGCGTGCCTCAACCCTGCTGCGGGGACGTCTAAGAGACCGTCCGATCGCGCGATTCCGACCACCCCCAGCGATCTCGCGGGACTTCTGGCTCCGGCTGCTGATCCGAAGCGTTCAGCGCCGCACGAAGAACGTCGGCGCTGGGTCGCCAGCTATCGCCGTCAGTTTCACTGGCCGCGACTTCGTCCGCATAGGACTGACGAGACGTCAATTCCGTGAGCAACTTGCGGATGACCGTCTCCGCCTCGGCGCGTTCATCCAGCCACGCCAACTGCTGTTGCCGGCACGCCTGTTCGCGGTCCAGCAGCGAGCGTTCGGTCTCTTGAAGGCGTGTCTCCAATGACTCCAGTTCGGCATCGCGCTCGACCAGCCAGTCTTTCAGCTCCTGGCGTTCGCGAGACACGTCGGCTCGCTCTCGCTCCAGGTCGGCCCGTTGTTCGAGGACTTCGCGATGATCGGCGGCGACGCGGGCTCGTTCGCCGTCGAACCACTCCGAAATCGCGGCCTTCGCCGCGTCGAGCCGCCCGTTGGTCTGAGTATCCCCCAGCGAGCGAGCGACGTCGGCCCACACCTCTTCGATCGCCAGTCGTTGAGCCAGCGTCCGGGCGTGCGTTTCCTCGACTTCTCGCCGCAACTGATCGATCCGCAGTCGCCGCAGTTCGATACCGCGAGTTTCTCCCGCGATCTGGGATTCGCGAAGTTCGAGCGATTTTTCGTGTTCTAGCCGAGCCTTTTCCCACTCCAGTCGTGCCCGCTCGAAATCGGCGGCCGCGTCGCGATGGGCCTCGGCGGCCGCTTCGCGTTCGTCTCGCAGAATCCGCGCTTCACGATCCAGCGACTTCTCGCGTTCCTCCAGCGCGCTGCGGTGGAGTTCCAGTTGCATGAACCGTCGTTCGCACTGGTTCGTCCGCTCTTCGAGTTCCTGTTGCTGAACCTGGCGTTCACGACGCGCTTCGAGCTGTGACCGCTCCAGTTCGCCTCGCGTTCGTTCCAGGTGATCGAGCTGAAAGCGAAGACGATTGGCCTCGAGCTGTTGTTGTCGCTGCGTTTCGGCGAATCGGCTTTCGAGCGCCTGGGCGTGCTCAGTCGCCTCGGCCGTCAGCTTCTCCTCATGTTCGCGACGACGCTGTTCCAGTTCCTCCTCGAAGGCCGCTCGCCGTGCCGCAATCTCCTCGGCGAACGTTTCCGTTGTCTGGACGAGTTCGGCTCGAATTTCCTCGAGTGACGCCTGCTCCGCGGTTCGAGTCGCCAGCCAGCTCTGCTGCTCCTCGTCCAACTGACGTCGCCGGTCCTCCCACTCCTGGGTCAGCGACTTCCAGAGTTCTTCGCGCTCTCGGGCAAGGATCTCTTCGTTCTGTGCGACCAGCTCGTCGTGCTGCTCTTGAAGGACATCCGCCAACTGCTGAGTGGCCTGCTGTTCCCGCGACAACAGTTCCCGTTCACGGGCAATGGCCTCGCGATCCGCGACCAGCTCCGCGAGCAGAGTTTCTCGAATTTGGGCCCGTTCGTCTTCGAGCTGGCTGGCGCGAAGCTCCAGCTCCTCGAACTGCCGTTCCAGGTCCGCCTGTTCGGCAGCCACCGAGGCAACCTGTTTGGCGAGGGCCGCTTCATGCTGATTCAGGCTGGCCGCGCGCTCGTCGAATTCTTGCCGGCGAGACGTTTCCCACGCCTTCAGGTTCTCTTCTCGTCGCGCGATCTCGGACAACGAGGCTTCGACAGACGCTTCCCGTTCAGCCAGTTCCGCGAATCGCGACTGCAATTCCTGCAGCGCCTGGCCCGCTTGCAGGAACAAGCTCGCTTGCGACGAGAAGTCTCCAGTCGGGGGAGCGGACGGGCGCTGACCGGACATCCCGAAGTGGGGACCATCAACCCGATTCAGTCGCGGTCCACCCGCCGACGTCGGAGACGAAGTCGCGGGCGTCCCCACATCCGAATAATTGTCCGCGCTGTCACTCATTCCGGGAATCCTTTCCCAGGGTCTTGGACTGCCTGACACAACCGGTTGTGCTTGTCGAAGCCCTGCAGAATAGCGGGTCAACGATTTTTGCACAGAGGTTGTGTCAGCACCTCTTAACAGTCGATTTCCTGCGGTCAGCGATCAGGCTGGCGCGAACGACTCAAACTGTCAGCATCGGCCGGAATAGCCCCAATCCACGGGACATTCCGGCCGACCAATCTCGATGTCTACAACTGGCCGGTGATCGCGTCGGCGAGCTTGGTCTTCGGCGTGATTCCGACGAATCGCTGAACGACCTCACCACCTTTGAAGATCATGATGGTCGGAATGGCGCTGATGCCATGGTCCATCGCGACCTGCGGATTGTCGTCCGTATTGACCTTGCCGATCTTCGCCTGTCCAGCGAACTGGGTCGCCAGTTCTTCGATCACCGGAGCGATGCTCTTGCACGGACCGCACCAGGGAGCCCAGAAGTCCACCACCACCGGCGCGTCACTCGAAAGAACTTCCGTTGAGAAGTTCGCGTCGGTGAATTCCACGACATTACCAGCCATTGCAGCCCCTCCTTCGCGAAATCTGACCGGGTTGGTCAAACCCCGTAACTATTCTTGAGACAAGTTGTTGCGAATTGTAGGAATTCGGGCAGCCGCGTCAATTGCGGTCCCTTTCCGGCCCGTCTTCCCCAAATGCCCACCGAGGGCACTCCTCGAATGGACAAGGGCGCCCCCGGCCAAGTTCGCAGCCACGGAGTGGATCACGGATAAGTGGAATCTAGACAAGGGCTTACAAGGACGATGCCAAATGACGACCGAACGGATTCACTTAGTGGACATTTCGCCGAAAGGTCCGTGATTCCTCTTCGCAATCGGCCGTTTGACAAAAAAGAAAGCCAGCGCGGGCGAAGGTCGCCAGCGCTGGCCGATTCTTTTCAGACGGCTGATGAGTGAACTTTGCGCCGTCAGACCAGGACTTGCTCAATGGCATGGGCCGCCGGGTCGGCCAGCGGCAACTGGCGCCCGTCGATATCGAACGACCCGGACGAGTCGACACCCAACGCCCGGAGATAGGTGTGGAAGAGGTGACCGTGATCCACTTCGCCGTCGACGACTTCGGTCCCATGGTCGTTCGTCTTGCCGAACACGGATCCCCGCTGCACTCCGCACCCCGCCATGGCGACCGACCAGGCTCGGCTCCAATGGTCGCGTCCGTAGAGGTGATTGATGTTCGGCGTCCGGCCGAATTCAGAGAGTACCACGATCAGCGTGCTGTCGAGCATCCCACGATCGGCCAAGTCGCCGACAAGCGTGGCAAACGGACGATCGAACTCGCCGACCTGCTCGATGTGGAAAATGAAGTTCTCGTTGTGGGTGTCGTAGTTGGAGTGCGAGACCTGCACGCAGGAGACACCCCGCTCCAGCAGCCGCCGCGCCAAGAGGCAATGACGTCCTAGATCATGCTTCCCGTACCGAGCCTGATCCGTTTCGGATTCCTTCGACACGTCAAACGCGTCTCCCTCCGCCATCAGGTTCTGTGCAGCTTCGTAGCTGTAGGTATACAGGTCGGTCTTCGCAGTGCGGCGGCGGTTCAGGAACTGCTCGTCCAGCTTACGGCGCAGCGCTTGCCGGGAAGTGTCCGAAACCTCGGTCAAACCATCCGGCCGCGCCATGTTGGCGGGTGGGCTCCCGTTCCCCAACGCGATGCTGGCGTATTTCGGTCCCAGGTAAGCCGAATCGTTGCTGCGACCACCTCCACCACCGGGAGTAATCACCACATGGCCGGGCAGAGCGTTATTGGCATCGCCGACGCACTTGGCCAGCACTGCCCCGATCTGCGGATAGTCGGCCGCGGGCGACTGACGACGCCCGGTCATCATCAGGTACGCCCCTTTTCCGTGATCGTCTTCCTTCGTGTTGACCCCACGGACCAGCGCGAAGTGGTTCATCACCTTCGCGGTTTCGGGCAGCAGTTCCGAAATGTGGATGCCGGTGACATTCGTGGGAATCGCCCGGAAGGGTCCGCCCGTGGGCGTTCCTGGCTTGGGATCCCACGATTCGAGCTGGCTGAGGCCACCATGCATGTTGAACACCAGCAGTCGCTTCTGCTGCTTGTTGAGTGCCGCCGACACCTGGCGCGTGCCGAAGATCGACAATCCCCCAACGAGCGCCGATCCTCCGGCCGCCATCGCCCCTAGAAACTGGCGGCGAGCCATTACATGGTCGGCTGTTCCGCAGGCATAGTGACAACGCATGGTTGATTCCTGTTTGAACGCGTCAGCATCCTGGACGCAATTTCTGCCATTCGCCTAACGCTGAAACCGAAACTCCGCCGACGTCACCAGAGCCCACGCCAGTTCCTGAACCGCCGCGCTTCGATCCTCGCCGCGCGAAGCCAGGTACTGAGCGACCTCCGCCACCTCTGCCTCGACAGGGGGGCGACCATATACCGTCAGGAACAGTTCCTCGGCAAGCGGGGCCGATTCCTGCAAACTCAAAAGACGCTGTGTCAGATTCGTCCCCCCTGGAGACAACCAGCCTCGGAGCGAGCCACCATTTGCCAGGAAGAGCGCCTGCTCGGCCGTCGCGAAGAAGTCATCCTGGGGTTGACCCGGTCCACCGCCGTACAGGCTGGCGAACGTGCCGACATTTCCCTTCAACTGATCGTAGGCGTGGGCCACCACCCGCCGCTGGCGTTCCGCCTGCTGGGCCGCGTCGTTGGCGACACTCGCCGCTGGCATCGTTTTCTCGATCTCGGCTTCGGCCGCGATCAGATAATTTCCCGCCACTCCAGTCACCTGGAAAATGCTCCATAGCATCTGCTCCGGCGAGAGGGCCTTGAAGTCGCGACGCGCGGCGGTATCCCCCAAGCCCTTGTCGTGCTTTTCGAGTAAGTTCGTCAGAGTTCCGTTTCGGGTGGCCTGCTCCTGACTGATGGCGGCCACGAGTTCCTCGGCAGCCTTACGAGCGGCTTCCCGCTGGCTCATTTCGGTGCGGGCCTGTTCCACGGCCTGTTTCGCGGCGGCTTCTCCGCCCGTCGCCGTTTCCAGGGTGGCCTTGGCAGTTTCCGTCGCCTTCTGCAGTTCCGCGAGACCAGTGGCCAGGTTGTCCGATCGTTCTTTGAGAGAGGCGAGGATCCCCGTCAGTCCTTCGTCGCCGCCAAGCTCAGCCGAGGCAAACTCCGCCTTGGTGCCAGCCTCTTTGACGGCTTCGATGATTCCCTGCCGCTTTGCAACGGCAGCAACCGTCGCGTCAAACGCCTGGCGAGCCGCTACCATGGTCTTTTGCGTTTCGGCATGCGTCGCGGCCAGCCCGTCAATCTTCGATTGCTGATCGATAATCGCCTGTTGAGCGGCAACCACGCCCGCTTCCGCGACCGGCATTTTCTCGGCCAATGCGGCCAGCGCCGTCCGTTCGGCGTGAATGGCCATCGCCGTCTGCAACCGATCGCGGCGTCCCTTCAAGCGGACGAGATCCCCTTGCAGACGACTCCATTCGCTTCGCCGGGCCTGTGTGACTTCCTTCGCGGCCAGAATCGGTTTCTGCCCCTCCACCCATTTTTCGGCAGCAACGTCCACCGCCGCCCATGCGGCATCCAGCGCGGGCTGAACGGTTGCAACGGCCGCTTCCTTTTCCTGGCGCGTTTTCTCAAGGGTGGCCACCGTCTCGGTCAGCTTGGTCACGCGCGCTTCGAAGACCGCTGCCGCGCTCGCGGCCTCGGCATCATTCGGAAGCAATGGCAGCACTTCCTTCGCCTTCGCCGAAAGCTCGGTGACGGCCTTGAGCGCGTTCTGCTGGGTCGCCAGATCAGCGGCTGCTTTCGCAAGGGCCGCATTCGCTTCAACCACCGGCTTGCGAGCCGCCACCGCTGCTTTGCCAGCCTCATCCAACGCCTTGATCGATTCCGCGGCCGCATCCAACCGGTTTTTCACGTCATCGCGCGCCGCCTGCAGCGCCGTGGCCGCCGCCTCCGTCTGCTCGGTCAACGCCGCCAGAGATTGCTCCACACCCGAGAGTTCCGCCGTGAGTTGCTCAACGGCTGGCAAATTGCTGGGGGTTTCAAGCGACCGCTGATACGCATCCGTCAGCGCGATCTCGCGAAGAAGGTGTCGCAGGTCGTAACCGGTGGCCTTCAAGTCGGCCACCAGCAATGCGAGTACTTCCGGATGGGCAGGGGGGTTGTCGGGATGATGGAAATCGATCGGCGCGACCAGTCCTCGCCCCATCAGGAGCGCCCACATCCGGTTGGCGATATTCCGCGCGAAGTAGTCATTTTCACCCGTCGCCACGAGCTCGCCGAGTTTCGCGCGACGGCTGTACTTCGGAACGCCGCGAACCGTCTTGTCAGGGACGACCGAGTATTCCTCGCCCACGCGAAACCGCGGTTCGTCAATTTCCAGGCCACCGGGCAGTCGCGGACGCATCCGGCCGGCATCGCCTGTGAAGACCGATTTGTATTCCGCATCCCCTTCGGCGGTTTCCTTCAAATACGACTTTTTCGCCGCTTCATCGGTGAAGATCGACGTCCGGTTCACGAAGGCGAACAATCCGTAATAGTCGATCTGGCGGTAGTCCTCGACGAGTGGGTGATCGTGACACTGGGCGCATTGCAAATCGATGCCAAAGAAAATTCGGCCAATGTCGCGAGCCACCAGATTCGGCTCGGCATCCCGGTCCAACAGGAATTTCGCTGCCGGTCGAGTCGCCTCATCGGTTCCGTCAGCGGTGAGCAAATCTCGCGCGATGTGCGTCCACCGGCGATTCTCGCGAACAGCGGTCTGCAACCACCCCATCCACTCGGCGGCCGGCACATGCTGATCCCGGCGACGCTCCATCAGCATGACATTTAAGACTTCCGCCAGATGGAGCGGATGGCGCGGATGTGCCAGAATGCGGTCCACGGTCGCGGCGCGCTTATCGGCCGAACCGTCGGCCAGAAATGCCCGAACTTCGTCCGAAGTGGGGGGAGCACCGAGCAGATCGATCGAAACCCGACGAAGAAAATCGGCATCACTGCAAAGTGGACTCGTTCCGTGAGTCAGATCCGCAGACATCGCCTGATTGATGCGAAGATGAAGAGCGTCTTGTGCGTCACCCGAACGAAGTCCGCCGGTGAACACAAAGACAAGAAAAAATACGCTACCGGTGAGGCGTGGAATTTCACGTGTCATGGCGGCGGGTCCCATGGGCGGGCAGTTCGGCGGGAGGCTGATGGGTCTCGCTCGGTTGAAGTCGATCCATCAACTGTTCTAAATACGTTATCGGCCCTCACGAGTTCCGTCAACCAATTCCGTTGACAGTATGGATTTGGGAATCTGGGAGATTTGGTCAAATGAATTGGTTGCAACGGGAAATACGACTTCCGGCGCTCGTCACTCTCGTCTTGATCGCGACTTTCGACCTGCGCGGGGAAGACATCGGTGACTTCCCACGGACTCCACCAAAGTCGCCCGCCGAGGCCGTCACAACGTTTCAATTGGCGAACGGGTTTCGGATGGAACTCGTCGCCGGCGAACCGCTTGTGGCGGATCCGGTCGACATTGCTTACGACGCCGACGGCCGCCGCGCCTACGTCGTCGAAATGCGAGGCTATCCGCTCCCCGCCAAACCCGAAGATGCCTGGCCGCCGCCAATCGGGCGCATTCGCCTGCTCGAAGACGATGACGGCGACGGGATCTACGACCGGAGTCACGTGTTCGTGGAGGGCCTCGACTGGCCGACGTCTGTCTGCGTCTGGAAGAATGGCATCTTCGTCGCGGCCGCTCCCGACATCTGGTACTTCGAGGACACGGACAACGACCGGGTCGCCGACATCAAGAATCGTGTCTATACAGGCTTCACCCGCACGAACGTCCAGGCACTGTTTAACGGTTTGCGAATCGGTCTCGACAATTGGATCACCGGGACGGCGTCGGGAAATGGTGGAACGGTCAATCGTCTGAACGCCGAGGGCCAACCCGCTGACAGTTCAACCGTTTCGGTCACTCGTCGCGACTTTCGGTTTGATCCAACCAGTGGCAAGTTCGAATCGCTGCCAGGGGGAGCACGGTTTGGGCACTCGTTCAATGACTGGGGCGATCGCTTTCTCTGCAATATCCGCAACCCGGTTCAGCACGTCGCGTTGGCCTCATCCCTGTTGAGCCGAAACCCGCATGTTCCGTCACCACCAGCGGTCCACGACGTGGCCGAGTCAGGAGAACATCTGCCGGTCCATCGCATCAGCCCAATCGAACCTTGGCGCGAGTTGCGCGCGCGTCGCTGGACCGCCGAGCGCGTCAACTACCCGCAAAGCGAACTGGTAGGTGCCGGATACTTCACCTCGTCGAGCGGCGTGGCCATCTACCGTGGCGACGTTTATCCACCGGAATACCAGGGCAACGCGTTTGTCGCCGACGTCGCCTCGAACATCATCCATCGTCAAGTCCTGACTCCCGACAGCATCACGTGGCGAGGAGCGCGCGGGGAACCCGACGCCGAGTTTCTCGCATCGACCGATATCTGGTTCCGTCCCGTGAACTTCACGACGGGGCCGGACGGAACGCTCCACATTCTCGATATGTACCGCGAGTACATCGAACACCCGTGGTCCATCCCCGACGACATTCTTGCGAAGCTCGACCTCGATAGCGGCAACGATCGCGGTCGGATCTGGCGACTCCTCCCGCCAGACAAGCCGGCCCGCAAGGCACCGAACCTGCGTGCGGCCAGCGACGAAGAACTCGCGGACTGGCTCGGCGACGGGAACGGATGGGTCCGCGACACCGCCCAGCGGCTGCTCGTGGAACGCCAGGCCGTCAGCGTCGCGGATAAACTTCGAGCGCGACTCACGGACAACTCCGCGCCGGTCGTCTCCCGAGCCCATGCCATCTGGACGCTCCAGGGATTGGATCTTGTGACGACCGACGACATTGCCACCTGCCTGACAAGCACCGATGCCCGGTTGCGAGAGCAGGGCATTCGCGTGTTCCTCGAAGACGGGCGAGATCCGACGCTGATCGTGCCCGCCCCCTTGAGACCTCTCTTCAGAAGTCTGCTCGCTGACGATGATGCGCGAGTCCGCTTTCAGGCAGCGCTCGTCTGGGGGAATTCTTCGCTCAAGGAAGCCGACGAAATTCAGCCTCTCGTCGAATTCGCGCGACGGGACGCAGGCGACCCGTGGATTCGCGCGGCCATTCTTGGTTCCGCCCGTAACACGGCAGGAACGATCCTCGCTAGCCTGCTCGCACGCCCCGAGTTTGCCGACCGCCAGGGTGGCCTCATCGTCTGCCAGCAGTTGGCATTGACGGCTGCGGCTGAGAATCATGGAGAACTCACCGCGTGCTATCGTTCGCTCGGCAATGTCCCCGACGACTTCGCCTTCGCGCTCATTGCGGGATTCGCCGAGGGGTCACGCATTCGCAAGGTCGACTTCACCACGGTTGTCGATGCGCAACCCGTCATCGCAGGTCGCATCGCCAGCGCGCTGGAGATTGCCGAGAAACCAGACGCCCCGCTCACCGCGCGGCTGCAAGCCCTGCAACTCCTGAAGTATCGTCCCTTCGCGGAAGCCCGGCCGCGATTGTTGATGCTTGTCCAACCCGCTCAGCCCGCCGACATCCGCGTCGCAGCCGTTCGGCAGCTTTGCGCGAGTGCTGATTCGGCCGTTCCCGGCGACCTGATCGCCCGCTGGCGGCAGTTCTCACCCATCGTGCGCGAAGCCGCCATCGAGGGATTACTCGCCCGCGCGATCTGGCACGACGCGGTCCTCGAAGCCATGGAGAATCGCCTCATCATTCCCAGCGAAATTCCATCCGCCCGGCGTCGACTTTTGCTTGCGTCTGCGAACACCGAAATTGCAGCCCGTGCCGAGAAACTCCTTGGGGCCTCCTCGCAAAGTCCACGGGCAGAAGTCGTCGCGAAGTACTCGGCGACCCTCAAGCCGGAATTCGATCCCGCGATTGGCCGCGCGGTTTACACGCGCGAGTGTTCCCAATGTCATCGTCTGGCCGGGCAGGGATTCGATGTCGGCCCGGCGCTGGAATCGGTCCGGCACCGTTCCGCGGCCGAGCTGGTTCTGCAAATTCTCGACCCCAATCGTGAAGTGAAGTCAAACTATGTCGACTTCGTCGTCGCGCTCGACGATGGGCGCATTCTCACGGGTCTCGTCGCCGACGAGACAGAAACCCACGTGACCCTCAAGCGGGCCAAGGCCGAGACTGACGTCGTCTCGAAGTCGTCAATCGAAGAGTTTTCGTCCTCAGGGAAGTCGTTCATGCCGGAAGGGCTCGAGCAGCGCATCACTCCCGAGGAGCTCAGTCACCTCGTCGGGTACTTGCGATCGTCGCCTCAGCCAACCGCTGTCGCCCCAGCATCATCCATGAAGTAAGGCAGGCAGCAGAAACATCGTCCTCAACCGCCACTCACTGGGGGAAAACAGACGATCGTGTCATTCTCGGCCAGGCGGGCCGACGCATCGAGATACTCCACGCCACGGGCGAACAACAGCCGGGGAGCCAGAGGAGCGAGTGCGGGAATCGCTTCGCCCAGCGCGGTCCGCAGGTCGTCAACGGTCGCATCGGATGGGATGTCGACTTCCCGCTTCTCGCCCCCGGCCAGGTCACGAGCCATCGCGAAGAAAACCAGTTCCACCTTCATCGACGTTCACCCTTCGACACAAATGGCTTCAGCTCCTCGACGGTCAGCACGCCGGCGGCGGCGGCTAGAACTTTAACCGGATGAATCGCGCGATTCCCCGTCCGATGCATCATCTGCGATCGGCAGTTCGAGCACTCGCTGATCCCGAATTGGGCTGACGAGGCTGCCACGCTCGTTCGCATTCGCTGGCTCACCGAGAGCGACATTTCGTGCGTCCGCTTCGTCCAGCCAACAATTCCCGGCATTCCCGAGCAACCCGCGTCCAGCACCTCGACCTCAAGGTCCGGCACGCGCCGCAGCAGGTCCACCAGAGGCAGCCCGATTCCCTGGCTAATCAAATGACACGGCGGCTGGTACACCAGCTTCAGCGGCAACGAGGCAAGGGGCGTCCGCCATTTGCCATCGTTGCAGAGTGTTCGCAGGTAATCGCCCAGATCGATGGCCCAATCCGCAACGAGCCGCACATCTTCCCGATCGGGCAACAGCAGTGGATAGTCCTCTTTCAGACACAGGGCCGCCGAGGGTTCGCTGCAGACGATGGGACACTTCGCACGCGCCCATTCCACCAGCACCGATACGTTTTCTTCCGCGATCCGCCGCGCCTGCTCAAGATCGCCGGAGCTGAACAGCGAATATCCGCTCGGTTTCTGTCCGTCCGGAATCACCACGTCCAGACCCTGCTGTTCCAGGAGACGACAAGCTGCTTCCAAAAGTTCCGGATCGTGAAAACGGGCCTGCTGGTCCACGAAGAACGCCACGGTCCGCCCGCCTGCTCGCGCCGACTTGGCGTCGCGACCGCGCGTCACGGCGGCATAACTCGCGGTGCTGACGTATCGCGGCCACCGCCGTTCACGAGTCAGACCAAACATCTTTTCCAGCGTCCACCTGCCCAGGCGCGTGCGGCCCAGGACGTTCATCAGCTTGCGGAAGCCGGCGAATTGTTCGGCCCACAGGGGAATCCGCGTGGCATACCAGTCTTCCCGGCGCAACCCCTGAGAAGCCACGAACTGCGCTCGCATCTCCTGGACCAGCCGAGGAATTTCCACTTCGGCCGGGCATTCTCGCTGGCACTGACGGCAGTCGATACAGGTTTCGAGGAGAGGACGCGCGCTCTCCTCTCCCAGTTCCGCGTAGCCTTCCGGATTCTGGATCAACAAGCGCAGCGTATTCGCCTTGGCGCGCGGACTCGCCTCTTCCCCGCGATGAACTCGAAAGACCGGACACATGCGTCCCTGGTTCCCGGCGCGGCAACTTCCGCAACCGTTACAGGTGCTGCTCGTTTCCAGCACTTCGAGTGGTTCCCACGGTAGCTGCAACTGGCCCTTATCGACGCGAGGATCGCCGGCCGGCCGCAGGTGGCGAATCATCAGGTCGGCATCGTCGTTCAGAACTTTGCCAGGGTTGAATAGATTGACGGGATCAAAAATCCGTTTGATCTGCTCGAAGACGGGATACAACGGCCCATACTGCCGACGCAAGAACGACGACCGCGAAATTCCCAGTCCATGTTCCCCGCTGATCGTCCCCCCCACGGCGAGCACTTCGTCATAAAGCGCCGACGCGAAGTCCCGCAGTCGTCCGCGATCCTCCGCGCGTCGGATCGACCAGAATGGACGCAGATGGATCTGTCCTGCCGCCGCGTGCGAGTACAGGGTCGCCGTGAAGTCATATTTGTGCAGCACCCTTCGCGCCGCCGCGAGAAAATCGCCCAGCGCTTCGGGGGGAACGGCGATGTCCTCGACCAACGGAACCGGCCGTTCGGCTCCGCGAATGCGGTTGAGCAGTGGCACCACGCGTCGAGGGAGCGACCAAACGAAGTCCACGGTGGTAGCGTCATTCGACTGCAGCGCCACCAGCCCCCGTTCCTTCAACCCCTGTGTCGCCAGCCGCAGCGCTTCAAGACGTGTCTGAACCTGATGCGACGAAGTTCCCGTCTGTTCCACAATCAGTGCCGCTTCCACGTTTTGCGGGATCAGCGACGAAAACCGATTGTCAATTTCACGTCCGAGATTGAGCAGCCGGCGGTCAAGCAGGTCGCAGGCGCTGGGCTGCTGGCTCGAGAGCTTGCCGACCGCCTCGATCGCTCCCTCGAGCGTGTCGAACACCATGAGCAAGATGCCGCGGTGCGCGGGAAGGGGGAGCGTCGCCAGGACGGCCGACGTCCACAGGGCCAGAGTCCCTTCCGAACCGACCAGCATCCTCTGAAGATGAACCGTCTCGTTCTGCAAAATGTTGCGGAGAAAGTATCCCGCGCGATTGCGTAACTGACGGGCCGGCTGCTTTTCCAGAATTAGTCCGGAATGGCGGCGGAGCAGGGGACGAAGATCTCGCAAGAGCCGGGGAACCGGGTCGCCATCCCGGTCCAGGCCGGGCGGCTGATGTGACTCAGAACCGACGGTACACGTGCTGCCATCCGCCAGAATCAGGTCAAGCGTTTTGACATGATCGCGCACCGAGCCAATGCGAATCGAGTGCGAACCCGCCGCGTCGACACCGATCATTCCGCCAATCGTCGTCGTCGCGTAATTCGCGGGGTCCGGCGCGAAGTATCGCCCCTGGCGCCTGAGTTCGCGATTCACCTCGTCCAGACCGGCCCCGGCTTCGACGCGCACCCAGTCTTCGCCGACCCCTAGAATTCGATTCATCGAACGGGAGAAATCGACGACAATCCCTTCCCCGATCGACTCTCCCGCCACCGTGGTTCCCGCGCCGCGCGGCACCAGCGGCAGATTTTCATCGCGGGCATAGGCCACCAGCGTGGCCGTATCGTCGTGATCGAGCGGTCGCGCCACCGCGAGCGGCACGATCTGGTGCAGGCTGCCATCGCACGCATATTGCGCGCAGGAAATAGGATCGCAAAGCAGCTCGCCCCGAAACAGGCCCGCCAGGTCTTCAAGCAGACGTGTCTTGCGGGCGTCCAAGGAAGTCAGCCTTCAATCGATCCAAACTGATCGCGCGATCGGTCGCAGCCGACCCGCGTTTCATCCGACCGACATAAAAATGAGAACGGGTGTTTGAAGCGGAAAAGACAATTCAGAAGGGAAACCAAGCGGATTCGATCCGAGATCCGCACGGGTGCGAATCAGCGGGAAGTCGCGCCCCCTTGCTGCGGTCCCGCGCTCCGTGACGGCGCCAAACCCAAACGATAACGCCTGGCGGTCTCACTGCGATAGCCCGTCAGGCCGCGCGGACGTCCCACTCCACGGTATCTGGCCCGACACTGGTAACAGGTGGCGACAGGTTCACGCAGGGCCAGCGGCACGATCAGCAAGACTGGCACGACACCAAGCGCGATCCACCAGCCCGAAGCTCCCAGAATTGCGGCAATCGCCCCCACGCCCCCCGCCGCCACTCCACCAAGCAGCCAGCTCTTCCATCCCGACCGAAGGTCTCGCCACAGATCGGGACATCCACACACCAGACATCGCGACAGAACACCGTCACCGCAATCGAGCGGTTCCACATCGCGAGTCCATCCGCACACGCGACATCCGACGAGAGAGGCGCTCTTCGCGATCGTGACCTCTTCCGGCCGCAGGCATTCCGGACAATCAAACCGTACGTGCATTCCGTTCGCCTAACCCGGATTTCAGCAACCTGTCATCACGTCGCTGTCACCAATTCCGTCTTCTTCAAATTTCGTAGGACCATCGGCAAGCCAATACGCCAACGATTCGGCTCGGCTTTTTCGCAGGAACCGCCTCGCGTTGACGGAAGCCGCTGTAAGGCCGAGGCGCCCGAGAATTTAGACAGTTTGATCCGGCCAGACAATCCGCAGGCTGCCGCCGGTTGGCTCCGAACCGCGTCAGCGAGTCGGGACTTGTCAGCCCTTGGGAGGAATTGATCGAACCGAGCCAGTGTCGTGAGCCTCGCTCGAGTGAAACTCGGCCCAGCGATCCCAGGCGTACGTCCATTCCATCCACAGTCGCATGGTCGACCAGAGCAGACGCATCTTATGCACGTGCTGCGGATTCAGCCCCGCAGCTTCCGCGCCCGAGTCGCGTGCGGCATCGGCCAGTCCCCAGCGGGCTCCGAGTTCGCGGCAAAGGGCATCCGCGGAAAGATCGAATGCGGCATCTGGCTGCATCCCCCCGGCCCGATAAGCCAAGACAAAGACGGTGAAGAGCCGGCCCCGGTAGGGTTCCACCTCAAGCGGCCGCGTCGCCTCCTCGGCGGCCAGAACCACCTCTTCCACCTGCCCAACCACCCGTTCCGCGAAATCCGATCTCATCGTGCGCTCGACAAACCTGAAAAAAAAATTACTTCCGTCCGAAGGCAGATTCGGAGAATCCGCCGGCAAAGCTCCTCTCGGATCATGCCAGATTCGACTCCCGGCGAACAGGTTTCGCGTGATGGTCGTTCATGGATCGTCAGCCGTCATCCAACACAAATGCGATGGATCGAAAATCTCCCCCGTGATCCAGTTTACACGGCCCCGACTTGCTGGCAGACTGGTGCCGTCCCAGCGGGTGATATCGGTCGCAACGATTTTTCGGGCGGGCGAGAATCGCTTTCGGGACAAACGCCCTTGAGACGCGGCTGTTTCCAGCTCGCGTCGCGCCTTTTTCATTCACAACCTCGCAGGATTGCACCATGACGTTTTCGAGGAGCCTGTTCACGATCGCCGCGCTGGCGGTCTGTTGTCTGGGAGCCAATACCCACGCCGCGGACGACAAAGGCTTTGTCACGATTTGGGACGGCAAGACTTTCAACGGCTGGAAGATCAGCGAGAACCCCGAAAGCTGGTCGATCGTCGATGGAACCATCAAGTCCAACGGCCAGCGAAGCCATTTGTTCTACACGGCCGATGAAAAGCCCTTCAAGGATTTTGAGTTGAAGGTGGACGTCATGACCCAGGCCAACAGCAATGCTGGCATCTACTTCCACACCAAATTCCAGCCCGAAGGCTGGCCGAAGTACGGGTTCGAAGCTCAGGTCAACAACAGCTACAACAAGGATCCGCGAAAGACGGGCAGTCTGTACGCCGTCAAGGACGTCCTCGAAGCCCCGGCAAAGGACGACGAATGGTTTACCGAACACATCATCGTCAAAGGCAAGCACGTCACCATCAAGATCAACGACAAAGTCGTGGTCGACTACACCGAGCCTGACGACCACAAACCGGGCGAAGATTTTACGCGCCACGTCGACGAAGGAACGTTCGCTCTTCAGGCCCACGATCCGGGCAGCACCGTCTACTTCAAGAACATCCGCGTCAAACGCCTGGACTAGATCGACGTCGCTTCAACATAGACAGCGGCAGCGACCTGTCTTTCGAGCGTCGCGAATCAGGGGAACGGGAAACGCCGGGGATGGACTTGCGAATTCATTTCGTGCGCGTAACAAATGGCGTTGAATGTTCGGAAAGAACAGGCCGCTCGGCCATGTCTGACGGATGTGATCGCGAAGTCGTGAGTTCATTTCCATGACGAACTCCCGTTCTCGACGTTCGGTCCGCATGGTTTCCGGAAACCGGGTTTCCGGGAGGCCGTGCCGGCTCGCCTTCTTATTGCTGCTCGTTGTCGTTTGTAACCTGGCCGAAGGTCAGGAGGCCAAACCGGCGCCGCCGCAGCCTCTTCTCGAGCGGTTACCCGGTAATGTTCAGGTCCATTTGCAAATGGGGGCCAACGGACGGAAAACGTCCATCCAGGTCGCCAACGGCCGCCGCGTGATGCGAGTCACCGACGGAGCGGACACGATCGAAATTCGTGACACGGACGGACGCGATATCGAAATCGAACATCGTCGCGTCGTGATGGGCAAGCCGACCATCGACAAATACAAGGCCGCGGATCTCGACACACTCCGGAAGAATAGCCCGGCAGGGGCGAAGCTGTACGACACCTACTCGAAAGAGCCCGCGGCGATTCAGGTTCAGGTTCTTGGGGAAGACCGCGCGATTCCTCTATTCGGACGTCCCGCCGTGCCGCTCACCCGGCGAATCCTGGTGGAACAGCCCGATCGCCGTCTTGAATTTGTTGAGAAACCAGATGGCTCGGTGCATGTGAAAATTGTCCGCTCCGGGAGCGCCGAAGTGGAGTTCGATAAAACATTTGCCAATTTCGCCGAGTTGGAAGCTGCCGATTCCAGGCTCGTGAACTGGTATCGACAGTACGTGGGAACGCCATCGCCGGAATAGCCGACGAGAAGCGTTGTCGGTCAGGGGCCAGAACGACAAACGCCGCGAGGGGAAATCGGTATGACAGCGGTCGGGTTTGCCAGACCTTCCGTGGGCGAGCTATCCATTCGGGTCTTCCGAAAGCGGCTCCATCCGGAATTGATGGAGGATCTGGCCTCCGCGAAAATCTCTTCTCCCCATTTCTCGGCGGACGTTCATCTCTGCGCGTCAGGTCACTGGCTGACCATCGAGTCCGACCGGACGCACACCAGCGAGGCAATTTCTTCCCGGCTACAGGTCATGCCGCGACAGCATCGCGAGCTTGATCTGGTGCTTCGCGGCGGCAGGACGCAATCTGTCTGTTTCGACGGCTTGCAGTACTGCGTTGCCTTCCAGGTCGAACAATTACCGCCCGATGTCTTTGTCGAACTCAGCGATGAACTCGCGCTCGACAGACACCATGCCGATCTCTTTCGATCGTACGGCGGCTCCTCGAGACTGACTCCCCCGGCTCTCAGCGTCGTCAAATACGAGCTTGTGGGCCCCAGTCTCAGCCTGCACGCCTTCCACACGTTTCCCGAGGAGCGGATCATTCTGCGCACGCAGTCGCTCATTGAACTCGCCTGATCGGCCGCATCGCGCCGCCGAATCGCATTATCGGTGTTGGACCGAGGTCGCCCGGCAGTTCGCGGTGACGGCTTCGACAACAATCTCGGCAGTCCGCACAGGCCAGGTGTCGCGAGGGATCCGAACGACTTTCGTTTCCCAGCCGACTGGCCTCGTCAGCCCGCGCCATTCACCGGCCTCGTTCGCAATTGCGGCTCCCGCCGGTTTTGTGAACCATTCCTCTGGGATTACGAAGACCAGCATCCCCGGATCGTGATCCGGCCGTGCCGCGGAGACCACCGTTTCGACGTGTCTCCGCGCGGTGACCAGCCAATTTTCGACTTCGCAAGGGCCCGCGGTCGGCATCACGAGAACCAGCGTCGGTTCTTCGTCTTGCAAATACCCCAGAAGTTCGCCGTCCTCGCCCGAGACTCCGGCAATCACATGGGGCGAGACTCCCCGCGGAATCAACCGGGCGGCAATGGCACGACCTTCGGGCCCGTCGCCGAGGATGATCGCGGTTGACTCTTCGAGACAGATCGAAAATGGAGTCTCCTGGGCCGAATCCAGTGACGATTGCCAGGGAAACAGATCCGCATTCAACTCGGTCTCGCGAGTCTCCCATTCCACGTCAAACACGCGTGTCTCGGGATCGGCGAGTGCATGACATTCGTAGCCCCGCAGGCAAAGACAGATTTCTCCCTCCGTGTTCCACACATCCAGGTCATACTCGGTCCCCGTGGCCGAGACGGAGATGGCCTGAAAAGTGACCATTCCGCCGCTCGAGGGGGCGAGTTCCTTCAAAAGCCGCATCTCGCGCAACTGTTTTGGCAATTGCAACACGTCGGGCAAGAGCCGCCGCGTATTGACCGCACACGCGACGAGGGCTCCGTCGAGCATCGCGACGGGTAGGCAGAAATCTTCCCCTGGCATCTCTCCGGCAGCGGCACCGACCGCCGCGAGTTCGCCCCAACCGGCCATCTCCGCGACACCCAGCCGAAACAATCGCCGCATGGTCGGCCCAAACGTGTTGCCTCCCGTATCCGCGTAGCGAATCACTCCGGTTTGTGTAGCCGCGACTTTGGGTACCTCGGAAACTGTCTGATGAAGCGCTCGGTTTGCCCGTCCACGCGAGCACAGCCGAGCCGGATCGATCACCGCGCCCTGCCGATTGCAGAAGACCTGCCGCAGTTCCAACAGGTACGCTTCCTGATCGGGAATCAAATGAACAAAGACCCGCTGTGGTTGATCGGTAAAACAGCGGATTCCGTTCAGGAACTCGACATTGGACAACATCCACTCACTGGGCCGTGTTTCAGCGTCCACGCACGTCAGAGATTCGACGAACAGTTCCAGGATTGCGGCCGCCGGTAATAGCGGAGTCCCTCGAAAAACATGATCCTTGAGGCAGTCGAGTCGGGTCGGGTCGACCAAAAACTCGACCTGATATCCGCCACCGGCCTCGCGCGACCAGGAGTTCACCAGGGGACGCTCACGGTTTGACCGCGATTCGCTTCGTGAAGCTTGGCTGACGGCATCGATGGAAGCAGGAATTTCGTCAGGGACGACTGCCGGACGTCCGGCTGGAATCTTCAAAAATTCCGGATCCTTGTATGCGGGATTCGGGTAGTCGTAAATTCCCCGCCCCGCCTTGACCCCCAGTCGTCCCGCGTCCACGTACGTTTGAAGAAACGCGATATTGCGGTGGACTTGAGGATCGCCCGTGACCACTGCCTGCAACTTCGTGATGTCCAGCGCGGTATCCAGTCCAATAATATCGAGTTGCCCAAATGGACCGGAATCGGTTCGCGAAGACAACATCCAGATCGCATCGATCTCGGCCGGTTCGCCGATGCCATTCGCCGCCAGCGAGAGCGCTGCATAATTGAGCGCGACCAGCATGTGATTGAGCATCTGCCCCGGATGTTCCCGATGGCACACGAATGGCCGGTGACCGATTTCCTCGACAAAAGCTCTCAGACGTTCGATCGTCCGTTGCGAAGTCCCCGGATGCCCCATGATTTCGACCCCGGGGGTTTCCGAGAGAAAGTGAAGACTCGCGAACCGCTCCGGTCCGGTAACCTCCCCCATTAACTCCGACGGGAGAATCATCGAGGAATTGGTGACGATCAGCGTCTCGGGCGACAGCTTTGGACTCACCTGGCGAAGGAAGTCCTTTTTCAGACGCGCGCGCTCCGGCACGCATTCAATGACAAGATCGGCGTCTTGAATCACCTGTGCGAGATCCGTCTGGACCTTCAGTTGGCCAACGAGTCGACGCAGATCCGCCCGTTTCTCCTCCGAGTAGCCAAGAACCTGTCCAATCACCTCCTTGGTCCGGGCCGCAATATCCAACGCCTTCGGATTCGTATCGTACAACCGCACATCGAACCGATGCGCCAACGCGGCGAGGGCAATTTGTTGCCCCATCTTTCCGGCGCCCGCGATCGCCACGCGCTGTATGCCGCTCTCGCTCATTTCGATCCTCGCATGTCGCCGAATGGTGAGGCCGATCGCTAGGGCGGGTGTCTGGAATTCCGGCTTCCGTCTCTTCGTCGACAGGTGGAAGCATTTCTTCCAAGGCCTGAGGAAGTCGCAGTGCGAGGGAATTCGCCTTGCCACGCCACCGCGCGGAAGTTTCGTGGCCGATTTGGTTCCCCCGACAAATTTGCCACGGAGGAGCGATGAAGGCCCACCCAACGGTTCCGCTCAATACCTGTATCGGCGGACAGGCAATCGAATTGGGAATGACTTTCAGCGACCAGAATCCGGCTACCCATTTCGAGTCATTCGCACGATGCCTGGCGTGCCATTCTCGATCCTTAAGCATTTACCCAGCATAACCTTGCAACGAAAACTGGGCGCTCAGACCTCCGCAGGAGTCCAAAGGCGCAACAACACGCTGCTTAGACCTGCGATGGCCAGTGCTTTGGACGTGCCTCGATAGGTCGGCGGAAAGACGGAAAAGTCGCCCCAAAACACGGATCCCCGCGCGACGACGTGTTGAAATCCGGTCGATCGAGAACAATGGTGCTCGCGAACGCAACGAGTGGATCAACTAGACAAAATGGCGCGAAATTCAACATTAAACAATTGACGATGATTGAACAGATTGGGTACTTTTTTCAAAGAATTCGGTTCGGGTGACTTGGTTGCTTTCTGTAATTCATGACATTGGTGAGAGATGTTCATCCGTCAAGACTCTCGTTGCCTCCTTCATGCCGCCTGCCTCGTTCTGTCAGCGGCCATGTTCCTGGAATCGACAGCGATTGCCCTCGAAGACGTCGTAATCGGCGGGACGAACGTCATCGACCCCGAAATCTTTGAAGAGACAAACGAAGTCGTCTGGCAAGACGCGGTCACTCTCAACATCTGGCTCTGCAAGGTTGACCCACAAACCGGTCGATTCATTCCGCCGGACGGCAAGGGGCAACTCGTTCGTCTGGGCTCTCAGGCTGGTGGAAATGCGGCGCCGCCCTGGTGGGACGCGGACGGGTGGGGATCGCTCAACGGCCCGGAGTTCGGGGTGAACGCCAATGGCCGTTACATTTATATGACCGTACGCGATGGTCAAGGAGTTAACCAGGTGGCTCGGTTCGGCCCATTGGGAACTTCAAATCCGGTGTATACCCAACTGACCACGGGAGGATCTGGCCGTGGAGGCGCCCTCCCGACAACCTATGCGGACTTCTTGGTCGGGGCAACCGTCACGTTGTCGAATGACATCCTGCCGACTTGGCGATTCGATAACCAATCGAATCTAGATAACCCCTTGAACATGGATGCCTTTGGTCTGAAGGGGCCGCGTTGGGTTCCGGGACAATTTGCTCTGACGACTATTCTTCGGGACAGCCAGAAAACGCTGCAAGCGGCTGTGGCGGACCTCGCGAACAATCAATACACGATCCTAACCAACGATGCCGGCGATAAGACTGATGCCATCATTTTTGATGCGCCGGAGCTTGGTACAAAAGCCCTGATGTGCATCACCGGTAAAAACAAGAATCAGATTGCAGTCTACCGCCAGTCCTCGCCGTTCTGGACGCGGATCGCCACCATCGACGCCCCCAAATTTCCCCTGGGTGGCGGACGTACTTCGTCCATCTTTCTCGCCGAACCGTTCTTCTACCGCGGTAAGACGTACTTTTCGTTCGCGGTGGGAAAGATTGCTGGCTTCAGTCTGCTGTCGCCGTCCCGGATCTACGTGGCAAGCCTGGAGAACCCCAATCCCGTGCAAGCCTGCCGCAACGGTCTCAGTTTCCGTTTTGACCCCGAAGTCGTGGTCCTGAACGACAAGGTGTATCTGTACTACTACGAGTTCATGAGCTTGAACCTGGGAGCCCTGTTTGGCGGCGGCCCGGGAACTCCGTTTACCACGCGGTTGCGACTGGTCACCGACTTTCTGCCCGATGCACCCGCGTCAACCGCCGCTCCTGCCGCCGCGACGGCACCATCTTCAGCTCGGGAAACCGTCAAGGCCCGAATCGCACGTTAATACACGTACACGTGAAGGTCTCTGAAGACCGCACATCGAAGACACGCCGACCACAAGACACCACCCAGACGCAATCCTCCAGCGCATTCGGAAATCATTGAAACTCGATTGGCCAGCGAAACGGCAAGAAAGCCCGACATCCGTCTTTTCCGGTTGTTGACCAGGTCCGCCTGAAACGGATTTGGCCAGGGCCGGAGAACCCGGAAGAAAGATTGCGTGGAAGTCGCCGCACGCGGACGCGATTCCCCAGGGACTGAGGGAATCGGCCAATTGCTCCATGGGATTTCTGAGCATCTCCACATGAGATGACGGCAAATTTCGGCAACACGGTTTTTCGCGCCCCATGGGCCGGAAACGGTCGTGTCACCCCGCAAAGGCATGCATCGCTACAACTAGCTGGTTGGTAAACGTGACCTGGATGACACGTGACCTGGATGACAAAGGGATCATGACAGCCACGACACAACTAACCCAGACACTCAGCGTCTGGTTTCACGAGAATCGTACATCCAGGACGGAATTGAACGGAAAGAGATCGCATCGCGTTCGTTCGAGTCGCTGGGAGTAGACAACCACTCTTGGCAAACCAAGCTCAACGACATGAACCTAAATTTACCAGATTGCCTATATTGACATGCGTCCGACTGGCAGGGATTATCCGGGTCCATTGGAAACAAGACACTCGTTCTTGAGCTCGTTGTCGCCACAGCCGGATTTGGCAAAGAGTCCTTTGTTCCACCAGATGAGTCACGCCAGTCCCTAGTAAACCGTATCGAACTTTCGGAGCGGGCCAGCTCCGAACCTGTTGCCGGATCAATCACCGTCACAATGCCCGTGAGAGAGTCATGGACCTCGAGATGAGCCAGGAAGGAATGCCCTCGTTGCCGCCACGATCAGACTCACCCGCCGTCCGTCCCCGCCGCCCATCGCGGAAAAACGATCGGTCCGACGAAATTGCCATCATCGGGATGGCCGGCATGTTCCCGAAGGCGCGATCGGTTCGCGACTTCTGGGCCAACATCTGCAATCGCGTTTTCGCCATCGAAGACGTGCCTCAGCATCGCTGGAATGAGGAAGACTTCTTCTCACCAGAACGGCTGAAGCCGGACCAGGTCTACTCGAAGTGGGGCGCGTTTCTAAAAGCCACGCGCTTCAACCCGATGGACTGGCAAATGCCCCCGGCCAGTCTCCACTCCATCGACACGGTTCAGCTGTTGTCGCTCGATATCGCGTGGCAAGCGCTCGTCGACTCGGGATATCACCACAAGGACTGCGACCGGTCGAAGTTTGGAGTCATCTTCGCAGCCGCTGGCTCCCACGACGTCGGGACGGACTATTGTTTCCGCACGATGATGCGGCACTACCTGCCGCGGGCAACCAGTCTCGACAAGAACCAGCAGTCGCAGGTGCTTCGCGAAATTGAAGCGACGCTCCCCGAGTGGACCGAAGACACATTCGCCGGTTTCCTGCTGAATGTGATTTCCGGCCGGATTGCCAACCGCATGAATTTCGGTGGCGTCAACTTTACGGTCGACGCGGCCTGTGCGGCTTCGCTCGCGGCCCTGGACGCTGCCGTTGGCCAGCTTCGGCTGCGGACTGCCGACGTCATGCTGCTCGGCGCGGCCGACGTGACGAACAATCCGTTCTGCTACATGAGCTTCGCAAAGACGCACGCATTGTCTCCCAAGGGAGTGCCGCGTCCGTTTGATGCCTCGGCGGACGGAATTGCGCTCGGGGAAACCGTCGCGGGGCTGATGCTGAAGCGACTTCCGGATGCGGAGCGGGATGGCGACAAGATCTACGCGGTCATCAAGGGCATGGGCCGCTCGAGCGATGGCCGCAACCGAAGCATGACGGCTCCCCATCCCCCGGGCCAGATGCTCGCCATGCAGCGTGCTTATGAGGACGCTGGCGTCACGGCCAACTCGCTGACACTCATCGAAGCGCATGGCACGGGAACGGTAGTCGGCGATGGCTCGGAAGTGACCGCGCTCACGAGTGCGTTCAAGATCGACAATTACAAGCCAAAGAGCGTCGCGATCGGTTCAGTGAAGTCGATGATTGGCCATGCCAAGACGGCAGCCGGCGTCGCCAGTCTCGTCAAGACGGCCCTGGCTCTGAAGCACCGGGTTCTGCCGCCCACCATCGGAGTCGAAACTCCTAACGACAAGTTGAACACGCCCGATTCGCCGTTCTTCGTGAACACGGAAACGCGACCGTGGTTGAGGGCGAATCCCGAGATCCCGCGTCGGGCCGGAGTCAGTGCCTTCGGTTTCGGCGGGACGAACTTCCACGTCGTCCTCGAAGAGTACGATGGCCCGAACGCTGTCGTGGCCCAGGACGATTTCACGCCCCGCGGTGTTGAAGTCTTCTACTGGCAGGCCGACTCCCAGGACGAGTTGATCGCCCAGCTCGCGAGCGTGCGAAGCCGACTGGCGGATGTCGACCTTGAAGACGTCCAGACCAGCGACTTCGCGGAACTTGCCCTTGCCGTTTGGCGAGACCGATCACCCGATTCCGCTCCCGCGGCCTTTCGGCTGGGCCTCGTCGCTGCCACGATCGCCGAGTTGATCGAGCACCTCGATCAACTGACCGAATCGTTCACGACAGCAGTCAATCGTCCGGGCGTCCACTATTCGAGCGCGCCGGCTGTCGATCCGACCAAGGTCTGCTTCCTCTATCCGGGGCAGGGCGCTCAACGGCTGAACATGCTGCGGGAACTGGCAATCGCGTTCCCGGAATCGCGCGAACTGGCCGACCTTGCCAATTCGACCTTGCGACAGGAATTTCCCGATTCGCTGACGCGTTGTATTTACCCGCCGACCGACTTCGAGCCAGGAGCTGTCGAGGCCCAGCAGAAGGCTCTCAACAGCACTCGCGTTGCTCAGCCCGCGCTCGCGTTCGTGGAACTTTTCGCCACGGACCTGCTCCGGCGATTTGGCGTCACCCCTGCGATTGCGGCCGGACATAGCTTTGGCGAATACCTTGCCCTTTATGCCGCCGGCAGCCTGACCGCCGAAGATATGCTGAAGGTTGTCGGTGCTCGCGGACGGTTGATGGCGGAAACCGCGGAATCGTGTTCCGGCGCCATGGCCGCCGTCCTGACCGACGCCGCTACCACGCAATCGTGGATCGAACGGCACGGCCTCGCCGTCGTTATCGCGAACTACAACACGCCGTCTCAGATGGTCATCTCGGGGACGGTCGAGGAGATCGAGAGGGCCGTCAAGCTGGCCGCTGAAGACGGCATCGGCGCGAAACGTCTGGCGGTCTCGGGGGCGTTTCACTCTTCGCAAATGGAAGAAGCGTCCAGGCAGTTCGCGAAGATTCTCAAGGACATTCCGTTCCGGGCACCGGGGATTCTTGTCAGCAGCAATACGACGGCACAAGTCTATCCGGCCAAGCCGGCCGCGATGCGCGAACTTCTCGCGCGGCACCTGGTCGAACCTGTTCGTTTTGTCGATCAGGTCTCGCAGTTGGTGAGCGCGGGTGTCGAACTCTTCGTCGAAGTCGGCCCGGGCAAAATCCTGACCCGGATGGTCGAGCAGAACCTCTCCGATAAAAAGATTCCTATTCTGACGCTGGACGGCGGCAAGGGAGGAGTCCCGCAGTTCGCCGAGATGCTGGCCGCGTGCCTCGCATTCGGGCTGCCCGTTAATCTCTCGGCCTGGTTCGCCGGTCGAGAACTCTCGGAACGCTCGATTGCCGACTACTTCGATCAACTCTGCAAACGGCAACGGATCGGGGTGACGGACTGGATTCTGACACCGGGACACGCTCGTCCCGCGAAGCAGGGTGTCACGATTTCCGAGGCCATTCGGCACGCCATCGAAGAAGAAGCGGCCGTCGTGCAAAACCGGCTGACTCGCCGGGACGTCGACGAGACTCGCGGCCTCGAAACCGCGATCGATGCCGGGACGGTCTATGAACACGAGCTGACGGACGTCGACGAAATTCTCGCCGACGATCTCCTTGAGTCGGACGACGCGGCACTGCCGTTCGACGAACCAGTGCCCGTGGCGGAGTGGTCGGCCGCGGACGTGGAACCGCGAGATCGACCGCGTGGATTTGGGTTTGGAAAGCGACTTTCGGCAGAGCGCCATGTCGCCAATGGTTCCCTTGTCACTTCTTCCCCGGCGTCTTCTGCCGCCATGTCTGTTTTGAATCGAGAGGAAACGATGCATTCGTCCAACGGTCACCAGGATCCGGTTACGAACGGCAATGGAGCAGCCCCGCATGGCGATCGTGCCGATAAGGTTCTGACGATCGTTTCACAGTTCCTCGAGTTGCAAACCGCCCAGCAGCGGATGCTCGATCGACTGCTGACCATGCATGATCAGGCGGCCCAGCATGCCCCCGCCACGGGGATGAACGGACTCGCCGCTGTGACTTATGTTGAGCCGACTCGTCCGGCCGCTTACGTCACCGCTGCACCGGCAGCGCCTGCTGCTCGGCCAGAGCCGACCGTTTCCGCAGTCGCCCGAGTCAAAAAGGCTCCGCCGCGACCCGCGCCGCCGGCACAACGTCTCTCGCCGAAGCCAGTCGAAGCACCCGCCGTTGAGCGCCGTGTTTCGGCGCCTGCTCCGGCTCCCGCGCCGGTCGCCAAGGTTGCCCCCGCGCCAGCACCAGTTAAGGCTCCGGTTCCCGCCGCAGCACCGGCTTCCGCCCCTGCTGGCGACGTTCCTTCGTCCGAAGTCTTCCGCCAGGATCTCTTGCAGGCCGTTGCTGAACGAACCGGCTATCCCGTCGATGCCCTCGATGAAACCCTGCAGCTCGAATCGGGCCTGGGGATCGACTCGATCAAGACGATCGAAATCTTCAGCAAGCTCAAGAGCTACCACTCGGTCTTCCGCGTGGAAGGGGAAGACGAGGAAGAACTGATGGGCGAGTTCAGCCGGCTCAAGACGCTAGGCGACATCGTTCAGTTCTACGATGACCGGCGGTCCAAGAAATTGGCCAGCGGCGGCGGGGCTGCGTCCGGGCCCGAAGTTGAACGCCACGTTTTGACCGCCCACGATGCCTCGGGGGATTCGTCAAAAAAAAAACCTTCCCACTAGAGCATCTGATTCTGGTCGTCGGTGACGCTCCGCAGGAAGCCAGCACGCTGCTCGCCGCCCTGCGGAGCGAAGGTTACCGTGTTCGCCAGGTGGTGCCGGGAGACACGTTCAAGGCATTTGGAAGCGATCGGTATCAGTGCGATCTGCGGTCGTCCGAATCGGTGGCTCGCCTGCGGCAGGAGATCTCCGGTACCGACAAATCGCCAGTCGGCATGGTCATTCATGTCGGCGGACTCTCGGCCACCTGTCGGGCGGCCGGGACAGGTGAACCTGAAACGGTCACCGGAACGGCCCTCGGGCTGTTTCTGATCCTCAAGCACTTCCGCGAGGATCTCCTGGCCAGTGCGAAACAGGGCGGCGGATTCGTCTACAACCTGATCGCGCTCGATGGGAAGTTCGGGCTCGGCGACGGACCTCGATGTGGAATTGCAGCGTCAACCACGATTGGCCTCTGTAAGTCGTTCGCTCGTGAGAACCCCGCGCTGTCGGTGACGACCTTCGACATCGATCCCGCTCTAAAGGCCGAACGGCTGGTCGCGCGGGTCACCAGCGAGTTCCTGTCTGAGAACCTTCCGACAGAACTCGGTCTCAGTGAACGCGGGCGTTTCCGACTGGAACTGAAGCCCGATACATCACCCCTGCGTGGCACGCCATGTGCGGTCAAACCGGGTGGCGTCATCCTGGTCACCGGGGGCGGCTATGGGATCACGGCTGAAGTGATCAAGCCCCTCGCACAACCGGGAGTTCGCCTGGTCATCGTGGGAAGGTCGCGGTTGTCCGAAGAGTCAGCCGCGACGGCGGATCTGCCGGAAACCGCTCTTCGGGGCCACTTCCTGCAGGCAGCCAGGGCTGCGGGCGAGAAGCTGGTTCCAGCGGAAATCGAAAGGAAAGTTGCTGCGACGATGCGTCAGCGCGAGTTGCAGCGAAACCTTGCCGAATTCCGCGAGGCCGGTGCCGAGGTCAGCTACTTCCCTTGTGATGTGAGTGATGCCGAGTCGTTCGGAAGTCTGATCGACGAGGTTTATGAGCGTTATGGACGGATCGACGGTGTGGTCCACGGAGCGGGCGTCATTCTGGACAAGCTGATACAGGACAAATCGCCGGAAAGTTTCCTGACCGTTCTGTCAACCAAAATTGACAGCGCCTTGACGCTGACGCGTAAACTCCGGCCCGAGTCCCTGGGCTGGCTGGTGTTTTTCTCGTCGGTCTCGGCACGGTTCGGCAATGGTGGACAGACCGACTACAGCGCGGCCAACGAGTACCTCAACAAGTTGGCCGGCGAACTCGATCGAAGCTGGCCGGCGCGAGTGGTGGCCATCAACTGGGGCCCGTGGGATAGCGGGATGGTTTCGGACGGATTGCGGCAGTTGTACCAATCTCGCGGGATCTCGCTCATTCCAGTCGATGGCGGGGTGCGACGTTTCCACCATGAAATTTCACTGACCGATACCGCGGCCCATGAGGTCGTCGTCTCGTGCAGCGTGGAGGCGATGTCGCGATTGAGCGCGGAGAACGTGTAATGGCGGTGGGTGGTGGAGATATCGCGATCGTCGGCATGGCCTGCGTGTTCCCACGCGCGGCCAACATGCGGCAGTACTGGTCGAATCTCGTTAACGGCGTTGACGCCGTCGAGGATATTCCGGCCGATCGCTGGCGTGGTTGCCGGAACCAGGAATTGCCGGAAGAGCACGAAGCGTACATTCCGTGTGGACGCGGCGGGTTCATCCCCTCCGATATCTGGTTCGATTCCCGCCGCTACGGTGTCCTTCCGAACGCCGTCCGACATGGCGATGCCGATCAGTTCCTGATGATCCATGTTGTCGATGAAGCGCTGCGCGACGCAGGCATCTTCGACGAAGACCCGCTTCGCACCGCGAGCGACCTGATTATCGGTCGCGGCGGATACGTGACCTCGAAGCAGACCGAACTGACCCTTCGGGCGGAAGTCTTCGAAACGGTCCTGGAGATGATCGACCGGAAGTATCCCGATCTTCTGGCTGGTTCGCGTCGGTCCGAAGTCGCGGCCTACTTGCGATCCACTCTGTCGCCGAACGAAGTCGAAAGCGTTTCCACCGCAATTTCCAACATCGTCGCCAGCCGGGCGGCGAATCGGTTGAACTTGCGCGGGGCCTGCTTCACGGTCGACGCCGCCTGCGCCTCGTCGCTCGTTGCTGTCGAATATGCGATGTCACGTCTGCGCGGCGGACTCAGCGACGTGGCAGTCGCCGCCGGCGTCTTCATGAACCACTCGGCTACGTTCTGGCACGTCTTCACGCGGCTGGGCGCTTTGTCCCGAAACGGCATTATTCGCCCGTTCGATCGGCGGGCCGATGGTCTGGTCATTGGAGACGGTGCGGGGGCCATCGTTCTCAAACGCCTCGAAGATGCTGTCCGAAACGGCGATGAGATTTATGCCGTCATCAAGGGCGTGGGTTCGTCGGGAGACGGCCGCGCGCTGGACGTGCTGGCTCCGAGCAGTGCCGGGCAGGTCGAGGCGCTCAAGCGAGCCTACGCAGATGCCGGCATCGATCCGCTGGAGCTGGGCTATCTCGAACTGCACGGCACCGGAACCGTTGCCGGAGATATGTCCGAGATCGAGACGATCAAAACCTTCTTCGGCCGGTCCGCGAGCCCGCCCACGCAGCGCTGCATGGGCAGTGTCAAGTCGATGATTGGCCACACGATGCCTGCATCGGGAATGGCGTCGATCATCAAGGTCGCGCTGTCGCTGAGCAATAAGATCATCCCGCCGTCGCTGCACTGTGAAGAGCCCCGTGAAGAACTCGCCGATGCCGCGTTCTTCATGAATACCCAGTGCCGCCCCTGGGTCCATCCCTCGTCGTCCGGGCCGCGACTGGCCGCCGTGAATGCGTTTGGCTTTGGCGGGGTCAACGTCCACCTGGTCATGCAGGAAGTCGACACGCGCGTTGAAGGTCGCCGGGCCAAGAAGCCAAAAACGCGTCCCTTCATCGGGGTCCGCCAACGTCCCGACGAGTTGTTCGCCTTTGCCGCCGACGACGTGCCGAGTCTGATCGCCAAACTCGAATCGTGGAGTGACTTCGTCCGCGAGGATCGCTCGCTCGCAAGTCCTGCCGACTTCGCGCTGACCGCCTGGAACGAAACGTCGTCGCCGGCGGCGGTGCGTCTGGCATTCCTGGCCTCCGACCGCGATTCTCTCGCGGAGCGGTTGGAGACCTGCCTGACCAGTCTCCGGGCCGACAAGCCCGACTTCACAGGACTGACCGATACGTGGTACTGCGATCAACCGCGCATTCCTGATGGTCTGCTCGCTTTCATCTTCCCGGGCATGGGATTCCCGGGACTGATCGGTACCTACCCCGATCATCTGATGGAGATGTGCCTGCAATACCCCGAGGTTCGGGCCGAGTTTGACAACTTCGAAGACCGCGATCGACACCCGGACGACAATGTTCCGACAAGTTCGATCTTCTGGCCACCCAGCAGCCTCCCGGAATCGTATCGCCAGACTTTGCGCAAGCGGCTCGCGCCGCCGCGGACCGACGACCAGGAAGTCGATCCCGACGCGCGGCCTGATGAACGCTACCTCTCCGCGATGGGCGTGACGCTCAGCAATTGGGTGAGCTGGATTCTCCTCCAGCGGTTCGGCGTCAAACCCGACATGATCGCCGGACAAAGCCAGGGGGAAATGGCAGCGGTCTGCGCTGCCGGTTCGGCTGACTTTCAGTCTTCGGCTCCCAGCTATTGGAAGGTTCTGAACGTTGACTGGCGCGATGCCAAGGGCGAGCGAATGGCCTTCGCCTGGGCCTCGGCCGAGCGGCTGGAGCCGTTGTTCGCACAACATCCCGGGACGCATTTCGCGATTCATATTGCGCCCGAAGCCGTGATCTTTGGCGGTCCTCCGGCCAGTCTGCATGCCATCGCCGATGAGCTCCGTAAAGACGGCGTCCTCGTGCAGATTCTTCCGTATCCGCCGATCCACACGCCGCGGCTCAGCTACCTGCGCGATGACCTACTGGCGACGCTCAGGGATTCCGAGACTCCGCTGCGTCGTCCGAAGATTCCGCTGTATTCGTCGATCACCGCGAAGCCCTATCCGAAAGATCCCAAAAAGATCCCGGAAACGCTGCTGCTGAATCTCGACCACCCGCTGCAGATCTGGCAGACCATTCAGCGCATGTACAACGATGGCGCGCGGCTCTTCGTCCAGGCCGGTGGTGGACAACTCGCCTCGAGCCTGCCAACGCTGTTGCCAGGTCGTGATGACCTCAAGGCGGTCGCGCTCGACGTCGACGAAGTCGATCCGGTTTCGCAGCTCCATCGTTTGCTGGCGTCGCTGTTCGTCGCGGGGGTGCCGATTGATCTGCGGGCGCTGTTCGACAATCGCCCCGTCGAAGCCGTTGATCGATCCAAGCCGGGCGTTCCGCCGGTTCCTCCCAAGACCGCGGTTCCTTATCGCATCGATTGGAGCCCGCTGCTCAGCCCGAATGTTCCACCCAAGCAGCCGCGACAATCAGTCGATGCGGTCGCCGCTGAGACGCCCTCGATGCACCACGACACTGATGTCGAGACGAATATGACTTCCGAAACGATGACCGCCGAACCGGCACCCGCCGAAGAGGCCTCCCCGTTAATGACGGACGATGGAGCGGACATCCAGGACGACGCAGTGGCGATGGAAGTTGCCGCGGACAAGTCTGACGTTGAGGACGAGTTCGTGGACAACAATCCGATCGATCCCGGACCGGCTCTGACCGACGAAGACTTTGCCGCAGCCAACATGCCGTTCCTCGGGACGATCCTGGAATATGAACCGGGCCGGCAACTGGTCATGGAGCGAATGCTGGATGTCGAGGAAGACTGGTTCCTGCACGACCACACGTTCGTCCACGCGCCGGGAATCAAGCCGGTTTCCGAATGTCTTCCCATCCAGCCGATGACGTTCGGCATCGAATTGATCGCCGAAGCGGCGTCGGTCCTGTGCGTCGGTAAGGGTCTGATTGGCTTCGAGAACATCCGAGCCTCACGCTGGATCGGCCTGGTCGATAAAGAACGTCAGGTCATGACGATTCGCGCATCAACCCTATCGGAAGATGCCGAAACCGGCATCCGACGCGTCGAAGTGTCCGTCGAGTTCGAGGGTGTTCGCAGCCTCTCGGGAACGGCGCTCTTCGCGGATGGCTATCGCAACGACCTTCATGTCGAGATCGCCCCGTGCGAAGATGGCCCCGACTGGACAGCGACCGCGTTCGACGTCTATGACCAGCGGTTGATGTTCCACGGCCCGACGCTCCAGGTCATCTCGAAACTCGACCGGATGGGCAACCCGAGCTTCGACGGCGAGTTGCTGGTTGCTCCCAAGAATGAACTTTTCCGTTCGTTCGAGAATCCCACGCTGCTGACCGATCCGTGTCTGATGGACGGCGTCGGACAGTTTCTGGGATTGTGGCTCCAACTTCATGACTGGTTCGTGCTGCCGACCGGGCTGGAACGCATGGAGATCTGCTGCGACACACCGCCGGTTGGCTCGTCCGTGCCAATTCGCGTCGAACTGACTGAGTTCGACGAGGAACTGAAGCGGACGAAATGCGACATCATCGTTGAAGACGGGCAGGGCGGCGTCTGGCTGAAGATCATCGGCTGGAGCGACTGGATCTTTAAGTGGTCGCCCCGCTTTGCCGCCTGGATTCGCAATCCTTACGTCGTCACGCTCAGCGACGAAGTGCCGGCCACGGCTGCAGTCAATGGGGCATCCTGTCGCGTTCTGACCAAGGAGCATCTTAAGAAGGGCGACCTCGACCGCGGATCCCGGATTGCGATGCACTCGGAAGAGATGGCGGAACTCCTTGCCATTTCCGATGCAAACCGGCAGTGGCAACAGTTGGCGTCACGGGTTGTCGTCAAGGAAGCCATTCGCGACTGGTACGTCAAGCAGGGTGAGACGACCTCAATTCATCCGGCCATGCTGCGAATCCGTCACGACGAGTCGGGCCGTCCTTATCCAACCTGGGGAGATGACCCCTGCGACCTGAAGATCAGCCTCGCCCATACCGACAATGCGGCTGTCGCGTTCGCCAGCCATGTTGACGCGGGCGTCGACATGGAACTTCTGACTCGCGATGTGTCGGACTTGTTGTCTCGGTTTGCCACGAGTGAAGAGCTGGAGCTGCTCTCAAGCCTGCCGACGGAGTCGGCCCGGACAAACTGGCCGCTCCGGCTGTGGTGCGCCAAGGAATCCGCGGCGAAGCTGATGGGAACCGGGCTCCAGGGCGCTCCCAAGGACTTCGAAGTCGTCGACGCCGAAGACGATCGCGAATTGCTGGTGCAGCACCTGCCGACCGGCTTTCGCACGCGAGTCCACCTGCTGACGATGGACGACTACCTGATTGCCTACACCGATGCCCACGACATTGTTCTCGATGGAGAACTCGTTCAGCACGGTTAGTCCAAATTGAGAACCCGCGCCGAAATCCGATCCACTCGAATGCGCGATTGATTGAAGAAGTGAGAACTGCCCATGGCCGCCAATAAGTCCTGGTCTTTCGAGAAGCCTTACCGCACCTATGGCATGCGGATTTACAACGGGCTCGGCGAGTTCTGCCGGACCAGAGGGCTGCGCAAACCCCTCGAGCCGCGACAACTGATGCGGGCTGCCGAGCGCGAAGCGAAGCTCTCGGATTGGGGCGACGAGTCGTTCGTCGAAGCGCTCGGCCACCTCGTGCAGTCATTCGAGGAAGAGGCTCGCATCACCTCGTTTGGACGGCTGGTGCTGCGCAAACAGCTTGTCCAGAGCCTGTGTAACCGGTTGAGAATCGAAAAGTATCGCAAAGAATTCGCCAACTCTCTTCCCCCCGTCACGCGGCCCGTCTTCGTGGTGGGTCTTCCGCGAACGGGCACGACGCTCATGTTCAACCTGCTCGCGCAGGACCAGCGCCGCCGCCCGCTCATGACGCATGAGTCGCTGTTCCCCATGGGGAGCTGCGTGTTCGGCATCCCCAACGACGGCCGCATGCGAGCCAAACTGGTGACCGGCATTGCCGACGTGGTTGCACCAGGACTCCGCGCGGTTCATCCGTTCAAACCCGATACTCCCGAAGAATGCACCTGGTTGCTGGCGAATACGTTCATCTCTCCCTACTTCCTGCTCATGGGCCATCTTCCCAGTTACATGAACTGGATCGATCTGCGAACTCGCGAACAGATGGGCGAGGTTTACGCCTACCACCGTCTCCAGCTTCAACTGCTCCAGAAGCGGTTTCCCAAACTGGCCGATCAATGGGTGCTCAAGTCGCCCGTTCATCAATTCGGGCTCGAATCGCTGCTCGATACCTACGAAGACGCCTGCGTCATTCAGATGAATCGTGATCCAAAACAAACCATACCCTCCGCATGCAGCCTGTTTGCCGTCGTCCGCGGCGTGTATTCGGACTCGATCGACCTGAAGCAACTCGGCCCCGATGTGCTGTCGACCCTCGCACGACCGCAACAACGTGCCGATCGCGTGCCAGTTTCCGACCGCAGGGTGCTCCAGATCGACTATCAACACCTGGTCGACAACCCCATCGAGACGGTCACGGGGATCTATCACCATTTTGAGATCCCGCTTCCGCAGGACATGGTCGAGCGGATGAAGAAATGGCTGAGTGACAATCCCCAGAACAAGCACGGAAAGCATAAGTATTCGCTCGAGCAGTTCGGGCTGTCGCCCGAGAGTCTCGTGGCGGCTTTTCCTGAAAAGCCGCCGATTGAACGCGTTGGAGTCGCGTCCTAGCAGGGTTCCGTACCGGCCGCCGTGCGCTCGATGCACGTCACCCGTCTCGTTGGCAGTGTGTCAACGGCCGGAACGAGGTGGAATTGACAAGGTCTTTTTGGCCTTCCCAGGAACTTGCCATCGCCTGAGTGTTCGCGAATCTGGCCGCTCGCGGGTCGCCTGCCCGGGTTCATCGCCCGACAGCCGCCACCGGCTTTGCCCACGGTCCAGACCGTTTCGTCGATCACTCTTGGATCCGTTGACGAATGGAGAATGAAATGTCCGGCAGCTCTCATCGAACCACGAATCAATTTCGACGACCATTTTTACGCGTCTCGCGATTTCACCGATCCAGCGGGATCATGTTCGCGATGCCCGCTATCCTCTCGATTCTCGCGGTGTCCGCCTCCGCGGGCATCTTGAGAGCCCAGGGCGTCGATCGACGAATTGGTGATGCGACCACGTACTACGTCGACCCCGAACTGTGGGGGCCCGACCGACTGATCACCTGGCAGGACTACGCCACCAACGATGTCTACATCGCGCAACTGAATCCGACAACCGGCGACATGATTCCCACGGACGGCCGCGGACTCAAAATCCCGGTCAAAGCCGCTCCGATCTTCAATGGCCCGACCGGCTATGGGTCGTTTAATGGACCGGAATTCGGCCGCAATGCCAATGGCCTGTTCGTCTACTTCGTGTGCCGGGATAGTCGGAGTGTCAACCAGACCGGACGGTTCGGCCCGCTCACGGGGGGCACGCCCGCCTTTACCCAGTTAACTGCGGGCGGCGTAATTAGCCGTAGTGGTGTCATTCCAACGATCGACCCCACGCTCCCGGTCGGTGCCGTTCTTTGCACTTATCTTAATAAAACGAACGGCTCGATTACCTGGCGGTACGACAACGAACCATTGGCGGATCGTCCCGTCCCGCTCGCCGACTTCGGCCTGAAGGGCGTGCGCTGGCTGCCGGGCCAACTCAAAGTTTCCACGAATGTGCTTGATTCTCGCGGAATCCGTCAGGCGGCGATTTACGATGTCCTCACGACGACGACAACGATCATCACCAACGACAACGACCCCAAGTCGGATGTCTTCGTCTTCGAGTGCCCCGAATTCGGCTCGCTAGGGATGATGTGCGTCGTGGGCGCCAGTCAACGGCAGTTGGCCGTCTATCGTCAGCGCACCGGCTTCTGGGAGCGCGTCGCCACTTTTGACGCGCCGCGATTTCTCATCGGGGGGGGAGCCACGGCTCAGATCTTCCTGCCGGAACCGTTCGTCTTTCAGGGGCAAACCCACTTTGTCTTCGCCTTCGGCGTCGTCGACGTGGCGACTCTCAGCCCGCTGGGCCCCGCGCAGGTGTTCGTGGCGAAGCTGGGTTTGTCGGCTCCGGTGCGAGTCGGCAGCCGCTTTCCCGCGGCACGAATCGACCCCGAAGTCGTCATCATGAACAACAAGGCGTTCCTATACTACTACACGGTCTCTCCGCCGACCGGGTATCCCAACGTGAAGCCGGAACTGCATGTGATTACCGACTTCCTGCCTCTGCCCTCCGAAGCGCAGCTTCTTGCCATCATGAAAGAAGAAGAGGAAGAATACGAAAAGGAATTGCAGGCCAGCGGCGGCGATCCAGCCCGCACTCCCATCGTTGCCCCCATCCTGAGGCAGAATCGATGAAGGTTCTCGTCACCGCCATTGGAACCATGGGGAACGCTCTGCCGTTTCTCGGCTGGGCGCGCGATCTCGCGCGGCGGGGACACGACGTAACCGTTCTGGGAAGCCCCTACCTCGACGAAACCTGCCGCCGTCTCGAGCTCGACTTCGCGCCGGTCGATTCGTTCGAGGACGGGACGACCGAAGAACAACGCGTTCGTCCGCGGCAGACCCGCAAACTGCTCCGGCAGTTGGCGGCGGAAGTGCGGCCCCTCTCGATCCGCCTTCACCGGGAAATCCTCGCGCGGCACGTGCCGCGCGAGACCGTGGTGATCGCGACAAGCTGGCAGTTCGGCGCGCGAATAGCCTGCGATCAGTTGCGGATCCCCCTGGTTACGGCCGTTCTTCAGCCGTACTTCCTGCCGCATCGCATGCCCCGCCCCGGACAACGCGTCGCCCAGCGAGTCATTCAACGGGTCATGAGGCGCCGCATTGGGCCCATCGTGGACAGCCTGCGGGCGGAAGTCGGTTTGCCGCCTGTCGGCCGATCGTTTACGGAGTGGACGTTTTCTTCGGAACTTGTCGTCGCGTTGTTTCCGGAGTGGTTTGCTCCCGGTCTAGCCGAAGTCCCGCTCCCCACGGTCTATACCGAGTTTCCCCGCTTCGACGGCTTGCAGGAGTTTCACCGAAGCGACGAACTGACCGCATTTCTCGATGCGGGCGAAGCACCCCTACTTCTCAGCGAGTCCAGCCTGTCGAGTCAGTCGGGCGATTCGAGCGGCTTCGATCTGCCACTCGAGGCCTGCCGGCAAATTGGCCGTCGGGCGATTCTGCTTTCCGCGGACGAGCGGCGAGTCCCCAATCCGCTTCCCAAAGCTGTCGGCTACTTCGGGTATCTCCCCATGAGCACCATTCTTCCCCGCTGCGCGGCCTTCGTGCATCACGGAGGTTTGGGAAGTCTTTCACAGGGACTTGCCGCGGGTGTTCCCCAGGTGACGATCCCCCGTTTCATGGATCAGCCCGATAACAGCCGGCATCTGGAAGCGCTGGGCACCAGCCGGAACCTGAATCCTCGGCGAATCACTTCCGAGTCGCTGGCCCAGGCCCTCTCGGAACTTCTCGACTCCCCGTCTGTTCAAGAGCGCTGCCAATTCCTGAGAACACGGGTGCAAAGCGAAGTTCCCTTCGCGACGGCGTCCGCAGCCGTCGAACAGATAGCACGTCTATCGCGATTGAAGTCGAGGCAGCCTGTCGTTTGTTGACCGCGCCACGATGACCGTCGACGCCCGATAATTGTTGTCGCTTCAATCAGTCGCGGTCGCGCGGGCCAAGTTCGCGAGTGCTGGCCTCGATCGCGAACAGGACGGTTCGTTCTTCGCCGCAACCGGGAGACGTCGCGACCGTCGGGATAACGTGTCGTCCCGGAGTGAGCGGGACTCGAATCGCGAAATGCCCGTCACGAGACAACGCGACAGGCCGCCCCTGCATCCGCAAGGCACTCCCCGGCCGAGTTCGACCGCGAATCACCAGTTCCGCCTCGACGGCCAGTGAAAACCCCTCGCCCAACGCATCGCGGCTGCCGTATGTTCCCGGACTCAGGTAGCGTGACGCATCCAAGTCGTCCGCGAACGGCTCTCGATCTTGAAGCGAGGCGGCGCTTCGCTCCTCGAGACTCTCATCGAGTAAATCCGTGCCCGGTTTCAAAGTGCCGCTGCGAAGAACGGCGTGAAATCGGCCGCCGCGGGCCAGGTATCCCAATTGGACCTGGCACCGGGCGAGTTCGTTGGCACGGTGCACGAACCACGACTGCACCGGTTCCTCAATGATGATCTGCTGGCGTTCCTGCGTCGCCGGTCCGCCGTCTCCGTCGACAAATTCCAAAACTCGCAGAACCACGGTCGCCGTATGCCACTCCGGGCCCATCGCAGCCATGACCCGAGCGCGCGTTTCGGCACTCACGTGCCACTTCGCAAGTGCCCAGTGACGATTGAGCGACGTTAGCTGCAACAGATCGCCACCGTGCGACTCCCGAGCCGACACAGCGACGGCTGATCCGGAGGACCGCGACTCGACGCGAGTCGGTGCCAGCCGGCGAGGCGTGCCTCGGAGGCCGTGTCCCTCGGTTGCACGTGCCGAGCCGGAACCGTTCCGCCGACTGGATGTTCGCGAAACTGGCGATCGGTCGTGCCCGTCTGGCGCGGTCGACGTCGTGGTCGCCAGCAGAGCATCAATCAGTTCCGCCTTCCGCATCTGGTGTCGACCCACGATACCGTGTCGACGAGCCAGTGATTCGAGGCGCTTCTTGGTACACGCGCGCAGCCGATCCGGAGTCATGTCACCGGTCCCCTTCGCTGGTCAGTGCATTTGCCGCGCGTGTCGCGTCCATGCCTGCCAACGCCGGGCTGCGATCCGATTGTTACCTGTCGCCAAAGTGGACGAGCCTTCAATCCCCTGCATGGTTTCGACGTCGGCCCTTGGCCGAAGAAAACCCGCGGGACAGCCGCCCTTTTATTCAACATTCAAGACGATATCGCATCAGACCGATCGAATCAACCAACGCTTGTCCGTTCGACACAACCACGCAATCGGAGAACGAGAAGTCTTAACGATTGAGGGGCGCGAGCGCCGAGACCGGCCCTTCGGACGATTGCGTGGGGACAATCAACGGGAGAGTTTCAGCCGGCGAAGGAACGGGCTTCAGCGAAGTGCTTTCCCCGGGAATGACCGGTTTCAGCGTCGTCGCGGGCTGGGCAATCGCCGGAAGTTCCGCCGCCGCCACGCTGACCGGTCGCGTCCGCTGGCGATAAGTCACCAGCGCGTTCAGCGAGTGATAGAGCGGTCCCGGTTCCGACGGCGACCGGCGGTGGTCGATCAGTTCCTTGGCAAGGACCGCGACCGCCTTGCGGACCCACAGCTCTTTCAAACGCTGCTCCGGCAGGGCCGTCGCGACGAACTCAAGCGTATGCCCCGTCGTATTGAGCCGCGTGTTCAGATCCTGAGAGTATCCCCCCGAGGCGTAGAACGACGACGAGAACGAGCCGTCCGAGTTCTGCAGCATCTGCGCTGTCTGAAGATAGCGATTGACTCGCTGATCGGCTTCATACCAGGCTCCGCGCAGCGGCTGCCCGGTCGCGAGCAGTTTGTCGCGGGACTTGGTCAATGCATACAGGCGATGGTTTCCTCCGCATGCCGCCCCTTCCACGCGCGAGGTGACTTCGTTACGCACCAGCGACTCGATGGACCACCGCTGATTGAACTTGTTGACCCAACTCGCATCGGTCTTGAGGTAGTGGTTGAGCGACCACAACACCCAGGTTGTTTCTTCCTGCGAATTCACTTCCATCATGACATGCTGAATCATGTCAGCGATGGTCACCGACCCATTTCCGAGTTTGAACTCGTGTTCGGGCGGAAGGTTGCACGGAGTGATGAGCGCCAGCCCCTGGGCCGGGTGTCCCTGGAACACCATTTCCAGTCCCCGGACATACGGATGAAAGGTCGCCCCATGCTGCGTCTTCAGAATCCACGGCCGGCCGGCATGCTGAGGATTGCTGGTCGAAATCCAGTCAATGGCCGAGACACGGTCGTCGCCCAGCTTCAGCTCGAAGTCTTTTCCCTTCGCCAGAATCCCGTGGAAAATCTGCCACGGCGTATGGACGTTGGCGGTCAGATATCGCCGGCTTGTTGCCTCGATCGCGACATCCAGTTGCTCATCGAAACGTGCAGAGTCGTCGACGACCGCGATTCCGGGTGCCGGCTGACCATTGTTATACGGAACACTCGGCAAGTCCTGAGCCGAAACCGACAGAGTCACCAGCAGCACGAGACTTGGCACGCCGAACAATCGCACGATTTTCACTGCCGGTATCCCTTACCCACTTTGTCAACAAATGGAATCCTGGCCACCGTGGCATCAAACCGCGAGTCGGATGCACGACGGCGAAACCACCATTCTGCGCACCCGATAAATAGTCCGCAATCAGCCAACCGATCGGAACCCAAGACGCCCGCGCTGGCAGGAATTCCTCCCCAATCAACTCGGCACTTCGACAGGGCGGCTTGACCCCCTCGGATCATCTTTGTGAACCTCGCACGCCGGATGGCGAGGGACTTCTCCAGTCCGCGTTGTTTGACAGATCGAACTGACAACAGGATGTGAACTCCTGTCCGGTGTCATGAGTCGCAACGGACTCCGGAATGATGATCGGAACTTCCGTGTCGGTTCCCGTCCTCTGGCCACATCTTGAGCCTGCATCACGAATCGAAGCCAGATTCTCGCGAATTCCGGGAATCTTTCACCTTTTGTCCGCGTCTGACTGAAAGCCCCTGGAGAGTTCTTTTCCCATTCGGCGTTCGATTCGCACTCGTTTCAATCCGCGCACTCGACAAAGTCCGCATATTTTGCTGAACTTCTGAAGTCAATTCGTCACACGGACGTTTGTGAATAGGTGTACAGGTTCAATCTGGATGGGTGCCGCATCGTCGCGCCCGTCTTTTGTTCCACTAGACATTTTCCAAAGTCACTCAGTCGGTCCGCGCGAAACGCGGCCGGTCGTCGATTTGTTTGATCAGGGATGTTGGAGAACACCGCATGTGGTTCGCGCGCTTCCGACTGCGGGTACTCGTTGGCCTGGCACTCGCACTTCTTATGTCGCCCCCGGTGACGGCGGACGAACCCACCGCAAGTGAAACTCCGCCGAGCGCGGTTCAACCAGCGAACTCCGAGTCGCCGGCTGTCATCTATGTCCCGTATCGCGATCTGCGCCGCTTTCTGGAGTCGCCGCAAGCGCAGGCGATTCTCCCGTTCGGCGAGTATCTGTCCCTGCTCGATGCCATCGCGGGAAAAGGAACCGTTCCCACGACTCCCGCGACAGAGGTCGCCCTGACCGCCGCGGCCTATCAAGTCACCGTGGCGGAAGACGTTGTTCAGATCCGTCTGGAATTGACCGCCGACGTTCTGGCAGAGGGTTGGTCCGAAGCATCCGTCGGCTTCGGCGACGCGGCCATTTCGTCGATCAACTGCGACACCACGGACGTCATCCTCCGGTCAACGGCTCCCGGTGAGTACCGACTCGGTTTTTCCAAGCCCGGAAAGCACGTCGTTGTTCTCGAGCTTTCGACACGCGTCAATACCTCGCCGGAAGGGAGGAACTTTCGACTCTCGACTCCTCCGGTCGGCGTGACGCGCCTGGAACTGACGGTCCCGGGAGACAACCAGGACGTCGTTCTTCAACCGACCGGAGTTCGTCTTCCGGTCGACCCGCCCTCACGGGTCGCGGGTTCCACGCGAATCATGGCTCTTGTCGGCTCGACAGACTCGCTTTCGGTTCGCTGGGCTCCAGCCGCGGGTACCAAGCCCGATATGGAGCTGCTCGCGAGCACGACGAATGCAACCGCCATTACGCTTCAGGATGGATTGGTCTTCACGGACACTTTCCTGACTTTCGAAATCTTGCGCGGCCGCCTGGAGACTATCCGCTGCGCGATTCCGAAGGGGCACCGCGTCCTCGATCTCCTCGCCGACGCCCGCATCAAGAACTGGACAGTCAGCGAGGAAGAATCCGGGCAGATCGTGACGGTCGAGTTGGTCGACGTCTCCTCACGGACCGTGTCGCTTGAAATCCATACCGAACTGGATGCCGAAAATGGAGCCCGTGACCTGTTGGGGCGGACCAGCGACCAGACATTCGGAATTCACGCACTGGATGTCGTTCGCGAAAGTGGTGTCGTCTCCGTTCGCGCCGCAGCCGAATCCGAACTGGTGATTGAAAGCTCGCAGGGAGTCGCGCGGGTCGCCGAACCCGAAGTCGACGCGCGCATCCGGCGGTCGGGCGCCTCTTACTTTCGGTACTTCAGCCCATCCACGGCCCGGCTGTCGGTCTCGGCACGACCACTCGTCCCCAAAGTCCTGGGCACCCATCTGACGCAGATTGTCTTTCGCGAAGATCAACTGCGGATCGCTTCAAACTTCTCCGCCCGGATCGAGCGGACCGGGATCTTCGAGATGGTGTTTCGCCTGCCGCCAGATTTCACGGTCGAGTCCGTCACTGGACCGGGGGTCAAGGAGTTTCTGGTCTCCGACTCCGACAACACGCTGACTGTCCGACTGCTGGAGAAGACGACGGGTGCCGTCGACATTTCCATCGTCCTGGTTCAAGCGATCTCCGAACAGATGACCTCGGCGGAGTGGACGCTCACGACACCAGAACCCGTCGGATGGGAGTTCGAGGACGGCCGCATTTTCGTCTACGCGCCCGAATCGCTGGAAGTGATCGTGGCCGAAGAGGGCTCGACTGCGGTCCAGCCCGATCCCCAACCGAGCGCCGCCGCCAATCTGGGGGCCGCACGGCTGGTCTCGTCCTGGATCTACAATCGCCGCCCGGTTTCTCTCTCTATCAAGACCTCTCGCAAGCCCACCCGGCTGACAGCCCGCATCGGCACCCTGTTGAACGTGCAGCCCTCCGCCGTCCGCGTGGAATCGACGGTCAGCTACCTCGTGGAGTATGCAGGACTCGACACCTTTCGTATCGCGGTCCCTGAGTCGGTCGCCGATTCCGTTCAAATCGAACTCGATTCCGACGGTTCGCTGCCTCCCATTCGGCAACGTACCCGTGGCGATGCCGAAGACGGCGTCGTGATCTGGACGATCACTCTTCAGCGGGAAGTCGTGGGAACGGTTCCGCTGCGAGTGACGTACGATTTGCCGGCCTCCGCCGACGCGACTGCTTCGTGGCAAATCGTCTCGCAGCCGCCGCGCGCTGTTCCACCCTATGCAGCCGATTCCGATCGGTCCGTCCCGCTGACCCGTGTGGAAGGAGAAGCGACAGTAATCCGGGATCGCTCGCTCGCCGTCACTGCCGGAATGACCGGAGGCGACTCAGAGACAATCGACGTTCGGGAACTCACGGCCTTGCCTCGAAACGGAATTGCCGCCTTCCGCTATTTCCAGCAGCCGGTGGAACTGACGCTATCGATCAGCAAACTGGAAATTCAGAAGGTCGTTTCCACGGTCGTCTCGCGCGGTCTCGTCGAAATCGTGATCGATCGGGCAGGAGTCAGCACGGTCCGCGCCCGCTATCACCTGCGATCCAGCGAACGCCAGCGGTTGCGGATCGATCTTCCCGCCGGACTGGAACCCCTGGGAGCGGGCGTCAACTCGCAATCAGTCGCGTTGGAACGCCTTTCCGACGTGAAGACGGAAACCGGATGGGAAGCCTTCGCTGTCAATGTCTCCCGCATGACCCAGGCCGACGAGAGCTTTTCCTTGGCATTTGCCTATCGGCTGCCTCTGACTCCTCCGCCGTTTACATCACGGGGGGGAACGCTGCTCCTCCGGCTGCCCATGCTGGGAGGCACGAAGACTGAGGACGTTGTCGTCCAGCAGCAACGAGTCGCGGTCTGGTCGCCCGATGAATACTCGTTCGCCGGGACGCCCAAGGGATTTGAGAACGACAATCCCTCGGTTTGGCGATCATGGTGGCAATCCGCCGCAGTGTCGAATCAACGCGATCTGGATGATTGGATCGGCGTGGATGCCGCCGCGATGTTCGACTTCCCGCGGGAAGGCCGCCGACACGTTTACTCGCAGTTGACGGCGTTGCCCACGATCGAACTCGGCTGGTGGCACCTCGCCTTCTACACGGCCGTCGTGAGTGGCGCCCTGGCGCTGATCGCCGTGGTCCTTCGCGTCACGACCTGGGAAAACAAACTCACGCTCATCTTCGGGGCGATTTTCCTCGCGGCGTTGTGGTCTCTGTTCGATGCCGACCAGGTCGCTCGCGGGGCGCAATTCGCCAGCTACGGCATTCTGGCGATGATCGCGATCTGGATTCTGCATGGTTTGCTCGGCCAACCGCGACGGGCCTTGGCCCGCGCGGCCGCCCCCGGTTCCTATTCGGCCTATCCGGCGGCCGTCATTCCTCCGCCTGGCGTTTTCGATTCATCGACAAGTCCCGGCAAGCCGACTGACGGCCCGAGTTAACCAGGGACATCCGAGAGCGCTTCGTCGACCCAGCCGGGTTGGCCAGCATCTCGGGTGCGTGTTCCCGCCGCTTGAAGAGTGCGACTGGAAACGATGCCCCGCATGCTTATTCCGCATTCGTGAGGATTCGATCGCCATGCCTCAGCTCCCGCGATCGCTCGGCAACTTCGACGGAATCGGGAAGATGGACCGACCTGCCAGGACAGCCCTCATCGTCACGCTCATGATACTCGCGGCGGGATTCGCGCCGCTCTTTGCCCAGGCACCCATGCCGGCCGTGCGAACGACCGAGCGCCCGGTTTTCAACCGCTTTGTCCCCATCGAAGATCTGGAAGCACTGCTCCTTCGCGAGCCGCGCGGCATTTTGCTGCCCCGTGCCGAGTACGACGCTCTTGTCGCAAAGGCCCGCGCGAACCAGCGGTTGCGGCCCCGCGATGATGTGACGGCAGTCATCGCGCGGACCGAGTACTCCGGCCGCATCGAAGAGCATCATTTGAAGTTGACCATCACCGCGACCATCCGTTCATTTCGACCGGAATGGACGCGCCTGGTTCTGGGGCTTAAGAATGTCTCGCTGCTGACAGCCACGCTCGACGACGAAGTCGCCCGCATCGCCCGAGAACCGGAAGATGGCCTGGTGCTGCTGACAAACTTCGAAGGCCAACGGATGCTGCGTCTGGAGGCGACGGCTCCCCTCGCCAGCCTGGGCAGCGATCGGGTCACCGCGTTTGGCCTGATACCGAGCGCTGCCGGTCAATTTGCCGTCACCGTCCCCCCCGCACAGCGCCTGCTGGTCGACGAACGGCTGCCAGAACGGCCAGCCCCCATCGATCAGCCCGCGGATTACGTGGTCGCGGTTGGAGCACGGCCGGAACTGCGGCTGCGGCTCTCTGACAAACGACTGGAAAGCGACGCCGACGCGCTGATGTTTGCCAGTACCGCCTATGCGGTGCGCGCTGCTCCCGGTGAAGTCGCCTGGCAAGCGAGCAGTCATCTTGAAGTGTTTGGACAGAAACTCGATCAGCTCACCTTTGAAGTGGCCGAGACACTCGAAGTGGCCGCTGTCGAATCTCCCGGGCTCGATCGCTGGGAGCTCTTGGACTCCCCTGATACGCCGGGTCGAACGCGGATACTGCTTCACTTCGGACAGCCCTTTCAGGGATCGCGGCAGGTCGTCGTCACAGGTACGTTGCCTGTCGCCGATCAGACCGATTGGGCCGTTCCTGCCCTAACACTTCTGGGGGCCACTTCGCACGTGGGAGCCCTGCAAGTCAGTTTTTCGAACGACTTGCGGTTGCGCGAGCGCCTGGTCGACGGCGCGCGTCGCCTGGGCGACACGTCGGCAAGCGATGGGAAACCGGGTCTCGAAACCTGGGTCTACCAGCTCTTTCGCGCGGACTTCGATCTGCGGCTGAGCACGGAAATCCGCGAGTTGTCGCTGCAGTCGGCCGTGGCCAGCGTCCTCGGAGTTTCGGCCGATGGTTTGACACTTGAAACCATGCTCCAGGTCTCGCCGGTCAATCGGCCGCTCCTGGCTCTCGATCTGGCGATCTCCGCCGACTGGGAACTGCTGCGCGTGACCCGGCAGGATCAACCCGTCGTCTGGCGACACGCGGCAGCCGAAGCGGGCCGTCAGCATGTTCATATTGAGTTGCCGGGCCCGATTCCTCCCGGCCAGCCCGCCGAGTTTCGGCTCTCGTTTCGACAGAGTCCGGACGATTGGCCGCCGGAACCGGGAAGTCCGGCCGTGGTCGCGCTCCCCGTGCTGACCGTCGCGCGAACCGACCTGATGGAAACCGCTCTCTCGGTTCGTAGCGAGGCCGAGTTTCAGTTGCTCCCCGAGAACCTCTCGGGAATCCGTCCCTCGCCACTTCAGGCTGACTGGGAACAGTTGCGGTTCGAGTCGGACCAGCTTACTTACAACGGTTCGCTGCAAATCGCTCGTCGTCCACCGCGACTGACTCTGGAGTCCATCGTCTTCGCACGGCAGGACCGGACGACCAATTCGCTTTGGCAGGGACTGGCCGTCAACGTCGCCGGCGGAGGCATTCGCACGCTGGAGTTTCTGGTTCCCGAAGCCCTGGGAGAGACCGTTCGGTTCACCTCCTTGAGCGGCCAGCGACTCGTGGAACAGACGGTCGTCGGGCTGGAAGAGGGTCGGTTTCGCTACCGCGTTCGCTTCGCGGATCGCATGCAAGGCCGTCTCTGGATCGGCGTTGACTCACGGATTCCACGTGAAGCGGGGGCAGGGGAGTGGAAGTTACCGCTGATCGTCCTGCGGGATGTTGAACGACAGACAGGTTTCCTGGCGGTCGAGGCAGCCCCCGACCAGCGCGTTTCCGTCGATGCGCGCGATGCCGAAGGGAATCCGTTGCTGGCGGCCGACCGGTTGGAACTTCCTCCAGTTCCGTACTCGCCCGAAGAACGTCTGATCGCCATTTATCGCCTCTTGGGTGATGGTATCGCGGTCACCTTAACCGACGAGCGATTCGAGCGCGCCGGGCTGCCGTCGGCCGTGGTCACGCGTCTGGAACTGGAAAGCAACTTGTCGAAGGAAGGGAATATTCTGACGCGCGCCGCCTATCGCCTTTATCTGACCGGCGTGCAGAGTCTTCAATTCACGCTTCCCGAAGAAACAAAGCTGTGGTCGGTTCTGCTGGACGGCCGTGCCGTCGATGTCCGCACGAGCGAATCGGCCCATCAGATCGCGGTCCCATCGGTTGATGATCCACTGGCCGTTCGCGAGTTGCAGATTTACTACAGCCAGAATCTCGGCCGGTTGCCCGTCTCGGGATGGGTCCAGCAAAGTCCCCCCGAACTTTCGACCGTGAACTCGGCCGGGAAGACCGGCACGGTCGAGATCCTCGACCAGAAATGGACGATTCATCACCAGCCGGACACCGTGGTGGATGCCAGCCGCGGGCGGCTCGAACCGCAAGGCACGCTGCTGGCAGTCAGTTGGTGGCAGCAGTTCTGGACCACCTGGCGGCCTCCCTCCGTGGAAGCCATGGGCGGCCGCGCGACCATCGCCATCGTGACCGCCGCCGTGATTTTTCTGTTGGTGGTCGGACTGCGACGCGCGGGCTGGCAGGGCTTTTTCGCCAACGGATTGGGAGTTGGTGTGTTGATTCTGCTTCTGGCCGTGGGACTCTCGCTGACCTATTTCAAGGGCATGGTCGGACTGCGGCCGGCTGGCGAAATGGCTTCGACATCCTTGGCTGACAGCGACTTCGCGTTCGCCAGTCCTCAACCAAAGTCCGTGGAGGAATTGGCCGCGATGGATGAATCCGCGCCCACTTTAACACCCTATCCTTCAAGCCGATTTTCCTATCCAAATGGTGGAACGATCGCAGGTCTTTCCGCCGCACCATCCGCCCCAACGCCTGCCATTCCTTCCGATCCATTTTCCGACAGTGGAGCCATGGGTGGCGTTCCCGCTCGCGCTTTCGCCCCAGCACCCGCCGAAGGTCTTCCGACACCCGGCGAAGCAGGAGGAGCCATGTTCGGCGTTGGGCCGACGGAAAACAGAGCTTCGGGAAACATTGCCTTCGACGCTCCGCAAGCGGCAGCACCACCGGCTCCCGCCGAGTCGGTCCCTCAGGTTCCAACTCTCGATCAGATCCCCTACGTTTCGCGTCTGGGAGATCGTCCCCGGAGCTCGGGTGGCGTCGATCGCAACGCAAATGGCATTGAACAGCCGTTGAGCGAAGCAACCCCTGTACGTGCCGAACCCGCTCTCGCGGCCCTGGGATTGCTACCACTGGCGATCGAACTAACGCCTCCGGTCGGCTCGCTCCGTACGACCTTTTCGTATCACGGCAGCGCGTCGACCGATGGCGGCCAGGCTCCGCTCGAAATTCACGTCATTGACTCGCACTGGCTCGTTCAAACTCGCTGGCTGCTGATTGCCGCCGGGGCTCTCATTGGCTGGTGGGTGCGCCGATTCCGCGCCGCGTGGCGATACGCGACGGCGCTCCTCGTTCTGCTCCTGAGCCTGGCGGTCCTGCCCCATGTCGAATTGACGACCTTCCAGGTGATCGCTGAAGGTTGCTTCGCCGGCGCGCTGGCCGCGATCGCCGCCTGGTGGCTGCACGGCTTCTGTTCAACTCTGGCGAGGCTGATCGCCTTGACCCGTTCACGGACCGTCTCAACAGGACTTGTCGGGCTGATCCTCCTGGGACTCGGCCTGCCGCTCGATGCGCAGGAACCAGCCAGCGAGAAAGCGATGGCAGCAGACGCCGGACGGCCACCTGCAGCGGGCCTACCGGTGCCCGGTATTCGCGTCTATGACAACATCGACGACCCGCTTGCCGCCAGCCGAGTCTATCTCCCGCGCGACGAGTTCCTGCGGCTGTATCGCCAGGCTCATCCCGATGCCGACCGCAGACCGGCTCCTCCCACCTCGCAGGGCGTCTTGCAGGCACTCTATGTCGCTGAGTTGCGCCCGGGTCTTGAGAAAGCCGAGGCGCTGGCCGACGTCAAGTGCCGGTTCGTCATCGACCGCGTGGCTTCCGCCAGCGAATGGGTCGATCTTCCACTTCGTAACCCCACGGTCGCCTCGGTGACCTCGGATCAGGGTGCCGTCAATCTCGCGACTTCCGCGAACGGAATCGCGCGAGTTCATCTCCCCAAGCTCGGTCTGCATGTTGTCGATGTCGTGCTGGTCGTGCCAGCCAGACTCTCCGGCGAAGCGGGTCAGTTGAAGCTTCCCATCCTCCCCTCGGCGACGGGTCGTGTCAGCTTCGCGATTCCCGTCGCGAATGCCGCTCTGCGGGTCGACGGCTCGACAACGGTCTACCGCCGTGTCGAGAGCGACGGCAAGAACTGGATTGAACTCGGGGTCGATCGCCTGGAAGAACCGACCATTGTCTGGCAGCCCGCCGCCGCGGACCAGTCGGACCAGGCACTCGTGCAACTAACGTCGAACTCGCTACTGCATGTTGAACCAGCCGGTTTTCTGCTCGAACAAACTCTGCAATATCGAGTCCGGCGCGGCTCCGTCGCCGAACTCGCGCTCACGCTCCCCAGTGGCTGGCGAGTGAAGTCAGTCGGTGGGTCCGATGTGGGCGGCTGGGAAGCGGGTGACGATAACCAGGCGCGACCGCTCAAGATCTTCCTGAGAAGACTCGTCAACGATGCGACCGAACTCCGCCTGGAGCTTTTTCTCGCCGCCGAGCCGCTGGGCACGCGCCGGCAGACGGCAACGATTGAACTCCCCATCGCCGCCAATGTCACTTCCGAGACCGGCCAGCTTGGGCTCTTTGCCGACAACAGCCTTTCCGTGGCCGCGGTTCCCCGTTCCGCGTTGACGGAAATTCCCGCTGCCGATTTTCCATCTTCGACATCTCGCTCGGTTCCGAACCCCGCGCGGCTGGCCTGGCGACAATCGCGCGGCGAAGCCAAATTGGAGCTGACGTATTCGCGTCGCGCCCCGCGCTTGAAAATTTCGGCCCAGCACGGCCTGCTAGTCACTCCGCGCCGTCAAGATGTCTCTTCTCACCTGGTCTGGGAAATTTCCGAATCTCCGCTGGCTCGCCTGGAGATCGGCCTGCCGCGCGACCTCAATCCGATTGATGTCTCGTGCGACGTCGCCCGGGACTGGTTCCTCACCGAGGACGATTCGGGACGGATCCTTTCGATCGAACTGACCAACCCCCTTGTGGGATCCGTTCAGGCAACCGTTCGCTGCCGCCGTTCGGGAACCCCCGAGACTCTGGGCGAAATGCTGCTGCCCACGCTGCCGCCCGCCGATCAGATCGACCAGGGGCTCGCCGTCTGGATCGATTCCTCTCTGTCAGCATCAGTGTCGAGTTCGGGCGGCTGGCGCGCGAGCGACATTGCTCAGGTGGCGCCGCGGTTGCTTCAACTGCAATCGGCCCCGCCGGACTTCGGCTTTCAGTCGTTGCGAATCGGCCCAGATCCCGTCGAATTGGCCCTCTCGCGAAAACCATCGCGGTTACGCTCCAGTTCGCTGTACACAGTCGACGTCACGAACGCCGGGGCCGTGCTGGGACTTGCCGTGCAATGGGATATCGACGGCGCCCCCGTCGACGTATTACATCTACGTGGGCCGGGGCACCTCGCGGGCCGGCTGGAATTCGACGGGCCCCGACTGCGAGCCGTGAACGAACGGGTGATCGACGCGCAGACGGTTGAATGGGCGCTGGAGCTCAGGACTCCGGTCACCGGCCGATATTTTGCAACGGCCGCGGCCGCGCTCCCCGTCGCTGCCAGCCAGATTCTTCTCCCGCAACTGACGACGGGCAGACTTGCTGAAGACGTCTGGCAGCCTCTGGAGCGGCAGGCAGCGTATGTCATGCTGATTAACTCGTCGGAAGGGGAACTGATTCCACTGGACCCTGGCGCCTTTGAACTGGTTGCTCGCGACGAAGTCCCCATTGTCATTCGTGAAGAGCTCGCCAATCAATCGGTCCTGATCGCCCGCATTCGCGCTGGAGGAGATGCGCCGGGCTGGCGGGTCGCCCGAGCCGGACAACTTGTCAACCTTCCAGCCGCCATCAATCTGGCCGACCTGGTCACGGTCGTCGCGCGCGATGGCAGCTATCGCGGGTCGGCGACCTACACCATCAAGAATCGGACGCGGCAATTTCTGGCGCTGCGGTTTCCCGAGGCGCTGACGCTCGACTCGGTGCATGTCGGCGGAAATTCCGCCCGCGCCGTCGAGACCGCCGTCGCCGGTAAGAAGACCTGGCTCATCGCGCTCCCCAAGACCAGCGCGGTCGATCTGGCTTTTGCGATTCAGGTGGTCTGGTCGGGGCGCTCGGGAGTTGCGTTGCCGGAAGCCTCCGACCTCGCCGCTCGCGAGTTGAGCTTTCCCGCCCCGCAGGTCATTGGACAAGCCGAGAGTGAAGAATTCGGCATTCCGATTGCCCGCACGCGATGGACGATCTATCTGCCGGAAGATGTCTCGGCCACCCCGGTCAGCGATCCGAGTCGGCATAACCTGACGTCTCTGGCCTCGCGCGGCGCCGATGACTCGGAGCAAAGCGCGATTCTCGCGGAAATGCAGGATCAATTGTCCGTTCTTGGCAGTTCCAAAGCGGCCTGGATGAAGTCGCGGGCGATGTACAATTATCGGCAAATGAAAGACCAGTTGCAGTCGACGCAAGGGCGGCGCGACTTGTCGAAGGAGCAAGAACTCGACGTTCTCTACGAAAAGGTCGAGGCGGAAGCCCGCCAGTCCTACGAGTTGCAATCGCCGAACAATTCCTCCGGCGATGGTGCGATGGCCGCCGGTCAGCAGGCTTGGGACGATTACTCGGCGGCGTTTGGTCGTGTCATCAGCAACAACGGCATTCTGACATCGGACAACGAATCGGGCGTTACGTTCCAACTAGACAGTGATAGTGATGGACTAAAGGTTCTTGGCGAAGACACAAAACCGGCCGATGCCGTCACCGAAGAGAAGCTTCGCCGCAAGGCGAATGAGCGGGCGGAACTTGGAGCCAAAAGCGAGTCCGCCAATCGCAGCATGCTCCGTCAGCAGAACACCACGGCGCTGGAGTCACTGAAGGCGGCGGCCGATCAAGACGACAAGGCTGACAAAGCCGAGTCACTGGCAAGGCAAGCGCCGGCCGACGAACGACAGCTTGGTGGAGTGGGCGAGGGGTTTGGTGGAGCGCGCGGGGCGGTGGGCCGCCAGCAGCACGGCTCGTCATGGTCATTCTTTGCACGAGAAAACACCCTGTCGCAACAAATCACCGACTTCGACGTTCCGGAAAATGCCCCGGTCGCTCTGGGAACTCAGGTGGCCTCCAAAGAGGGCCGGGTCGTCGGCCTCTCGCTCCCCTTTGAATTCCCGCGAGCGGGGCGAGAGATTCTGTTCACCAAGACCGGCGGAGATCCTAGCCTGACGCTCTCGGTGGCCGCACGCTCCCGCCCCACGCATTTGCTGTCGCTGGGACTCTCGCTGGCCATTGGAATCGGAGCGATTCTGCTATTGCTGACTGGCCGCCGTTGGGCAACTTCGCGGGGCTTGGCTATTACGGCTGGTCTGTTAGGTTCGGCCGTGGGCATTCTGATCGGATCGCTGCCGGTCGCAATGGTCGCGTGGATCGGCTTCGTTGTCTTCGTGATCGCTGCCTGTGCGTACGGCGTGCCCGCCCGCACGAAGACCGCTTAAACACCAATCGGTGTGCCACTGGCTCCGCCACTGCCTTCCTCCAATCGACCGTAGACTGACATTGCACTGGCGAAGCCAGTGGCACACAGATAGTCAAGCCGTGACAATACACCCGGTAAACCGACTGCCTGGGGAATCATCGTCTACCGAGGTCGCCGGGCGGAGCGTTCGGCCCGGTTCGCGCGATCCGATCCATGAACGGCCTGCTGGCAATGACGGACCAGTCGCAGACAGCGCTCGCGATCGGGATGTGGTGTCGCTTCCAGGATTGCGGCTAACTCGCTCAGACAGTCGACAACCGACTTTGGATGACGTCCTCTGTTCTCGCGAACAAGCGTGGCCGCCTCGTTCGAGATTGCGTGTTCGGTCACCGCCCCATTTATTTGGCGCGTCTGGTTGAGCGCGAGGGGCATCTCCGCTGACGGAATTGCGTGGACTATTTCGTCCACGCCCGGAGATTCACCCGTTTCTGCGAAGTGGAAGCCCGATGACACCGGCGTTCCGGCGATCAATTCGCCGGCCGAGTGACCGGGCGAGGGCTCGTCGCCATTCGGAAGGTCTTCCCCTGGTGGCGATGTCCCGTACCAGCGGAGCCAGAAAGTCCGCCGACGTCGACTTCCATGCGATGCCGAGATCATTTCGTTGGGCTCCAGCAACATTCGACGCGGCAAACCAGCAGCGCTTCCCATGCATCGTGATCCTTGCCAGTCGCACTGTCAATTGGACCGTTGGCTGTGACGAAGCGGGCGACCCGCGTATCATGGCCCGGACGGTGCCACGGCAACATCCGATTGCCAGCGGCCCTGTTAGTTTCCCGTTGCCCGAGTCTCTCCCGAAGGTCCGCCCACCATGACGTCGCTGACTCCTGCTCAGCTTGCCCGCCTTGCCGAGTTCGACACCCCGACCGTCTGCAATGCCGTGGAGTTGTGGAATCACCACCCGCGCAATCTCGGCTACACCAACGACACGCTGAAGGCGTGCTTCCCCGCCTTTCCTCCCATGGTGGGCTATGCCCTCACGTCGACCTTCCGCAGCATGTGCCCCCCGCGCGGCGGCGATGCCTATGCCAGCATCGGCGCGCAGTTGGAACAGTTCGACAAGCTCCCCGGCCCGCCGGTCATCGTCTTTCAGGATCTCGACGAACCCACCGCGTCCGCCACGTTTGGCGAGGTGATGTGCACCACCTACCAGAAATTTGGCGCCAAGGGGATCGTCACCTCGGGAGCTGGTCGCGACCTGGCGCAGGTCGAAGCGCTTGGCTTTCCCGCGTTCACGTGTGGCACGATCGCCGCGCATGGATATTGCCACATTCTGTCGGTCGGAACTCCGGTCACCGTCGGGGGCATGACATTTTTCCAGGGCGACTTGCTGCATGGGGATCTGAACGGCCTGACAACCATTCCGCACGAGCTTGCCTCGGAAGTTCCCGAAGTCTGCGAAGAAATCATGCGGGCCGAGGCGATTGTTCTCGACTACCTGAAGCAGGATGCCGTCACCGTGAAGGGCTTTAATGAAGCCCGAGCCGCCTGCGGCGATCGCATTAACAAACTCGGCAAACGCTTGCGCGGGGAATAGTTTCGACAGGCGTCCGATCCACCGCCTCTCCACGAATCGTCCATGGGAGCATAACGCGTGACTCATCTGAATCGGCACCTGCTGCTCGCCACGTTACTGGTCTGCCCCGCCGTGGCCCGAGCTGATGATGAAGCCCTGTCGCTTCGGGCCGCTGCTCATGCCCAGGACACCACGCCGCGTCATTTTCCAATTTCCATCAATGGCAACATGGCCGACAAACTGGCCACGGGCGCGCACGATCCGTTGCACGCGCGCTGCCTCGTCATCGCAAACCAGCAGACTGCCATTGGCCTCGTGCTGGTCGATGCCTGCATGATGCCCCGCGACCTGATGGACGACGCAAAGCGACGCACGGCTGAGGTGACTGGTCTGAAACCAGAACAAATCCTCATCTCGGCGACGCACTGCCATTCGGCGCCCACGCTCTCGGGCGTCTTTCAGAGTGAACCCGATGAACCCTATCGGCAATTCCTGGTCGAGCAAATCGTGGCCGGCCTGAAGACCTGCTGGGACCGCCTTGAGCCGGCGCAAGTCGGCTGGGGGACCGTTGCCGTTCCGGGGAATATCTTCATCCGCCGCTGGCTGCTCAAGCCGGGCGAATTGGCGCTGAACCCCTTTGGAGAGATGGTCGACCGCATTCGCATGAACCCGGGTTTCAACAATCCGCAGGTCGACCGCCCCAGCGCCGTCCCGGATCACGAGCTGAGTCTGCTTTCGGTTCAGGCCCGCGATGGCCGACCGATTGCCGTCTATGCGAACTACGGACTGCACTACGTCGGTGGTGTGGAAGGCGATCAGGTCTCGGCCGACTACTTCGGCGAATTCTCGCAGCGCATCATGCGGCACCTCGCGGCGGGTTCCGTCACTCCCCCGTTCGTCGGCATTCTGACCAACGGCACCAGCGCCAACGGCAACAACGTCGACTACAGCCAGGCATCCTCCCCGCGCCGGCAGCCGTACGAGCAAATGGGCCTGGTCGCGGAAAGCGTGGCCGAAGCCGCCGCGAAACGCTTGAAGACCGTCGAATACCACACGCATCTTCCGCTGAAGTCGGTCACGCGGGAACTTTCCTTGGGCGTGCGCAAACCTTCGCCAGAGCACCTTCAGAAGGCCCGCGACCTCCTCGCCACCCAGCCGACGGACAAACCGCTTGCCGGGCTTCCGGCAGTCTATGCCCGCGAAACCGTTCTGATGAATGACTACCCGGACGAAGTCTCGGTCCTCTTGCAGGCCATCCGCATCGGCGAACTCGGAATTGTTTCCAGCCCCTGCGAGACCTTTGCGGAAACGGGACTGGCCATCAAGGAGCAAAGTCCCCTGAAGCCGACATTCGTCGTCGAATTGGCCAACGGGTATTCGGGATATCTGCCCACGCCCAAAGATCACGAACTTGGCGGTTACGAAACCTGGCGGGCACGGTCCAGCTATCTGGCTGTCGACGCCGAGCCCAAGATCCGCCAGACGCTTCTGGAACTACTGGGAGAAGTCAGTGCTCGCCAGCATTAAAGCAAGTTTCTGAGTCAGTTTGACTGATTGGCGGCTTCGAGTTGCGGGCCTCGCTCCTAAAATTCAGTGCCACTTGAAACCACGAACCACGCCGTCCCCCCGGAAAGCGCCTCACGGAGGAGATGTACTCGATGCACAACACGCTGGCTCTCATACTCGCGGGAGGACGAGGAACGCGGCTCGATCCGTTGACTCGCGATCGTGCGAAACCGGCGGTTCCGTTCGGAGGCGGTTATCGAATCATCGATTTCGCATTGTCCAACTGTCTCAACAGCGGTCTCCGCAAGATTCTGCTGCTCACGCAGTACAAGTCGGCGAGTCTCGATCGCCACATCAATATCGGCTGGCGGTTTCTCTCGCACGAGTTGGACGAATACATCCATATCCTGCCGCCGCAGCAGCGCATCAGCGAGAACTGGTATCTCGGGACGGCCGATGCCGTTTATCAGAACATCTATTCGATTGAGTCTTGCGGGACGGATTACGTGCTGATCCTCGCCGGGGATCACATCTACAAGATGGATTACCAGGATCTCATCAATCGGCATGTCGCTGCCGGTGCCGACTGCACGGTCGCCTGTTTGCCCGTCCCCCTCGCTGAAGGTCGCGAATTTGGCATCATGCGCATCGACGAATCGTCGCGAGTCATCGGATTCGACGAAAAGCCGCAGGAACCCAAACCGATGCCCGGCGACCCGACACGTTGCCTGGCATCGATGGGCGTGTACGTCTTCAACTCGTCATTTCTGTTCGAAATTCTCTGCCGCGACGCGACCGACCCGCACAGCCGACGCGACTTCGGCCGCAACATTCTGCCGAGCATCATTCACGGAGCCGACGTCCTTGGATATCCCTTCGTCGAAAAGAAAACGGGGGAAACCGCCTATTGGCGCGACGTCGGCACGCTCGACGCGCTGTACGAGGCCAACATGGACCTTGTCAGTGTCGAACCGGAGCTGAATCTGTACGACAAGATCTGGCCCATTCGCACGCTGCTTCCCCAACAGCCGCCTCCAAAGTTCGTCTTTTCGCAAGCATCCGCCAGTCCGCCGCGACTGGGCCACGCCATGGACAGCATGGTCTGTAACGGGTCGATCATTTCGGGAGGCAGCGTCTCTCGGTCGGTGCTCGGCTACGGCGTCCGCGTCAACAGTTGGTCGAGCGTCGAAGACTCCATCCTCTTCGACGGCGTCCAGGTGGGCCGCCACGCCAAGCTGAAGCGCGCGATCATTGATAAGGGAAACACGATTCCCGAAGGGTTCGAGATTGGCTTCGATCACGAAGCCGACCGCCGCAGAGGTTTCGTCGTCACCGAGTCAGGCGTCGTCGTCGTGGCCCGCGCGCAGCTCAATCACTGAGCCGCGAAAACAAGACCGTTCCGCTTTGTCGCGGCTGAGTTTTCCGGGTGTCACCGGCTCGACCAGTGCGCCTTTGCGAATCGACTATAAGACGCACTGGCAAAGCCAGTACCACACTTCGATCCCTTCAACAGCGACAGAACATTAGAACGGTGCGACCTCTGCCCGCGATGGCTCGTAGGTCGGCGCGTCGTCTGGTTGCGACTCGAACCAGTTGCCGGAACTCGCTTCGGCCTCTGGCTCTTCCTCCGTCTCGCTGCCAAACGTCACGCGGCCCACGGGTTCGACAGCCGCCTTGCCGAATCCTCGCTCCAGCGAATCGGCAGAGCCCCTCCGGGGTTGACGCTGACGCATCGCCAGGCCCAGATCGAGCGGCTCGACGCCCGGTGGCTTTGGCATCGTCCACATCTGGGGCGGAAGGCCGTTTGGGTTCGCTTCGATTTCTGGAATGGTCATCGCGAGCCGCATCTGCGCCTGCGGAACTTCCAGCACGATGTGATGCGGAACGATCACCCCCGTCTTTTCATCGCGACGGTGATCGGACAGCATGGCTTTCGCGACGACCTGTTCGTTGACATCGTAGAGCACGTGTTCAAGAACTCGTCCCTGGCACGTCTCCATGACAACGACCCGCTTCGCCGGATGCCCCCCCTCGGTCGCCGCCAGAGTCGTCAGGACCGCGCGTCGCCGTGCTTTGTCAAATTGCAGCCGCGTTCCCTCGACCGCGAGCGGTTCCACGCCCAATACCTGCCGCAACCAATCGGGCTCGAACGGAACTCCAAGCTGCTCGCGTGCCATCGGCACGTCTTCATGACGGCAGACGATGTAGGGGGGATCCTGCCGCTTGGACCACAGCCAAAACAGTTCCTGATTTGAACCGATATCGACCTCGGTCCCCGCTATGGAATTAACGACCAGCCGCAGCTCGCGACCATTCTGCACCGCCAGATCACCCGAGAGCGGAAGACCGTTGGCAGAGATCTTCATCCGCGTCGCCCGCCAACTGTGCAGGCGATCAACATTCTGATTGAGGTGCGTCACCAGGTCGCCAACAGTCGGCTCCTCCGGTAGCTGACAAGGAGCCTTTGCCAGGGGATCACCCTGCCGGAAACTCCGGAGGGAATGACAGCCCGTGCCCGAGACGACCAGCACTAATAGTGCCAGGCCGATCGCTGAGTTCAGGGAGTTTCGCAGGCACACGAACGGCACGCTCAACTCCATTCCGTTGCCAGTTGTTGCCGCAGAACATTTTGCAGAGAGCCGACCGCCGCATCATCAAGATGCAGATTCCGCACGAAGAATTGCCCCTCGCCGTGAGTCCCGCTCAACTCGAGCAGTTCGTCATCGGCCTCACCATGCGCCTGGACCACCGTCAAGCGGCGATGCTTCAGCAGGTGCAGTGCCAGAACATAGCGGGTTTCTTCGGTGCCGGGGCTGGCCTCCTCCGAGAGCTGCTCGAAATAGCGAAACAGCGAATCCGGGTCGATCGGCACCGTCGCGCCGGCCGGCTGGTCCGGAACCCGGGTCCGCCAGTGAGCCACCGTCTGCGGCGGCTGGCCTGTCCAACCCTCTTCCGAAAAGTCGAGCCGTTTGAGCAGTCCCTGCTCGTCGACAACCACCGAGTGACACAACGAGCCCGGCGCCAGGGGCTGGCCCGTCGCCGCGCATGTCTTCCCCAGCGAGCGAAAGTGGTAGTCCATCAATCCGGCAGAGCGGCGGTCCGACGATCGCGTCGGGATGCACGACAGCCGTGCCAATCCCCCCGATGTCCGCCGCGTCTTGTAGTTTTTACCGGCGACCCCGACAAGACCGATTCGCGGGGAAGTTTGCCGAAAACCGCCTCGCGATCAGACCGATGATCCGCCCTGCTGAGCTTTGATCGCCGCGGTCCGCTCTTTCAGCACGGGGATCTGCTTTTCCAGTTCCTTACGCATCAGTTCGACGCGTTTGAGCATCTTCTCGCCGTGCCGCGTGACCTGTTGAGCAGAAGTTTCGAGCTCTTCAAACCCGCTGAGCCCCTTTTCGACGTGCAGAATCGCCTGCTCCAGCGCGATGACGTCTTCCGTGTGGGCCTGGGTCTCCTTCGCCGACCGTACGGCCAGCGCCCGTGCCAGACTGTAACCCAGTCGCAGAAAAAGATCACTGCCGGGATCTTCCGCGTCCCAGATGACAAACACATCGCCATCAATCCGCCGAACCGGGTCGAGCCCAGCCGGGGCTGTCTTTGAGGAAAAGATGAACAGCCCGACTGACGCAGACCGATTGTCGCGCGCCATGGCGATCTCTAGGCGCGCATCCTTCAGCGAATACCCGGCGACTTCCTTAGCTTCCACGACGAGGATTGTCCCCGGGGCCACACTTTCGGGACCCAGTTCCACAATGCAATCGCCCACTTTGCAATTCTTGATCCGGCCAACTCGCGCGCCGGACGCCTCGGGAACGTCTCCACACGACTGCGCCTCCGCAGAGACCGCCGCGACGACGGCGGCTTCAAACTCCAGACCGTGCCGCGTGGATCGAGCGGCCTCTTCCTTACGGGCAATCATCGCTTGCAGCGCCAGTTTGACCTCTTCCTGGAACTTCTGGCTCGATTCCCGCTGGGTATCGAGAATCCCCAGGAGTTCCCGCTTCAGCCGCGCCAGCGCCGACGTTTCCTGGTCGAGCGACAAGTGTCCTTCGATGGCCGAATTCGTCGCTTCCAGCATCGTCTTCAGCCGCGACAGCGCCGACGCCTCATGGTCCAGCGAGAACTCGTTCGTGATCGCCCGGGACGCCCGATCGACTTTGAGGACCAGCCGGCTGAGAGCCGATTCATCGTCATCCAGCGAGAACTGGCGGGCGATCTGATCGATCTTCCCCTGCAATTCCTCGGTCAAATTGCCGTGCTGGAGTTCCAGTTCCGCGACGAATCGAGCGAGCGCCCCCTCCTTGTTGTCGAGCGTGAACTGCGACAGCACCTGCTCGCGCTGACGGGTCAGCTGCTCGTCGAGCGCGCCGCGAACGGCTCCCAATAGCCCCTGCGTTTCATCCGGGCTCAGCCACTTCAGCAGTTCGCTGTCTTTCCCGAAATGCGATGCCAGTGTCTTCGCCAATTCCGAATCGGCATGCCCCACCTGGCGACGCAACACGGTCTCCAATTCGCCATCGTTGCGAATCAGCCGCTCGACCCGCTCGTGGAATCGCCCGCTCTGGGGGTCGAAATAGTCCTTCAATGTTCCGGCGACGTTCGTCTGAATCGTCTTCGAATGGTCTTCCATCCGCGCCTGCATCAGTTCGAGCAGACGATCGCCTTCGCGGCGAACGGTCTCGGCATCGATCTGACCGCGCGCCTGCTTCAGGGCCATCACGCCAATCCGCAGTGCCTTGACGGCGAACTCCTGCCGCAGTTCCTCGCTGGAATAGCCACTCAGCGCGTCGATCGTTTCCGGATCGCGAATCTCCAGCCGCAATTCGAGAACGTCCGAGTCGTTCAACTCCTCCGACTCTTCAATGACGTCTTCCAGTTCTCGCTGGCCAAAGAGTTGTGGCATCGCATTTCATCCTTGATCGAATAGCTCAGGCGGGCGTTCAGTATTCAAATCGGCGACAGTGCGGTTATTCGGCATCTGATTGCAGCGACGGACCAATCCGGACATTCCGGAACGCGCAATCGGAACTGTGATTCTGCAACCCCAGATACCCTTTGACCGAGCGTAGCAGAATCAGGGGATGCGTCTCCGGAGTGACCTTCGTCACGACAACTCCATTATGGACAGTCGTGACGCGGTTCCCCTTGCAGTCGATTTCCAGCGTATTCCATTCCCCCGCCGGTCGCGAGACTCGCGGGTCCGCACCGCAGATGTCGTACACGCTCGCCGAGTACTGGTAGTCTTTCAGAGTCGCGTATTTCGGATCGGCATCGTCGAGCATCTGCACCTCAAACCCGGCTGCGGGCTGGGTGTCATCCTCGCGATGGTGATTGCCATCCGCCGGGACACGAACATAAACGCCGCTGTTGCCACCGGCTGACAGCTTGTAGTCGATCCGAAAACTGAAGTCGCCATACTCTTTCATCGAACGCAGCCACGGCCCCTTCGCCCCGGAACACCGCAGCAGGCCGGCTTCGACAAACCAGATCGAATTGGGATCGGCTTCGGCAGGCTCCCAGCCCGTCAGGTCTTTCCCGTTGAACAGTGGTTCGAAGCCCAGTTCGCTGACTTCCAGCTTCCGCAGCAGGAACTGTCCTCCGATGGGAACCTCGACCTGAATGCCGACATAACCCTTCGGCCGGGTCAGGCCGCCCACGTCGTAGGCCGGTTGACCATTGATCTTGAGGGCGACCTTTTCACCTTCCACTCGAATCTCAAACCGGTTCCAGTCGCCCTTCCGGATCAATCCGGTCGACGATGCGCCCGGCAGGTTCCCAATATTGCCTTCTTTTCCATCCAGCAGATTGATCTGCCACGCCGGTTTCGGAAACGGTGCTCCTTCCTTGGCCGCGCGAATGTAAATCCCCGCGTCGTACTGAGCTTCCTTGAGGGCTTTCCACTCCACCACCATCGTGAAGTCGGCGTACTCCAGATGCGAACGGATCCAGCCGTTGCCCGCTTTCAGCAGCAGCCCCTCGGCGGTCTGCTCAACCTCGCAACCGTTTTCAACCGTCCAGCCGGTCAACAGGTCAGCCGCCGGCTCCTCCGCAAAGACTGCACCGGCCGACATCAGGACACACGAAGCCATCAGAAATCGAACAATCAGGCCCATCAGCGCGTGTCCTCAATCTTTAGAGATGCCGTATTTTCCGCGTCGACAACGGCGTCGGAACGCGAACCATCCAATCAGTAGACGCACCGGCCTGCGGTCGGGCAAGTCCGCGTGATCCGAATCCGACGACTGGCCGAACGCACGCTCAAAACCGCGCCTGCCGCTGCGACAGATACTCCAGCAGCGCCCGGTCAAAAGGCAGACTTGTGTCGAGAGGCACATAGTCGACTCCCATTCGCGAGCACTCCTGCCGGTACCGCTCGCGAAACTCGTCCAGAGCCTCCAGATAGTCTCCCCGAATGCCTCGTGCGTCGAGCACCAGGTTCTCGCCCGACTCGGGATCGCGCAGGTCCACGAGGCCGTCAAACGGAAAGTGAACCTCGGCTTCGTCCAGAATGTGAAACAGAATCACATCGTGTCCGGCATGCCGCAGTAGATGCAGGCTCTTGATGAGCGGTTCGCTGTCGCACAACAGATCCGAAAAGACCATCAGCAGACTGCGATGCCGAATCATCGCCGCGGCCTGACGCAGGCTCGCCGCCAGGTCGGTCTGCCCGGCCGGCGTCGCCTTCGACAGGGCCGCCAGGATGACTCCAAGCTGCGTCCGCTTACTCCGCGGCGGAAGACTCGTCCGCAACTGCGTGTCGCAGGTCATGAGGCCCACCGGGTCCTGCTGATGGATCATCAGATACCCGAGCGCCGCCGCCAAGCAGGTCGCATACTGGAACTTGGTCATCTCCTGCCGATGCGTGTAGCCCATGCTCTCCGACAGGTCGAGCACCAACAAGCCCGAGATGTTCGTCTCGGCCTGGTACTTCTTGACGTAGTACCGATCGGTTTTGGCATAGACCAGCCAGTCAATGTCCTTCGGATCATCCCCCTGCGTATACCGCCTATGCTCGCTGAACTCGACACTGAACCCATGAAACGGCGAGGCATGCAACCCGCTCAGAAACCCCTCAACAATAAACCGCGCCCGCAGATCGAGCCGCGCGACCTGCTGGATGACTTCGGGTTTGAGGTATTGCTCTGAAGGCATTTGGGGGGGAACCGGGGAGGGGGAGAGGGGGAGACGCGGCGAAAGAGAAGAAAAAGATACGACGTTAGTCAGACCGGACCGTCCATTGATCGGGCCGATTGATCATGGCGACAAGCTGACTCAGGATGTGATCGTAATCCTGATCGAGTTGAGCTTGTTCCTCCGGCGGCAGGTAACCACAGGCGACGGCAAACTCCAGAAACACCCGGCACTCTTCGGCCTCACTCTCCGCGTCGCTCAACTTGGACACGAAATGAGCCGGATATCGCCGTTTTCGCCAGGCCTCTCCAAGATTCGCACAGACACTCCGCGACGCGCGACGTATCTGATCGGTCAACGAATACCTTTCCTCAGCAGGAAACGATCGACTCAATACAAAAATCTTCATAGCAGCGGCGAAGGCCCCTTGATAGACGCGAAGCTCACGAAAACTCCGAATCGGCGTCGCCATAAATCTGCCCTTCCCCTCTCCGCTTCACCCTGTCTCCGCCTCTCCGCGTCTTCTTGTCCCCCCATCTCCCGCTCACCCCATCCCCGCGTCACGCGTATTTCGGCACCCTCGGCTCCGGGATCTCCGCCAGCAGGCGTTC
>JAHBXV010000019.1 GCA_019636285.1 Planctomycetaceae bacterium
GAGCCGCACGCCCAGAAACGCCCGGGCAGTGGCGGCGGCGAGATTCTCGGCTTTCACGTCTTTCGCCAGGAAGAACGCGCTGGGGGAAGCCGTGCTGGGGCCGCCGAAAACATTGCCACCCTGGGCCATTCGCAGATCGGCTGTCAGCAGTTCGCGCACCAGCTCATCATAGCGGGCTCCCGAGACCAGACGTTCGCGCAGCCAGGCATCGAAGGCGGGCTGCAAGCCGCGCAACTGGAGATCGTTTTCCGTCTCGGGAATCAGCACATGCCGCCACACGCTGGTGAAGTGCATGATGTATCCCGGTCCCGAAAGGCCGCGCTCGATCAACTCCCGTCGTTTCTCGGGTCGGCTGTCGACGAGAAACGTCCGGGTCTCGCCAGCCGTCGGGATCACACCAGCGAGGTGCAGATACGCACGGCGAACGAACTCAGCGTCGTCGCAGGTGGGAGCCGGAGTGACTCCTTCCGCCTGCAAGCGTTCGTTGACGCGTGCATCGACCCGCGCGGCGATGTCATCCACCGGGCTCGACGCCAGCAGCAGGGAGAGGATCCAGCAGGTTGCCATGGCAACGACCTCGGTATTGGTTTTATTCGTTCCCAGGCACCGCCTGGGAATGCTGCTTCTTGAGGCTCTGCCTCGGCTTGTCAGAGTACGAAGCGTTAGGGTGGCACGCCCTGAAGGCTTTGCGAAAGGGCGTGGTCTTCCTATTCCGCTAATATTGTATCACCAAATCCTCACGCCCTTCGAGGACTCAGGGCGTGCCACCCACCTGTCTCTTAAGTCTCTGCCTCATCTTATCAAGCACGAGGCGGAGCCTGGGAACAAGAGACTCTACGGTGCCGTGAATTGTTCGACCGACCACAGCCGTACGGTGCCATCGGCCGATGCGCTCAATAACTGGTGATGCGAGGGCATCGGATACAGCCACATCGACCATTTCGTGTGTCCCTGCAAGACGGCCAACCGCCGTCCCGATTCGCCGTCCCAGATTTGCAGGTTTCCCTTGAAGTCGATCGAGGCGATCGTGCGTTCGTTGCCCAGAAAGTCGGCGCAGAACGCCCCGCTGTCGTGCTGCAGCTTGGCGATTTCCTGAAGATTCGGCATCGTGAAGACGCGGACCGTCTTGTCGTTGCAGGCGATGGCGACGCGTTCGCCGGACGGGCTGAATCGTGCTGATTTCACCTCGGCCGCGAAATCCTTGATCCGCGCTCGCTCTTCGCCCGTGGCCGCATCCCAGAGAATGGCTTCCCCCGGACGGCTGGGGGCACGATAGTCGCCCGTGACGCCGATCAGCCATTTTCCGTCGGGCGACCAGGCCACGCCGCGACCGGGAAGTCGCTCCCGGCGGGACTGCCAGAGAACCTTGGGCCTTTGGGCATCCCAGCGGCGGAACCAGCCATCGTGTCCGCACGACGCCAGTTGGCGCCCATCGGGCGAGAACGCCACGCCACCGAGTTCGGCCCGATGTTCGCGTAGCGCAACGATCTGCTCCTTCGCGTCGAGATCCCACAGGCGAATGGTGCCGTCCCACGCACCGGTCGCCAGCAGCTTGCCATCGGGGGCGAGATCCCCGCAGGTGATGCCGCCACTATGCCCGGTGAGCGTCGCCTCAAGTGTCTGCTCGGGCCACTTCCAGAGTTTGATCGTCCGTTCGTGACCGGCTGTCACCAGCGTTTTTCCGTCGGGACGGAACCGGGCAAATCGAACGGCTTCATTGTCCGCGGCCAAAGTTGCCAGCGGTTCAATGGCCAGGCCGCGCGCGGGAAAGCGCCGCAGTTGACGATCCAGGCTGCCTGCGAGCAGGTCCGCCGTGTTGGGGATGAAGGCGAGTGCCGCTACTGCGTCGGTGGCTGCGGTGAGCATGGTCCCTTCGCCGGAACCATCGGCCGGCCACAGGCGAATTTCCCCATCGAACCCCCCGCTCGCCAGCCAGCCCGCTCGGGGCGCGAAGGCGACCGACCAGACCATGCCGTTATGTCCCGTGAACTCCCGCAGGAAGGTTCCACTCGAATCCCACACGCGGACCTGCGAGTCTTCTCCGGCCGAGGCGATGAGCGAGCCATCCGGCGAGACGGCGACCGCGCGAACGACGTCCTCGTGGCCGGACAGTGTCGCCAGCCGCTCACCCGTTTCGGGCTGCCAGATTCCCAGCGTGTGGTCGGCGCTGGCCGAAACGAGTCGGCCGTCCGGCAGCCAGGCGAGTCCGCGAATCGAACCACCATGCCCGGCGAGTTCGCCGGTCTTTTCCCCGCGCTCGACGTCCCACAAGGCAATAACCCGGTCGAAGCCCCCCGAGGCGAGTTGCCCTTGGTTCGAGAACGCCAGCGAATAGGTGCCCGAAGCATGCCCCGACAACTGGCCTGCCGGCCGCGCCGTGGTCACGTCCCACAGGCCAATCGCTCCCGAAAGTCCCGCCGCGGCGAGAATCCGGTTGTTGGGATGAAAGGCGAGCGCGAGAACTTCATCGTCTTGCGTCGACAAGAGCGCTCGCACGCGGCCATTTTGCGGATCGCGAAGATGGATTTCGCCATCGACTCCGGCCGTCGCCATCCAGTTCCCATCGGCCGAGCAGGCAATCGCGCGGATGGGTTGCGGCGAAGCCTCGCCACCTTGCAGCCCCGAGGCTCGCTCGTGGCTTTGGGCGCGGAAGAACTGAATGGATCCCGCCAAGCCCGTCGCCCCGAGCAGATCGCCGGTCGGGGCATACTGCACGCAAAACAGGTCGGTTGGTTCGAGGGCCAGCTCGCCGGTCTGACCGCCGGTCTCGGTGTCCCAGAAGTGAATGCGTCCGCCGAGGTCGGTTGTTGCGAGTTCCGTCCCATCTGGTGACCAGGCGACCTCGGTCACGCTTTCCTGCGGCGAGGCGAGCGTGCGGATGGCCCGTGCCGTCTTCGTTTCAAAAACCCAGACTGTGTTGTCCATGGCTCCGGTCGCGACGAATTCCCCATCCGGCGAAAACGCGACGGCTGACACCATGCGGTCGTGACCCGAGAATTCATGGACGAGCTCACCGCTGGCAACGCTCCAGAGACCGACGCGCCCGGTCAGGTCGTTCCCTAGAAACCCGCCCCCCGCCGCGATGAATTGACCATCCGGCGAAAGAGCCACGGCCCGAAGCGGAGCGAGGGCGGCGCACTCGCGAATCACCTTGCCGGTTTGCGTGTCCCAGATCTTCAATTCGCCGTTGCCGCCAGCCGTGACGAGAATCGAGCCATCCGGCGACATCGCAAGCCGGCTGGTGTGCTCGCCCGTTGGGAGCTCGGTGATCTGAGAATGGGACGTCCCGTCAAACCGCCGCAGCCAGACACGGTGGCTCCAACTCGCGGCGGCGATGAGTTGTCCGTCAGCCGAGATGGCGACCGAGGCAATTCCCCGTTCGTCCGGCCACAAACCGGCCTCGCGCCGTTCCGCCAGATTCCACAGCCGCACCCGGCCGGGCGTGGTGATCGTCCCGTGGCCGACAATCAGCCAGTTGCCATCGGCCGAATACCGCAAGCACTGCACCAGCGGTTCTGCCGCCGGAAGAATCTGCGGCTCGGCCTGCCAGATGGAGCCCGTCGATTCCTGACCCGCTGCCGTTGTCGTGATGAAGAGCGTGGCCAGCCACCACCCGGCGACGAAAGTTCGCGATCGCAGGGAGATGGACATGACGGTGTTTTCCAGAAGCGACTCGCGGACCTAATCCGGTGGCACGCCCTGAAGGCTTTGCGAAAGGGCGTGGTCTTCATTCTTCGTGTGCCACTGGCTCTGCCAGTGCATCTGATGATCGTCGGAAAACCAAAGGCACACTGGCAGAGCCAGTGGCACACGTCCGTCTTTCATTCCACCAGCGAAGAGAGCCCTCCGCTCGCGTGAATTGTCTTTCTGGAACGCTTCAGCCATCAATTTTGATGCTGGACATCGCGACCAGTTCCTCGTGAGCGCGGAGTTCCAGGCAGCCTCGGCGGAGCTGCTTGCGCAGCGCGGCCCACTTCTCGGCGGCTTCCATGAATTCCCCGGCGGACTTCACGATGGAGCCGCCCCCTTTGACATCTTCCGCGACGATTCGCTGCAGCGACATCAACTGGGGTTCGAGGACGGTTTTCAGGAACTCGACGCAGTCGCGGGTCTGGTATTCGAGCTTGTCCGCGATCTGCCGGAGTTGCTGGCGGTCTTCGGCTCGCTCCTGCTCGTTCATGGTCTGGCCGTGCGCGGCGATCGCCGGGCCCGACTGCGACTCCGTATTGACCAGTCGACCGAACGGATTCGCGGTCTCACGCTGCTCGGCCAGAGCCGCCTCCGACTGTTGCAGTCCTCGCAGCGCCTTTTCGAACCGCGGATTGATGTCGAGCGCTTTTTTGTAGTTCATGATCGCCAGGGTGTGGTTTCCCTGGTCGGCGTAGACGTTCCCCATATTCTGGTAGGCGGCTTCCATTTTGGGATCCAGCCGGACCGCTTCCCGGTAGGCCGTGATCGCGAGCGTCGCCTGACCGAGTTTGCGGTGTGCGTAACCCAGATTGTAGTAGGCATCCGCAGAGCGCTTTTCGCGCTGGACAGCTTTTTTCAGAATCTCCAGCGCCTCCGCGTGCCGCTCCTGGCGATTGAGAACCGCTCCCAGGTTGATGAGATATTTCCCGTCGAGCGGACGCAGCGAGACGAGCTTTTCGAACGCCTCACGGGCCGTCTCCAGGTCGCCCGAGAGAAACGCCGACGACGCCAGACCTTCCCAGGCAACAGCATCGCCCGGTGCCTCGGCCAGATGGGACCGATAGATGGCTGCGGCCTCGTCAAATTTCCGAGCACGGTACAACTGCCTGGCTTCAGCCAGATTGTCCGGGAGCGCGTCCGGGTCAGCCATGCCTGGTCCTCGCCTGGAGGTCGAACGACATCGGGACGCGCGCGGATCGATTCCCGCGGCCCGACGAGTGTTGGCGATCTTTTACAATAGCCGGTCGCGAGGCGTTCGCCAAAGATTGTTTTGGGGAAATCGGTTGGAAGAGAGCGCTCCCCGGTGGGTCGCGGCCACGGGGTGTTCGAGGCCGCGCATCGCTTGCGGCGCGGATCGCCGCGCTGGAAGATGCGCGGCTTCCCTTCGCCATGACGCTGCCACTGCTGGAGACGCACCATGATCGTTTTCTCTCGTCGTTGGTCTGTCCCGGCGCTTGCCGGGCTGATGATGGCCGTTGCCGTCGCGAGCGGAGGACTCGTCGCGGCGCCCCCCAAACCCCAGGATTCCCCCACCGGAGCAGGCAGGATGTTGACGGTTCGTAGCGACGAATATGGCACGACGAAAGATGGTCAGGCCATCACGCATTTCACGCTGACCAACCGGAACGGCATGGAGGTTGGCCTGATCAACTTTGGTGGTATCCTGACCAAAGTCTCCACGCCCGATCGCGATGGAACCTTCAAGAACATCAATCTCGGCTTCAAAACTCTGGCCGAGTACGAAGCCAACAAGCCCTACTTCGGCGGTCTGTGCGGACGCTTCGCCAACCGGATTGCGAACGGCCGCTTCACGCTCGATGGCAAAACGTATCAATTGGCGCAGAACAACGGGAACCACCACCTGCACGGCGGCGTGACGAGTTTCATCAAGCGAGTCTGGACAGCCGAGCCGATTCGCGAGCAGGAAGCCGTGGGCGTGCGGCTGACCTACGTCAGCCCCGACGGCGAAGAAAATTATCCGGGCACGTTGACGTCCGTGGTCGAGTATCGCCTGAACGATGCGAACGAACTGTCGATCACCTACGCCGCGACGACCGACAAGCCGACGATCCTCAACCTCACCAATCACGCCTATTGGAACCTGTCGGGCGAAGTCGGCGGGACGATCCTCGACCACGAACTGACGCTCGCCGCCGATACCTATCTGGAGATCGATGAAGGGGCCATTCCGTCGGGCCGCAAGGTTCCCGTCGCCGGCACCTGCATGGACTTCAAAACTCCGCACACGATTGGCGAACGGATCACCCAGACGACGAACGGCTACGGCGGTTACGACCACTGCTATGTCGTCAACGGCGAAATCGGCAAACTGCGACCGGCCGCCCGCGTCGTCCATCCCGCCACCGGGCGCGTGATGGAAGTCCTCACCACCGAGCCGGGCATCCAGCTCTACACGGGGAACTATCTCGAAGGAACCCCCGAGACCGGCAACGCCCCGAAACAGGGCGCCTTCTGCCTGGAAGCCCAGCATCTCCCCGATTCACCGAACCGCCCGGAGTTCCCCACAACACGACTGAACCCCGGCGAAACCTATCGCCAGACGACGGTGCATCGGTTCTCGGTGGCGAAGTGACGATTCGCGATTGGGATTGGGATTGGGTCATTGCGGGAGCGGTTTGGCTCCCGGTGCGTCGGCTTCCTCGATTGGCATCGGCGTGAACTTCTTAAGTTCCGCTACCGCCTTGGTCAGCAAATCCGGTGGCAGGCCGATGGTGATCGGATCGTCATTCGCCGTTGCCAGATCGAGCCAAGGCTGATCCGTAAATTGCGCACGGCCCAGGACGACAGAAACCCCAGGTTCATTCGGGCGAGGCCAGTTCAATTGAACTGACTTGGGGCGTATTAAGATTGGGCGAGTCGCAAATTCTCCGACGACCGTGGTCTCGTCCGCGGTGCTCAGAAAAGTCTCGTTAATCCATTGCCGCTGATCGGAATCGGAGGCGTCATCAGCGGATTTGGCGAATGGCCTGACCGCCGCAAATTCCCAGCCGCTCCACTTCTCCGCGTTGGGAGATTTCCATTCCCAAGTGACGCTCGCGACGATCCCTTTGTCTTTCAGAGCTTCCGACAGCGGCACCACGAACTTCCGCCGGGAAACTGGCTCGGGAGCTGGCGGGCAAACGATCACTTCCTCATAGTCCTTCTGCGGATGCACCAGAAACTGACGGACCGTGCTCGCTTGACCTGCCAGCATGATCTGAAGTGTACATAAGCCAGCATCGAGGTAACCGAAGTCCGCCCAACCATTTTCGTCCAGGACTGGGCTTAAAGGTTTCGCTGTTCCCTTTGCTGAGAGTGAGAGATACACAGGAAGAACGGCGGGACCCTCCTTCGTTCCTTCCACGAATCGCAGTCGCACCCGGTTCTGCGTCGGCCCGCGCGCGGCTCGCTCTTTCGCCGCCAGCATGAGTGCCGTTTGCTCGGCGGCTTCGCGTGCTTGAACAACTCGTGCTGCCGCGAGTTCCGTGTTTTGTTGAATCTGGGCCAGCACCTCGTTGGCCATCGCCTCGGGAATGTCGATCCGCCACGGGAACATCTGCTGGTCGAATGGCGGGCTCTCATCGTTACCAGCGACAAAGACATTTCCATCGGTCTTCGCCCAAGCCGGGAAATCAGGATGGCTATTGTCCCAGATAGCGGCCACGGGCGCGAAGTAGGGGTCACCCCCGCTTCGGCCCATCTGAAAGCGATCTGGATTCGCAATGACTCCCAGCGCGATCAGCCGATACCGGGCACCACCCGGCAGAGTGAGCGGGGAGGAGGCGTCCTGTTGTTCTCGTAGCCGTGCTGTCTCACGAGACATCGAAACCAGGAACTGAAACCGCTTGTTCGGGTTGCCCAGTCGCGAGAGATCCTCTAGCGGCGCGAGCGTTCGCTCAATCGCGTCGCTAATAACGACTTGAATATTGCCAGTCGACATCGACCATTTCGTCTCGCCGGATGTGACTGGCAAACGCTCGAACTTTGCGAACGCAACCAAATCGGCGTTTTTCCAGTCTTGCGTCGGGATTGCTGCCGGCGGCTGAATCTCAAGCTCCAGCTTGACTGGTTCCTCGGGTTCTGGAGCCGTGAACTCTTCAACGCGGCTCTCCCCTTCAGCCACTTCAATCTGGCGAGTGGCAAAGCCGAACTGAGTCTGCAATCTCAGAAAATAGGCGCCGGGAGGAATTCGTCCGAAGTCGATACGTCCGGTTTCCAGGTCAAGGTATTTCTCGTCCTTCACATCGTTGTTGGAAAGGTGCGTCCCGGCAATTCGGAGCATGGCCGATTCGGGTAGCGGATCGTCCGGCGAACTTGTCTTCAACTGCACCGCAAGGCGTGTTTCCGGCGGAGTGGTGGGTTTCGTCTCTCGCGGTTCGGCCAACTTCGCGAGCGCCGCCAGGAAGGCTTCCTGTTGTGTCCGTTGCCCCTCCTGCATCTGCCACGCGACAAATACCAGCGCGGCGCAGGCGGCCAGCGTGCAGACCTGGACAACCAGGGAGAGGCGTTGCGACATGATGCGGCTCCTCATGGCTTGCCACCACAGGCGGCGGGCCACCAAACGCGGATCGCCAAACTTTTCGAGAGACGTAGCCCAGGCCGACTGTTCATCACTCCCCCCAACCATCTCCCGCCGCACCGCACACGCCAGGTGGTCGGCCAACTCATCGACAATGTCCTGACGGAGTGACTCCGGCTCGTCCTCGCGGGGAGCGGGGAGATGGGTGGAGAGGTCGATGGTTGAAGGTTGAGGGTCGATGGGGAAACCCGAAAAACGAAACTCGAAATCCGAAACTCTAAAAACTAACCACTAACTGCTAGCCACCAACCACTCTCCGCTCCCCCCCAACACTCCCTCAATCGCTTTCGCGTACTCCCGCCACGCCTGTTTCCTCGTTTCCAGGTGTTTCTGACCCGTGGAGGTGAGGCGGTAGTACTTGCGGCGGCGGCCTTCGACCTGTTCCCAGGACGATGACAGGAATTTCTGCTGCTCCAGTTTGTGGAGCGCGGGGTACAGGCTTCCCTCCTTCAGCTCGAAATAGCCCTGGCTGCGGGAGAAAACCTGCTGGGTGATGTCGTACCCGTAGCTGGGACCGGCGGAGACGACCTCGAGTATCAGCATGTCGACCGCGCCCCAAAGCGCCTGTGGTTCCATGATCGTGCCCTCAATACATTGGCGGACTAGGTATTCTTGTAGCACGCAATACCTAGCCCGTCAATGTATTGTTTCGGATTCTGCGGAACTTCGATCCTGAACCGGTTTTGCCGAACGTAGCGAACGTGCCGACGATTTGAATTGGCGGCGCGAACCTCCGGGATTTCCCGTAATTCTCTGTCGGCGAACCCGACACCACTACCGGGGACACTTGGGGAAAAACCGATTCCCTAACTAGGAAACCTTCTTTCACGTTCCTTCTCCCGCGTCTTCGGCGCGAGGCGGTTGCCGGGCCATGACGGAAACTGCGGAATCGACTTTCGTTGACGTCGCCGGGCTGCGCGTCGGCAGCCGGCTGCACATGCCCATTCACGACGGCAGCGACTTGCTGCTGCTCGCCGAGGGCCTGACCGTCACCGAGTCGTTCCTGCAGAATCTGCGGGACCGCGGCATCCGCGAGGTGAAAATCCATCCGAGCGAATTGCCGCGCATTTATGCCGGCAAGCCGTCCGGCTCGGCCCGCGACGTCCCCGAGATTCATGCTCCTGTCGAATGTCCCGAGCGCAACGACTTTTCGGACGCCGTCGACGACTGGCTGATGGGGGACGACGGGCTCATCATGCCCCCCCAGGGGCCTGCGTTCGCCGATACGCTCGCGCGGCCGGAAAATATCACGTACTCCGCGGAGCTGCGCGACGAGATGATCGACCGGCAGCAACAGTCGGTCAGCCGCATGGAGGGGGTGTTCAAAAACCTGCTCAACGGCCAAGGCGTCGATCTGGATGGCATGTCGTCCATTGCCGACGAAGCCTTGTCCGACCTTCAAAGCGACGTCGACCTGTTCGCCTGCCTGGGCATCAACCCTTTTTCCGGAGACTACCCCGCCCGGCACAGCCTGCATGTTTCGATGCTGGCGATCACCATTGGCACACGGCTCAAACTCGATCGTCCGACGCTCAAAGAACTCGCGATGGGCTGCCTGATCCATGACGCCGGCATGTTGATGATCGATCCGGCCATTGCCCAGTTGCCGCGGCGATTGCGACCGACCGAGTTCCTCGAAATCACCAAGCATCCGGTGCGCGTGTTCGACAAAATGTTGAACCTGGACGACGTGCCGCGGCGCAGCGCCTACATTGCCTACCAGATCCACGAACGGTCCGACGGCAGCGGCTACCCCCGGCGGCGCAAGCAGGTGCAAATTCACTTTCTGTCGCAAGTCGCCGCCGTCGCCGACACGTACGTGGCGCTGGTCGCGCCGCGCCCGCATCGCCCGGGAATTCTGCCGCATATGGCGTTGCAGACCGTGCTGCGGGCCAGCCAGTCGGGGCAGCTCTCGCGTCCCGCCGCGGCCGCGCTGCTACAGACGCTGTCCGCCTATCCGCTGGGATCGTACATTCAACTCAACGATGGCCGCGTGGGAACGGTGATTCGCGCGCACGCCACGGAATTTGAACGACCGGTTGTCGAAGTCTGGCGACCCGGCAGGCTGCACCTCCCCGCGGAAGTGGTCGATCTGTCCGTCGAACGCAATCTGCGGATCGTCGGGGCGCTGGGCAGTCTGGATGCCACGTTCAGCCCGGCGCATCGCGATGCGGGCACGATCCATCGCCTCATCGACCAGTTGGATGCCTCGGCCGGTGAAGAGACGGTGGCGGCCGCCGGTCGCCGAGCCTCCGAGCGAACCCCGCTGCGCGGCAACGTCGTCGTCTACGTTCCGCCACCGGGCGGCGGTCCGACTTATTCCTATCAGCGACTCCCTGCGATCAGCCGCAACATTTCGGCTTCGGGCATGGCGCTGGTCACCATGGACGCGATTTCGACCGAGGAGGTCATTCTCGGTCTGGAGCCACGGCCGGGGACGCGCTTCGGCCTGCGGGCCAGGATTGTCCGTTCGCGCGAACTCCCGGGGGCCTTCTGGGAATACGGCGTTCAATTCCTCGAACGCGTCAGCGAACCGACGGTGCCGGGCTGATCGCCCTGGCCTGTTCGTGACTCCTCGCCTAAGAAACCCTAACGCAACCGGTTGTGCCTGTCAGAAACCTGCGGAACACCGAGCAAACACTTCATTGCACAGAGGTTGTGTTAGAATCCTTAAAGAAGATGCACCGGTGGAACACGTTCCACCGGTGCATTGCAATTCGCCGCGATTCAACGAGTGTCTACTTCACCGCGATCAGTTCCACGAGGAAGTGCAGCGTGGCATCGGGCGGAATGACGCTGCCGGCGCCGCGCTTGCCGTAAGCGAGTTCCGAGGGGATCTCGAGTTCGATCATTCCCCCTTCGCCGACAAGCTGCATCCCTTCGGTCCAGCCCTTGATGACGCCGCCCAGCGGGAACGAGATCGATTCGCCGCGCTGGTAGCTGCTGTCGAACACTTTGCCGCCGGGCAGCCAGCCGTGGTAGTTCACTTCCACCATGTTGCTGGCGGCCGGTTTCTTGCCCGACCCCTTGCGGAGGACGCGATACTTCAGTCCCGAAGCCGTCTTGGTCATCGTCTTGGGGGCATCGGCATCAATCGCGCCGGCACCCTTGGGCAACTTGGGGAAAGCAACGTCATCGGCCGCATCGGCGTTCATCACCAGCACTCCCAGGCAGAGAACGGCCAGCAGCCATCCTCGGTTCCATTGAACACTCAACATTTCCACCCTTTTCCAAACAGGATGTTCCCGCAAGCCGCGACAAGTCGTCGCAGTCGCGGGCAGACTTTCATCAAACGTCCGCCGTCCGCATGTTCACATGCGGCAACTCCTCGGCGACGCTCGATCCAGACCACCGATACACTGGCAGTCTTACTCCCAACACCATGACGAAAGTGCAAGTGAAACGCGAGCGTTACTCGCCCTCTCTGTCTCACCCGATCTCCCCGTCGCCGTGTCTCCCCCTCGCAACGAACCTCAGCCCATCCGATGTTCTTCAACGACATCCCAGTCAACATCAATCCCCAGTCCCGGCAGGCTGTGCACCGTGACCAGCGGGCCTTCGATCTTCAGCGGATTCGTGGCGATCGAGAACTCGTGGTACGCGGGGCCCAGGCAGTCGCCGGGATAGCGTTCGACGTTGAGGTTTGGCGTGGCCACGATGCAGTGCATCATCGCGGCGGCTCCGACGTCCCACTCCAGGTTCGAGCCGATGCTGCACGGGATGCCGTGCGCCTGGGCCAGTTCGGCGATGACGCGCGTCTTGCGGATGCCCCCGTTCTTGCCGGGGTACAGGCTGATGGCATCGCACGCGTGGTGGGCTAACAGTTCGCGGGCTTCCAGTTCATCGAAGCAGCTTTCGTCGGCCAGAATCTTCGCTCCCGTTTCCGCGCGAACGCGGGCCAGGCCGGTGTAGTTGCCGCGGGGTAGCGGTTGCTCGACAATATCGATGTGGCAGTCGGCGAGGGCCTGAATGCAGCGGATGGCGTCGGGTTCATTCCAGCCGCCGTTGGCATCGATGGTGAGCGTGATGTCCGGCCCAACTACTTCGCGCACCGCTCGCACGCGCTCGATGTCTTTCTCCGGGTTGGTTCCCACCTTGATCTTGATGGTCGTGAAGCCCATGTCGATCAGTTCCTGGGCACGTCGCCGGGCATGGTCGACCTCGTACGCCCCCATCGAAAACCGGCAGCGCATCGTCAGCGGACGGCAGTTGCCTCCCAGCAGTTCATAGACCGGCTTGCCAGCCGCGCGGCCCTGAATGTCCCAGCAGGCCATTTCGATAGCCGACTTGGCGAACCAGTTGTTGTGAGCGACCAGGTCCATCCGGCGATCGATCTCTTCCACGGCCGTCGGATCGCAGCCGATGACGACCTTGGACAGGACATGATCGATCATCGCCTTCGCCCCCCACGCGGTCTCGCCGGACCAGCGGGGCGTCACCGTTGCTTCGCCAACCCCTTCAACGCCTTCATCGGTGAAGACCCGCACGAGCAGAAACTCGGAAACCCAGTGCTTGCCGAGCGCCGAAATCATGCGGTGCTCGGTGCGGACGGGGATGCGAACGGGAATCGTCTCAATGCGATCAATCAGCATGGCGGGGCTCGGCAGTGTGAAGGAACCAACAGGGAGGGCCAGGACGGAGCGAGGCGAGTCGCGAATCATGGTAATCCCGCACCCCCCGGTCGGCGACGTTCCGAGGACGGGAAACTTTTCCGCAGGTTTGCGGATCTAACCGCTCCGTCGATCCGCTTGCTGGCGAGTTTCCCATCATTCACAATGCAGCCGCGCTTCCTGCGGGCGGATTCTTTTCCTGGCGTTACCCGCCGTGCGGCCGAAATGGACCGCCCGGCGCGACCTCTTCAAAGGAGTTGGCTGATGTCCTCCGTCAAAGCGTGGGTGGCCTCCGGCGTGAAGTCGAAGTTGGTTGAACAGACAGTCGATCTCGGTCCGCTCGGTGACGAAGACGTCGAAATTCAGGTCGAACATTGCGGCTTGTGCCACTCCGATCTGTCGATGCTCCTCAACGACTGGCACATGACGAAGTACCCCGCCGTCTTCGGTCATGAAGTGATCGGCACTGTCGTGGCGGTGGGGCCCGCGGCGCGAGGCCGGCGGGTGGGCGAGCGCGTGGGGCTGGGCTGGTCGTCGGAAAGCTGCATGAGTTGCCGGCAATGCCTGTCCGGCTCGCAGCACCTCTGCTCATCCGTGGAAGGGACCATCGTCGGCCGTTACGGCGGTTTCGCCGAGCGCGTTCGCGCTCACTGGGCCTGGACCATTCCGCTTCCCGATGCCCTCAACGCGGCCGAGGCGGGCCCTCTCCTGTGCGGCGGTATCACGGTCTTCAATCCGCTCGCCATGTATGCGAAGCCGACCGACAGCGTGGGCATCGTCGGCATCGGCGGGCTCGGCCATATGGGAGTCAAGTTCGCCGCCGCGTATGGCTGCGACGTAACAGCCTTCACGTCGAGCCCCGCAAAATTCGACGAAGCCCGCGGCTTCGGCGCGCAGCATGTCGTCTCCAGCCGCGACGCGGCAGCCATGTCCGCCCTGGCCGGCAAGCTCGATCTTTTGATCGTCACCACCAACGTCCAGCTCGACTGGAACGCGCTGATTCGCACGCTCGCCCCGAACGGCCGCCTGCACATGCTCGGAGCTGTCCTGGAACCGATGCCCATCGCGGCTCTCCCCTTGATCTTCGGCCAGAAAAGCATCTCCGGCTCCCCCACCGGTTCCCCGGTCGCCATCGCCACAATGCTCGACTTCGCCGCCCGCCACGCCATCACCCCCCAAACCGAGCACATGCCAATCTCAAAAATCAACGAAGCCTTCGAACGCCTCGAAGTCGGAAAGGCGAGGTATCGCATCGTCCTCGACATGGCCGGGTAGGGTCTGCTTTGCGGACCGGTCTTCATATGGGATGCGGGCAGTGTGATCGAATCAACGGTCTTCGTAGTGTAGCCATAGTAGCTAGCGCTCCTATGATTTCTAAAACTCAACGCACAATTCGGAAAACCATTTCTGCACATCCTGCATGGCAGTCGCCGCCGTGTCGTTTGTGCCGGCCTGCTCCTGAATATGATCAGTACTGACTTGGCCGCCACTGGAATCAAAACAGCTACGTTCACACTGAAAATGGAATTGATCTTCTTTGAAGTGAGCTTCAAAGCTATGGCTCACATAGCCGCCGTCGTCCAATTCGATATCTACAAACGCGTCAATTGTGACTAATTCCGCAGTCGCTCGGAAATCGAATGACACGGCTACAGATGCCGGGTTTCGAAACTTGCGGGCGTTTGCCGCAAATCGACCCATCGCTTTCTGAGTCATGGCGATCGCCTTGAGAAGCTCGAACACGGTTCGCGGGGGCTGCATATTTCCACCAGCAAGTGGGCCCGTTCTTAAGACTTATTCGATTCTGTGTTCTAGGGTCCGCTGTGCGGACCGGTCTCTATCCAGCAACGTAGGTCAGGCTGTGCCTGACGGAGATTCGGACGTGTTCGTCAGGCAAAGCCTGACCTACGCCCACTAAGGCTGCTCGTAGGGTGATAGCCATGCACGTTCAAACGGAGTAAGACTCCCAGAAGAACAGGCGCGGAAATAGGGTAGAAACATCTTTGCAACCTCTTGCGGCGAGTCGCAAACGGCATCAACCGGGTCACCGTCTTTCCAACGCCACCAGCCGAAACGACCCTGACGATTCATCAGGAGCGGTTCCGAGGTGCTGCAAGAGTACACCGCGAAACTCGGATCCCACTCCTTTTCGAGGATGTACCCGCCAAAATGGGAACTGACAAACTCTCCACTGATGATGAGTGGTTCACCGCCGTAGTCACGTCCCAGTGTTAAGACGTCCCTCCATTGGCCCCCGAGCCCGGGAAGTGCCTCGCAGAAGCCATTCATCAACTGGAACAGGACGACGAGCTCCGTGGTCAGGTTGATGCCGAGAGGAGCAAGGGCGTGCGAGATCTGCTCTTCGTTGGGCTTACAAAGCGAGAGGACAAGACCAGGACAAAAGCTGCCGTTTACACAATTCACGGTTGACGCAGTCTGGTCACCGGGAATCAGATTGATCCACAGTTGATTGTCAGTCGAGAGGATGTGAGACGGCTTCATCTCGTCGAGGAGCATTCCCAACTCTTCAAGAGCTTCGCCATCTTGTTGCTTGATTCGCCTCGGACTTGTGGCCGCATTCGGATTGGGTGATTGCCGTAACACGCCACCATTCATCCGCAGCGTCTCGAATCGGCGTGCCCACGTCTGGCTGTCGCTCAGTTGTTGGCATGATGTGGCAACCAGTTCTGATCCGGAAGGGCTGGTGAACGGTCTGCCGCAGCAGGCCGTGATGACATGACCGCTTGACGTACAAGTCGTTTCGTCATCCATTGGTGCGTCCTGCATGAAGAACGAGCAATTTGCCAATTGCCAAGCGTTGGGTCTGCCGTGCGGCCTTTACGTCATTTCCATGGCTTCGTGAAGGGAACCCGATGTCAGAATCTGTTCGATCGCAGCGCGAACGGATTTCAGCGACAGCGAGTGAATAAGAATCATTGTCGGATCGTCCCAATAGATTTTACCACGTGACCCCTTTCCGCCTTGCGGGTCCATGAAAAACACTCCCAGGTAGCGTTCTCCTGTCGGCGCTCGCACTTCAACTTCGCGGTAATGATCCATGGGAGCGCCCACGGCCGTGACGGGATCAATACGAACCGCGAAAGAATGACCGGAGACGGTGATTGATTCCTCGAACGGTGCCTCGTTCTCCATGTGATTCCTCATCAGCGGACCCTACGGTCGCGGTTTGAAACTCGCGAAGGTGCTTTCCGTCTCCCCACCCATTCTGTCTTCCCCGCCCCCCCAGTGGTATCATGAACCCTGCCAGCGCCGGGGCGATTGTCCGTTCGAGTTTGCCTGACAGCGGAAGGCGGGAAGCATGTTTCAGGCGGGGGTGGCCACCACCGATTTGACGCCCTACTGGGGCGTTGAGCTCACCGGGTGGGGGTATTACATCGAGCGGAGGTGGCGCGAGATTCACGATCGCCTGCGGGCGACGGCTCTCTACTGCCACGATGGCTGCCGCGAGGTTCTTGTCATCGCTCTCGATCTCATGGTGATCGACGAGGCCTTTACACGGCGAACGCGCGAGCAGATCGCCAGCGTGACCGGCTTGATGCCGGAGTCGATTCTGCTGACGTGCAGCCATTCCCACAACACGCCCGCCGCCGGCGGTCTGCGCGGGGTGGGTGAGTGCGACCCGTTTTATGAAGAGTGGGCAGCCAAGCAGGCAGCAACGGCGGGAATTCTCGCCTGGCGTGGACGGGTTGCAGCGACAGCCGCTTGTGCGCATGCCGAGATCGCCGACCTCACATTCAATCGCACTCGTCCGAACGGCCAGATCGATACGCGGCTGTCAACGTTGCGGATCGATCGCATGGACGGCTCGCCCCTGGCGATGGTCGTCGGCTTTCAGGCTCATCCGTGCATCTATACCGAACTGATGCCCTGGACCGTCACCCGCGATGTCCCCGGCGAAGTGTGCGACAAGCTGGAGCGTGCGTATCCCGGCATGACGGCCCTCTATCTGCAAGGGGCCTGTGGCGACGTCAATTTTCTGCGCGAACTGGCCACGCCCGAACGCTGCCACGAACCAGCCGATCGCCTGGCGAAAACGGCGTTGGCCCTGCAACCCGATGCCCGGCGAATGGGAGAAACCGTCGTCGCGGCTGCCAGCGAGCGGGTGAAGCTGCCGACGCGCCGCTGGACGCGCGAGGAAATCGCCGCCGACCGCGCGGAAGCCGAGCGCCGTTTGCGTGACGAAGACTGGTCCGGCTGGCGGGAGACCATCGGCCGTTCGATGACCAACCGTCCGGATGATATGGTCAAGCGGCATGGCGGCGACGAAGCGAAAGCCGTGCGGGCGATGTGCCAGTTTCACATGGAATGGACAACCGAGATCCTCAAAGATCTCGACACGCGACCGGAGTGGCTGGAAACCGAAGTCCAGGCGGTGCGCGTGGGGGATGTCTTCATCGCGGCGAATTCCTCGGAGTTCTTCACGCCGTTCGCCCTCGATGTCCGCCAGCGGGCCAACGTCCGCGATCTGATGTTCGCCTGTTACGCCAACGGGCGCATCGGCTACCTCCCCGACGCCTACGACATTGGCGTCAAAAGCTATGCCGGCTACCAGTCGCCCAAATACTGCAACCAGTTCCCGTTCGTCGCCGGTTCCGGACACGTCATGTGCGACGCCATGGTGCGTGTGATTTCGGAATGTGAGCGGGAAACGATGTGCATGGCGAATTGAGAATTTGCGGAAAATGGGTGGGCGGGGTTGTGGCGTGGGAAGAAGAGCGCTCCCCGGTGGGTCGCGGCTAGGGGCGGTCTAGCCGTGAACGGCAAATTCTGATATCGGTTCGCGCAACGGGACGATTCGGCAAGGAGGCCGGTTCGATGGCGGGCAAAGTGTGGACACACTGCGGGTTGGCGATTTCGCTGATCGCAAGCGGCTGCGCCGTCGGTGGGAAGCACTTCAGCTACGACAGCCAGTCGCGCATGCCCTGGTTCGGCTTGCAGCTCACCGAACCGAAGTCCAAGGAACCCGCCATCTATCGGTCGATCTCCCGCGAGGCTCCCGCCAACGAACCTCCGGCTGTGAATCTGGCTCTCCAGAAAGTGGAGGAGCCGACTCGCAAATGGCCCAAATGGCTGGGCGGCGAATCGAAATCGGCAATTGTACTGCCGGTCTCGAAGCGGGACGACGCATCACGGACGGCCGATCTGTCGGCGTCGGTCTCATTCGAGTAGTCCCGGTAAAAGCGGGAACTCTTCCCGGGCGAGGAACGTCCCAATCCCGGTCCCGGGACGACCGCGGCACGGTAGAATACGGGCCGCCCCATCTGAGGCGCGCAGCCTCTGTTTCACATCTCGATGGAAAGTCGAATCATGTTTCGTTGGACCCTGGTCGCCGGAAGCGTGCTGATGGCCGGTCATTTTGTCTGGATGCTGACCGCCGCCGAACCCCAGCCGCCCGGTCCGCAAACGCGTGCCACCGCGAGGAAGCAGTTCGAAGACGGCAACTTCGCCGAAGCCTATCAGGGCCTGCGATCACTTCTGCTCCAGGAAAAGGACGATCCGGAGTTGCCGAAAGATCTCGACCTGGCCGTGCAGTCGCTGCAGCGGCTGGGCCGGGTGGATGAATTCGATGAGTTCATCGAAGCGGCCATCGCCGCCCATCCCAATCAATGGCGACTCCTGGTCCGCGCCGGGCGTCACTATCAGACCATCGAAAAGTACGGCCAGAAGGTCGCCGGCAAGTTCCATCGCGGCGGCCGCAACGGGGGAGGCGAATGGGCGTCTGCTGTCGATCGCGACCGCGTCCGCGCGCTGCAACTGTTCGATGCGGCCCGCAAGCTCGTCGTCGATGAACAGCCATCCGACGATCTTGGGAGCTTCTATTCGACCTTCGCCGCTGCGGTTCAGAGTGTCGAAGCTTTCCGTCTGCAGGCGCTCACCGATCTGTCAGTTCTGCCCGATTATTCAGACCAAACACCCTGGGGCTTTCGCGGCGGCTCGCAGCCGCAAGGCGCGCCGGTCGATGCCGAGGGGAACCCCGTCTATCACCAGCTTCCAGAGTCCTGGGACGCAGCGAAATCGGATGGCGAACGCTGGCGATGGCTGCTCGCACAATCCGCGAAGGTCAGCGACGAATATCGCGACCGAGCCGAGTTGCAGTTCGCCGATTTTCTGCTGAGCCAGTTCGGCACGCAGACGATGGTCGGTCGCATCACACCCTATCAGTCCATGGAAGAGGGCGAGGGTGACGGAAAGGCATTGGAGCCCGAGACCGGCCCCTATGCGCTGCACACGTTGAGCGATGACGAAACCATCGCGCGCCTCGCAACCGGACTCAGGCGGTTCACGCTGCCAGACGAGTTCAATCCGCTCAAAATTTATCGCGCGATTGGCGAACGATCGAAGCGGCCGGAAGCGGGACGTGCCGCCGATCAGGTCGCGTCTATCTATGAGAACCGCCGCCAGTTCGTGAAGGCGGCCGCCGCGTGGAAGGCGAATCTCGAAAAGTTCGGCGATCAGGATCATCGACAGGCGCGGCTGAATCAGATCATCGGCAACTGGTGCCAGTTCCAGCCGAATCGCGTGCGCCCGGCTGGCGTTGGCGCGGAAGTCAGTCTGAAGTTCCGCAATGCCAAGCAAGTCACGTTCATCGCCCGCGCGGTCAACGTGGGACAGCTACTGGCCGACTCCAAGGCGTACTTCCAGAATCCCCCCCGGGAACTCGACTGGAACCGCACCAACCTGAGTGACATCGGTTATCGCCTGGTCGCGCAGAACGAGACGAAGTACCTCGGCCCGGAAGTCGCCCGCTGGACCCTCGAACTCGATCCCCTCGCCGATCACTACGATCGCGTGATCGATGTCACCACGCCGCTGCAGAAAGCGGGCGTCTATCTGTTGTCCGCCCAGCTCAAAGACGGCAACACCAGCCGCATTCTCGTCTGGCAGGCCGATACGACGATTGTCCGCAAGCCGCTCGATGGAAAAGCCTGGTACTACGTCGCCGATGCCGTCACCGGCGAGCCGCTGCCCAGGATGAATGTCGAGTTCTTCGGCTGGCGACAGGTCTACCAGAACAACCGTCAGCGGCCGCGTATCGAGACGATGAACTTCGCCGAGTTCACCGATGCCCAGGGCCAGATTCAGCTCGACGGCAAGCGATTGAACCCTGAATACCAGTGGCTGACGATCGCCCGCGGTCCCAACGGACGGCTGGCCTTCGAGGGCTTCGAAGGGGCCTGGATCGGCCAGCGGTATGACCAGGATTACAACGAAACGAAAGTCTTCACGATCACCGATCGCCCGGTCTATCGTCCGGAACAGACCGTCGAATTCAAGTTCTGGATCCAGCAGGCCAAGTACGATCAACCCGAAGCCTCCCCGTATGCCGGTAAGACGTTCACGGTCGAACTGACCAATCCGCAGGGAGAAAAAGTTCTCGAGACTCAGCTCACCGCTGACAAATACGGCGGGCTGACCGGCAAGTACGCGCTCCCCAAGACCACGATGCTCGGCGTTTATTCGCTCACCGTGAAGGACATGGGCGGTGGGAACTTCCGCGTCGAGGAATACAAGAAGCCCGAGTTCGAGGTGACGGTCGAGGCCCCCGACAAACCGATCGCGCTGGGCGAAACGTTCGAAGCCACGATTCGCGCCAAGTATTACTTCGGCGCGCCGGTGGTGAATGGCAAGGTCAAATATAAGGTGCTGCGGTCGACGCACTCGGCGACCTGGTATCCTCCCCGTCCGTGGGACTGGTTCTATGGCTCGGGCTATGGCTGGCTCGCGTACGACTATGCCTGGTATCCCGGCTGGTCGCGGTGGGGTTGTGGACGTCCGCTTCCCTGGTACTGGCACCGTGGCGGCCCACCGCCGGAAGTTGTCGCCGAGCAGGAAGTCGAAATCGGCCCCGACGGCACGGTGAAGGTCACGATCGATACGCTGTCGGCGAAGGAACTGCACGGCGATCAGGATCATTCCTACTCGATCACCGCCGAGGTGACCGACGAATCGCGCCGCACCATTGTCGGCAATGGCAAGGTTCTGGCAGGCCGCAATCCGTTCAAGGTCTTCGTCTGGGTCAATCGCGGTTATTACCACACGGGCGACACCATTGATGCCAGCTTCGCCGCGCGAACGCTCGACCAGAAGCCGGTCGCCGGCAAAGGCGTGCTCAAGCTCTTCCGCATTCGCTACGACGCAGCGGGCACTCCCAGCGAAACCGAAGTCCAGTCGTGGGATGTGACAGTCGACGCACAGGGTTCAGCCCAGCAGCAGATTGCCGCGACGGAAGCGGGGCAGTACCGGTTGTCGCTGACGGTCACCGACGCGGAAGGCCGCTCGCAGGAAGGGGGCTACATCTTCGTGATTCGCGGCGAAGGCTTCGATGGCCGCGAATTCCGCTTCAACGATCTGGAGTTGATGACTGACAAAGCTGAATACGCACCGGGTGAAACGGTCCGACTGATGATCAACAGCAACCGGGCTAACGGGACCGTCGTGCTGTTCGTTCGTCCGACCAATGGCACCTACCTGCCGCCGAAACTCATCAAGCTGACCGGCAAGAGCCAGATCGAAGAGATCGCCGTCGTCCAGCAGGATATGCCCAACTTCTTCGTGGAAGCCTTCACGATCGCCGACGGCCGCTATCACGAAGAGGCCCGCGAAATCTATGTCCCGCCGGAGAAGCGCGTGCTCGATGTGACCGTGGAACCGTCGAAGCCCGACTATCGCCCCGGCGAAGAAGCCGAGGTCCGCGTCCGGCTGCAAGACCTCGACGGCAAGCCATTCATCGGCTCGACTGTCCTCAGCATCTACGATCAGGCGGTCGAATACATTTCGGGCGGCTCGAACGTCCCCGAAATCCGCGAGTTCTTCTGGAAGTGGCGGCGGAATCACTCCCCCGTGCATGGCTGCACGCTCGATCGAACTTTTCATCAGCTTTTGAAACCGAACGAAGTCGCCATGGCCGTGATCGGCATGTTCGGCGATGTGCTTCAGAATGAGTTTGCCTTTGGCCGAGGTGGATTTGGCGGCGGAGCTGGTGGCATGTTCGGCAGTGGCGCGGTCGCAAAGTCGCGCGCCTTGATGCTCGACGGCGCGATGCCAGCCCCGGCTGCCGCAGCACCTGCAATGATGGAGGCTGAGTCCGCCGCGACGAACTTCTTTGCCAACGGCGCTGTGGATAGAGTAGCGGACCCAACTGGTCCAGAAGTGGTCCAGCCGACGGTCCGCACGAACTTCGCCGACACCGCCTTCTGGGCGGCTTCCATCACCACCGACGCCGATGGCTATGCCTCGGTCAAGTTCCCCATGCCCGACAGCCTGACGGCGTGGAAAATCCGCGCCTGGGGCATGGGCCTTGGTGCCAGGGTCGGCGAAGGGGAATCGAAGGTCGTCACGTCCAAAAATCTGCTCGTCCGCTTGCAGGCCCCGCGGTTCTTCGTGGAGACCGACGAAGTCGTCCTCTCGGCCAATGTCCATAACTACCTGAAGACCGCGAAGTCGGTGCAGGTGGTTCTGGAACTCGAAGGGGACACGCTGACAGCGACGACGCCCGTTTCCACGACGATCGAGATTCCCGCCGAGGGAGAACACCGCGTCGACTGGCGCGTGAAGGTGACCGGCGAAGGCTCGGCGATCGTTCGTATGAAGGCTCTGACCGACGAAGAGTCGGACGCCATGCAGATGACGTTTCCGGTCTATGTCCACGGGATGCTCAAGACCGAATCGTTCGCCGGGGCGCTCCGTCCGGAGGAACAGCAGGGACAGGTTAAGTTCACCGTACCGGAAGCCCGGCGGATCAACGAATCGCGGCTCGAAGTCCGCTATTCGCCGACCCTTGCCGGGGCCATGGTCGACGCGCTGCCATACCTCGTCGATTACCCTTACGGCTGTACCGAGCAGACCCTGAACCGATTCCTGCCGACGGTCATCACGCAGCGGATCCTGCAGGACATGCAGATCGATCTGAAGGCGGTTCGTGACAAGCGCACGAACCTGAACGCCCAGGAAATTGGCGACGCGGCCCAGCGAGCCGAAGGCTGGAAACGGTTTGAACGCAACCCGGTCTTCGACGAAGCCGAAGTGACCGCCATGGTGAAGGACGGTATCGACCGGCTGACCGGTATGCAGTGCAGCGACGGCGGCTGGGGCTGGTTCAGCGGTTATGGCGAACACTCGTGGCCGCACACCACGGCTGTCGTCGTGCATGGCCTCCAAGTCGCGAAGCAGAACGATGTCGCGATTGTCCCGGGCGTCCTCGAACGGGGCATCGAATGGCTGAAGAACCGTCAGGCCGAGGAAGTTCGCAAGCTGAAGAACGCGGCGACCGAAACCAATCCCTGGAAGAAGAAGGCCGACGCGCTCGATGCCCTCATCTATGGCATTCTGATCGATGCGGACATTGCCGACGCCGACATGGAAGAGTTCCTGTATCGCGATCGCGTGGACCTTCCCGTCTACGCAAAAGCCGTCTACGGCCTCGCCCTGCATAAGCAGCAGCGAGCCGACAAGCTGACGATGATTCTGCAGAACATCGAGCAGTTCCTGGTGCAGGACAACGAAAACCAGACCGCTTACCTCAAGCTGCCGGAAAACAACTGGTGGTGGTCATGGTACGGCGGCGAGATCGAAGCGAATGCCTGGTACCTGAAGCTGCTGACGCGGGTCAATCCACAGGACGTGCGGGCCTCGCGGCTGGTGAAGTACTTGCTCAATAATCGCAAGCACGCCACCTACTGGAACAGTACCCGCGACACGGCCTACTGCATCGAAGCGCTGGCCGAGTTTCTGAAGGCAAGCGGTGAAAACCGGCCCGACCTGACCGTGGAAGTCTGGCTCGACGGCCAGATGCACAAGGAAGTGGCCATCACACCCGAGTCGCTGTTCACGTTCGACGGGACGTTCGTTCTCGAGGGAGATGCGATCACCACCGGCGAGCACACGCTGGAACTGCGAAAGACCGGCTCAAGCCCGCTCTATTACAACGTCTATATGACGAACTTCACGAAGGAAGACTTCATCACGGCTGCGGGGCTGGAAGTGAAGGTCAACCGCAAGTTCTACAAGCTGACCCCTGTTGACGCCCAAGCCGATGTCGCCGGTTCGCGCGGGCAGGTTGTCTCACAGAAGGTCGAGAAGTTCGAACGGAGCGAGTTGCCGAACCTCTCGACCGTCCAGAGCGGCGACCTGATCGAAGTCGAACTCGAGATCGATTCGAAGAACGACTACGAGTACCTGGTCTTCGAGGACATGAAGGCAGCCGGGAACGAACCGGTCGAAGTCCGCAGCGGTTACCTCGGCGGCGCGTTGGGAGCCTACACCGAGTTTCGCGACGAACGGGTCTGCTTCTTCGTCCGGGCCCTGCCACGCGGCAAGCACTCGGTCAGCTACCGCGTCCGAGCCGAAATCCCCGGCCACTTCAGCGCCCTGCCAACCAAGGCCTCAGCCATGTACGCCCCGGAACTGCGCGGCAACAGCGACGAAATGAAACTGATCATCGAAGACTGACATCGAAACCCTCCCCATGAAAAGCCGCCGACGCCGTCGGCGGTCTTTCTTCGGGGGCGCGGGGCCGGCAATGGAAGAACGAAAGCAAAACAATCCTCAACGGATCGTCCTGACCATCGCCACGTTCTTCCTGGCCTGGGCAATGCTCGCCGTGGCAGCCAGGTTGATTTGTTACTATTTCGGCGTCGATATCCAGAGTGACCAGCGAATCTCCAGCTTCCTAGGTGTGGCGGTCATCCTCTCGGCAGCCGTGCTAACGATGTGGGATTGGCGACGGAATCGGTGATTTCGCGGGTCATGGCCAATTGTCACCCTGCGGTTCCCGGCGGAATCGCTGGCATTATGAAAAGCCGCCGACGCCGTCGGCGGTCTTCCTTCACGCCAGCGCCTCCCGAGTCCTCGACACCAAATTGCTATCCCGATCCCCCGTCCCGCGCAAATGAAACACCGACAGCGCCAGAAACAGGTCGCGCCAGTTCGGGCTCACGTGGTCGACGTCTTCCAGCACCGCCGAACTGAATTTGTAGTCGTGTGAGTCGCGGCCCTTCAGGAAGATCAACCGCCGGGCGGCGGTCATCATTTCGTCCGGCTGTCCGCCTGCTGCCAGATACGCGCGCACCTGGCGGGCGGCCTGCATGGGATTGCCCGAGACCGATTCAAAAATGGCATCGACTGTCGGCGCCGGTTCCTTGACCGGTTCCGTGTTCGCCAGCGAATCGATCGTCTCGGCCTTAAGCGCCCCGCGCCCGGCCGCCGCATCGCGAAACATCGTGTTGAACGAACAGGCCTGCATCAGCAATCGCTTCCGCAGCGTCTCGTCCGGGTTCATCTGCCACAAATAGTGGAGGGCATTCGCCGTCGTCAGGCCATGCAGCCCCACGATCCCCGGCTGTCGCATCAGCAGTTCCCCTGACCCGACAAAGACCGCGTCCCACACCGACTGCGGCGAAACGCCTTTCTGAACCACTTCGTAGGCCGATCGAGCCGCCGCATGCGGATCGGACGAGCGGAACTGCGCGATCAGGTCGCGTGTCGCACCCGCGTCGACCGTCCCCCCCAGCCAGTCGGCCTGCCATTCCCCCGCCAGCAGTTCCGCCTGTTGCCGCCACGGTCGATCGGCGGGCAGATCGAGCTGGGCCGGGTTCTGGTTGGCCTCCGCGTTCAGAAGCGCGAACGCCAGCGACCGCATGACCGGCTCAGCATACTGCCAGCCAATCACCTGGAGAGTCCGCCAGCCATTCGCGAGGTAAATCGCCTTATGGCCGATCGACCGAAAATCGCGGGCCGCGTATTGCGAGAAGAGCTGAAAGACCTCCATCGCCCCGGCTGTCCGCACCAGCCCGGCGACCGCCGCATCCGCTTGTTCGACATCCCAGCGATCCATCGCATCGATGAACAGCGATCGCGCCTGCGAAGCAGTCGGCACGCGCGACTCGTTAACCGGCGACATCTTCCAGCCCGATTGCCGCGCTTCATCGGCCTGGGCCGACTTGAAATAATCGAGCGCCCAGAAAATCGGCAGCCAGCGATCGTCGTCCGGCCCCGCCTGGCTCGCCAGATGACAACTGTTGATGCACAGCACGCAATGGAACTTGAAGCCCACGGCCGGTCGCGGCTGAACATTGCGAATGCCCGCCAGAAACAGTGCCGCCAGCACTTCTTGATACGGCGTCCCCGCCTGCACGCGCGCGGCGACTTTCTCCAGCACTTCTTCGCGCGGCGTCGCTTCGATCAGTTGCACCAGCCCTTCGATGTCCGGGGCAAACTGCACCTGCCCGGCCGCAATGGCCGTTTCCGCCGCCGACAACCGCGGCAGTCGCTGCAAAAAGTCGAACGAACCATTCATCGCCAAGAGGCCACCCGTCGTGGACGCGGCCAGAAAATTCCTGCGATTGGTGGGAGTCGTCATGTGTTGTCCTTCTCGTCCGGAGTCTCGCGGATTCACGGCCCACCCATCAGGCTAACGCAATCAGCGCGTCCCGACGACAAAAACCGGAGAATGCAGCCCGTTTTGCGAATGTCTCGCGAACCGCATCCTCTCGCGTAACGTGTGCCACGGCTCTGCGAGCCGTGCTTCTTGTCGAATCACTTCCATCAAGGTCACAGTGTTGACGGTTTCGATCGGCAACGTACTCTCAGAGTGCCGCTGAACCAGACACGGCTCGCAGAGCCGTGGCACACCTTTCGAACTCTCTCAAGACGTCATCTTGCCACTCAACCTTGGCACGCGACTCGGTCGTCTGTACGGGCAACTCTGCCAGACCTCGCCATTTGGCGGAACTCGCCGGCCCGCGCGACTGCCGATCGGTGATATGGCCCGGCTGACGCTCGCCAATTTTCGCACGCCTCTCAAAATCCTCGACGCCGTCTTTCGCGATGGCGAAGACCTCAAGTTTCTCGATGTCCCCGGATTTCCGCCGATTCTGTTCCTGCGCGACCCCGAGCTGATCCGCGAAATCACCGTTGAAACCTCCAACAACGGCGACTTCGAGCGCGACACGCTCCCCACGCAGGGCATCGGACGTGTTGTCGGATCCCAAAACCTCTTGTATCTGCAGGGAGCCGACTGGAAAGAACATAAGGCGGCAGCCGTCCGCCCCCTCGGCACCCGCGCCGTGCAGACGGTCGAAGTCTTTCACGATCTTGAACAGACCATCTACCGCGTGACCGACGCCCGGCTCGAACAAATCGCGGACCTGGTTCGTGCCTCTCCCACGGGAGCCATCGAGCGATCTCTGGAACCCGACATTCAGGAGCTGATGCTCAACCTCCTGGTGCATGTCCTGTTCGGAGCCGACGTCCCCGATGACGAACTGCGCGACCGCTATCTCCCCGCGATTCGCGGCGTCATCCGCTACATCCTCCTCGATACGCTGCTCAACCAGTTTCATCTCCCCGTCCTGCGCCTCCCCGCGCTGACACCAGGACACGCCCGAATCCAGCGCGACTGGGCCACTTTCGAGGAGCTCGTCGATCGAGTCATCGCCGCCCGCGACGACGGTCACGGCTTCTGGCCTTATCTCACCATCAATGCCTCCCCCGAGGCGATCCGCAGCAACGTCCGCGTCTTCCTGGCCGGGGCGCTGGAAGCAACCTCTTCGTACCTGAGCTGGATTCTCGTCAATCTTGCCCGCAATCCCACCGCTCGCCAGCGGGCTTACGAAGACGTCAGCCAACTCACGTGCCTGAGCCCCCAATCGCGTCAGCAGGCGACCTACCTGCATCAGGTCATGTCCGAAAGCCTGCGGCTCAACAACTCGCTCTACTTCCTGCCGCGCATTGCCCTCCGCGAAGCCACCGTCGCCACATCGCGCGGATCACTCACCATTCCGGCTGGGACGCACCTCGTTCTCGCGACGTGGCACATGAACCGCTGTGAAGATCACTGGGGAACTTCGGCCACCGGCTACCCCGCCAGCGAGTTTATCCCCGAACGCTGGAACCCCGAGAACCTCGCGCGGCACGGACGATCGTCAAAGGACAACCTGCACTTCGGCTTCGGCCACGGCCCGCGCGTCTGCATCGGCAAACACTTCAGCGAAGCCGAAGCCTTCGTCTGCCTGGCCATGTTCCTCCGGCGATTTGATTTCGAAGCGACCGGCGACGTCGCGGCCGATTCCGGAATCAGCACGCGCCCAGCGGATCAGGTAAGACTCACCTTGCGCCTGCGGCCCGATCCCGCCTTCACGCCACGACCCGCAACCTGACAATCCCCGACCTTCCCTCTTGAGCGAACAGGCCATCATCACCGACGGCTACTCACCCCGCGCCTGCTGCTGATAGCTCCCCCACAACGCTTCCCAGGCGTTAGCAAGCTCATGAACCTTCTCCGGCCGCTGCGAGGCCAGGTTGCCGGTCTCGCAACGGTCGACGGACAGTTCGTAAAGCTCCCACGGCTTGTCCCTAGCGGCGACCAGCTTCAAGTTCCCGACGCGAATCGCCCGGTTCCCTTCGTGCAACCACCAGAGCGGGCGATTCGCGTTGTTAGCGTCCGCCCCGAACACGCGCGCGAAACTCTGTCCCGGCGATGCAGGCCGATCGGCCCGCGCGGAAAAGCTCGCCCCCGACAGTTCCAGCACGGTTGGCACCACGTCGATCACATGCTGCGGAGTCTCCCGCCAGCTCCCTTTATCGGTGATTTTCGCTGGCCAGTGAACAATCGCGGGGGTGGCGATTCCCCCTTCATGCACCCACGTCTTATGGCGGCGGAACGGCGTATTGCACACCGTCGACCACCCAGGCCCCAGGCACAGGTATGTGGCAGCCGATCCCGGCGATGCGGCCGGGTCGTGCCCCCCATCGCGCACCATGATCTCCGCGCTGGCCCCGTTGTCCGACAGAAATAGAATGAACGTGTTCTCCCACGCATTCATCGCCTGCAACTGGTCCAGGATCCGCCCGAGTTCGCGATCCATCCGATCCACCATCGCCGCGTGAATCGCCATCTTCATCGCCTGAAACGCCTGCTGCTCCGACGTGAGCGAGTCCCACGGCAGCGGACGGTTCACTTCTCCCGGCCCCAGCTTCTCGAAGGCCTCCGGGAAGTCATACGGCGGACCAATTTCGCGCTCGACCTCGGACAGGGCATGCGTGACAAGCCCCATCTTCTGAATCCGTTCCCATCGCTCGGCTCGTAACACCTCCCAACCCGCCGTGTAACGATCGCGATACCGCGCGATGTCTTCCGGCAATGCATGCAGCGGGAAGTGCGGAGCCGTGAAGGCCACGTACTGAAAGAACGGCCGATCCGCGAACTTCTCCTGGTGATCTTTCAAACACCGAATCGCATGGTCGGCTGTCGCGATGGTGGTGTAATACGATCCATCGGCAGGAACACCCGGCAGACGAACGTCGTCCTCGAGATTGTTCCTGGGCGAAAAGTAGTTCCCCTGATTTTGGACCAGGTAAGACCGGTCGAATCCATTCTTCAGCGGCTGGCCGTCGATGTGCCATTTGCCCGAGTGATAGCAGCGATACCCATGCCCGCCGAGCGCCGTCGTCACCAAAGGCGCCCAATCCGGCCGCACGCCCCGTCCCCCGCTGACGACTCCTTCGACGCTATCGCGACGAATCTGTTGCGCGTAATACCCCGTCAACAGCGACGCCCGCGTCGGCCAGCAGCGAGCCGTGTTGTAAAACTGCGTGAACCGCAAACCCTCGGCCGCCAGTCGATCAAGTCGCGGCGTGGCAATCTCCCCGCCGTAACACCCGAGATCCGAAAACCCCAGATCATCGGCAACCACAACCAAAAAATTCGGCGGCCGATCAGCCGCCCCCAGCACGCTTGGAAGCAGCACCAGTCCCAGGAACAGCGCGCGGCGAAACATGCGGAGTCTCCACCAATCGGAAGTACGTCACGAAGTGATGGAGATTGTTTCAGAATTGGTAGAGATTCGCGAACGCGCGATCTGCGTGGCGAGCACTCACGAGTCGCTTCCCGGCTCGGGAATCACCTTCAGCGGAAAGACGGCAATCGTAATCGGCTCATACTCGGTTTTGTCGTTGATCCGCCGCCCGCAACGGAGTTGAACTTCCAGCAGATAATCGCCGGGAACTTCGGGAATCCCCAGTTTGCCAGACCACCGCAGGATGTTGTCGCGACCGACCCGCGCGCCGGCACCGCTGCTATGAACGCACCGGCTCCCGTCGCCGTGCGAAGACTTTCGCAAGACATTCAAGAACACCGATACTCCCCGATATTTGGTATCGGGCAATTTCGCCAGGCCGGAAGGGGGAAGCACGATGGGCCCTGATTTGATGCGAAAGGTTCCGCGTGGAGTCGGCGCGGTGAGTTCGACCGGAACAAACTGCGACCACTGAAACTCCAACGGCTCTGTTAACGCATCGAAGCCGCCGATCTTCAGCGTTTTGAGTGTCGCCAGCGACGTGTCGATCGCGGGAGCGACATCGGGGGGGACGGCGGGTCCATAGGCGGCCCAATCGGCCGTCACGGCCGCCCAGATTCCGTAGCCGCTTCCTCCGACGATCAGGAGTACGGCGAGAATGCGGACGATGCGGTTCACCATTGTTCATCCTGACTGGCGATGGTCCCCATTTTCCAGAACGCGCGGTAGTCGATGTCCTGGCTAACGAAGTCGACATGTCCATCGGCGAACAACACATGCACGCCGGAACCATGCAGGCTCGAAGGGGCGATCGGCCCGTCACCCCGCGCCAGCGCGCCAAAGGACCAATTCTGCGGCGGCACCAGATGGTGATAATGCGAGCCGGCAGTCATGTTGATGTTCCTCCAGGAGCGCGTTTCCGCCTGCTCGCGCACGACCGGATCCATGCAGTGGAGGTACATTGCGTGATGCTCATCAGGCGTGAACTGTCGATCGGTTGAGAAGAACGAACGAAGCGGGTTTAGCCGCGCGACGTCCGGTGTCGGACTTGGTGCCGTCGCGTGATTGTTGGGAATAGGGACCAGCTTCTCGGAAAAAATCGCCGTGTTGGACAACCCATCCGTCACGAGCGACAGGCGAAACGGCTCATCCCCTCTTTGTCGAAAGCCCGCTTGCCAATCGAGGGGACTGCCGAAGTTGATCACATAATTCGTGTCCCACTTCGATCGTTCCGCCAGAAAGTCACTCGGGCAGACATAGCTCGCGGGACTCGTCACGTGGGTGAGAGGGTACGATTGTCCTTGCAAGTCTGCGGCTTCACCCGCGTCAAATTCGGCTGCGATGGCCCCTTCCCCCATCCGAGGGAGAATGGCCTTCAGCGTCCGTTGGGTATCGAGGAAGCCGTGCTGTTCGTGAAACGAGTGGAGCGCCACGCCAATCTGTCGCAGATTGTTCCGGCACTGCGTCTTCCGCGCCGCTTCGCGGGAAGACAGCACCGCCGGCAAGAGCAAGGCCAACAGCAGGCCAATCACGCCAAACGAGACGAGAATCTCGATGAGTGTCACGCCGGACCGCGCGGATTGGTCTCTGGAATCACGCCATCGCCTTGACGGAGAACTCATTCTCTCGCCCACCTTCCTTGGCCAAAATTCGCGGCAATCCGATGCGGAATCACTATGTCGCGTCTCGTTCGTGCCGACAATGTCAATTTGGTCCAGTACCGTCGACGACGATGTCTGCCTCCCACCCTGTCGAATCAGCCCCCCGCATGGCAGAATCAATCCCCGAATCTCTTCGTGACCGGCCACCCAGGAATCCTTCCATGACGGCGATCGTGACCGCGGGGCTGACGCGGTGTTTCGGCGAACAGCGCGCGGTCGACCGGATCGATCTGCGGGTCGAACGCGGCATGTTCTTCGGGTTTCTCGGCCCGAACGGAGCCGGGAAATCGACCACTATCAAGATGCTCACCGGCCTTTTGGCCCCCACGGAAGGGACCATTCATGTCCTCGGGCACGATATGAGCAATTCTCAAGAGGCCCTGGCCGCGAAACGAAAGATCGGCGTCGTTCCGGAAGGTCTGGCTCTCTTTGAAAACCTCAATGCCTGGGAATACCTCACTTTCATCGGGCGAATGCACGGGCTCGACCTGCCCACCATTCGCACCCGCAGCGAAGACCTGCTCCAGCGGCTTCAATTGAACGGCGACGCCGAGAAACTCTCGCTCGAGTATTCGCACGGCATGAAAAAGAAGCTCGCCCTGGCGGCGGCCCTGCTGCCGAACCCCGACTTGTTATTTCTCGACGAACCATTCGAGGGAGTCGACGCCGTCACCTCGCGCGTCATCAAAGACATGCTGCACCGGTTCGTGCAGCGCGGTTCCACCGTCTTTCTGACGTCGCACGTGCTGGACATCGTCGAGCGGCTCTGCACCCACGTCGGCATCATTTCGAAAGGCCGGCTCGTCGAGCAGGCCTCGCTCGATGACCTGCGGCAGGGGCGGACGCTGGAGCAGCGCTTTCTCGATGTCGTCGGCGCGGGCGAAGCCGAGGCGCAGCCGCTGGCCTGGCTGGAAGGAGCCGCCTCGTGAATTGGCAGCAGTTCGCGGTTCTTTCCTGGGCCCGCTGGAGGGTCGGCTACCACCAGTTGCGGCGGCAAGGGGTCTTCAGCCTGATCGTCACGCTGGTGATCCTCGGCATCATGCTCGCGGGTGGATTCATCGGCTTTTTCGTCGCCCTGACAGCGGGAGCGCTGGGACTCTCGAAAGCCTCGCCCAACATGGTGATGGCCATCGTCGATGGCTGGCTGGTTGTCTACCTGATGTTCTCGATGTTCAGCCTGCTGACGGAAATGCAGCAGGAAAATCTCCTCTCCGTCGACAAACTGCTGCACCTGCCGACCTCGCTGTTCGAGGTCTTCCTGTTCAATTTCCTCGCGACCTTATTGTCGTTCACCAACCTCACGCTCGGTCCCCCCATCCTGGGTTTTTTCCTCGCGCTCGTCCTGGTCCACGGCCCGTCGCTTCTCGTCGGTCCGCTGCTCCTTGCCGCCTGGATACTGCTGGCAGCGGCCATCATCACGCTCATTCGCGGCTGGCTCGCGACGCTGATGGCGACTCCCCGCGGCCGCCGGACCACCACGGTGGTCATCTCGCTCATCGTGATGGTCGTTTTCATGCTGCCGCAATCGGCGATCTTTTACTTCAGCCGAAACCAGCAGCAACAGCACAATCACCGGACGACCGAACTTCAAGATCTCCTCAAGCAGCATGAACGTCAGGAAATCACCAACGAGGAATTCAACGCCCGCTTCGAGGCGATCCGTGCCCGCGATGCCGCGCCAAGCAATCACTGGGCAACCGTCACGGCGATTGTCGAGCGCGTGAATCTCTGGTTTCCCCCAGGCTGGCTGGCCTTGGGAACCCGCGAGGCCATCGAAGGTAATGTCTGGCCGGCCCTGGGGGCGTCGGTGCTGTTCGGCCTGGTTTCCATCGGCTGTCTACGAATTTCGCATCGCCGCATGCATCGCTTGGTGACCCAGGGCGTGTCCGATCGTCCCCGGCCAAACGGTCGCAAGACCGTGCGTGGAGAAACCTCGCCCCGGCGAAACGCGCTTGAGCGTCAACTCCCCTGGGGGTCTCCCGCCGTCAGCGCCGTCTTCTGGGCCTCGTTCCAGTCGATGCTCCGCGCCCCCGAAGTCAAGATGCTCATGGTCATCCCGATCATCATGCTGCTGATGTTTGCTGGAGGGATCAGCCGCGGCGGCGACAAGATTCCGCCGGCCGCCGTCTCGGCCATGGTGGTCGGCGTTCTCGCTTTTTCCGTCCTGTCGATCGGCCAGTTCGCACAGAACTTGTTCGGCATCGATCGGGCCGGTTTTCGCGCGTACGTCCTCAGCGGAGTCCCGCGCGAACAGATCCTCATCGGACGGAATCTGTCGCTGGGCCCTATTCTTGCCGTGGTTGTTGTCCCGGTGCTGGTCGCGATCCGACTGCTCGCTCCGCTCCCCTGGTCGCATCTGGCCATGGGGTTTGTCGGCATCCCGCTGTTGCTGCTGGTCGTCAGCATGATCGGGAATCTGCTCTCGGTCCTTGTTCCGTTCGGCTTCAAACCCGGAACCCTCCAACCCGCATCGCCGTTTGGGCTGGTCTTCCTGGTCCAGATGATCTTTCTATGGGTGGTGATGCTGCTGGTCGGCCTGCTCATTGGCGGACCGCTCGCGCTCGACATGATCGCCCGCGAAACCGGCTGGCTTCCGCCGGCCATTCCGCTGGGGCTGATTCTCACCTCGCTCGAACTGGCACTGGTGATCGTCCTCTACGCGGTCTTCATCCGCCGGCAAGGCGAAATGCTCCAACACCGCGAAACAAAAATCCTAGCCACCATCGCCGAACGCGGCGATTAGCGCTCTTCTCGCCTCCCCTTAGCCGCGACCCAACGGGGAGCGCTCTCTTCGCTCTTCTCTAAACCGGCTGAATCTCCGTCGATTCCGTCTCAGGCTTGAAGCTGCACAACCACACGCCCAGTTCGTACAGCGCGAGCAATGGCAGCATCATCAGCAACATGCTGAACGGGTCGGACGGCGTCAGTAGCATGCTCACGATGGCGATCACCAGAATCGCCATTCGTCGCTGCTCGCGATACGCCTCGAGCGGGAAGATGCCGATCCGCTGCAGGAACAGCATGACCAGCGGCAACTGAAAGCTGATGCCGAACATCAGCGGCATCGTCACCGCGAAGCTGATCCACTCCGAAATCCGGATCTGCGCGGTCAAGCCGATTCGCACGTTGTAGTCGAGCAGAAAATCGAGCACCGTCGGAAAGACCGCGAAGTAGCAGAAGAAAATGCCCACCAGGAACAGGATAATGCTCATCGGCAGGTAACGATAAACGTACTTCCGCTCGTGCGGGTAGAGCCCGGCCGCGACGAACAGCCACAACTGATAAATCACCCACGGACTCGCCAGCACCAGCCCCGAAATGAGCGACACCTTGAAATACGTGAAGAACGCCTCCTGCACATTCAGCGTCACCGGGTCGTCCAGCCGCTTCACCGATTTGCGAATCGCCAGCATCTCTTCCGACTGGCTCGTCAGCGTCAGCATTTTGCCGGTCAGGTCTTCTTTCGGCAGCGAGAACGCCGAGGGCGCCAGTTCGTGCAACTGCGCGACAAGCTGGTCGGCTGGAATCGACAGCGTCACCGTTCGCAAGAATCGTTCCTGCTCTTCCGGCGTCCGTTCCGTCAGTTCGGGATCTTCCGGAGTATCAATCGGCAACCACTGTCGGTACATCCCCTCCCAGAACCCTGGCGGCTTTTCGCGGCCTTCGTTCTGTTTGACACGCGCCTGGGCTCGTTGCAGCGCCGCGCTGATCGGCTCGCGGATGAACCGGACAATCCCCTCGCCGTAATACAGCGTGACGCAACAGGCGATCACGAGGCCCATGATGGCCCGGATCAGATGCGTTCGCAGAACCTCCAGGTGTTCCCCAAAGGTCATCACCGAATCGTCGAACAAATCCTTGGACGGGGCCATTGCCAGTGTTCCTTTGCAGCGCGCCAACCGGCAACTTTCTCGCGGGAATGCCGAGGCGACCAAAGATCGTGCCGTCGACCCCGTCGGACCGCAAGGCCGACGATCCACGCACGCACGGGCAACCAGCCGGTCAATAGCGCGGCTCACCGTGCCACCGGCATGATCGTTTCCACTCAACCGACGGCAAAATCAGGCGAGCCGACCCGGGAGCGGACTACTTCAGTATTCGTCCGACTCCCACCGCTGTCAACGCCGACAATCGCCCTGGAGCCGCGACCCAACGGGGAGCGCTCTTTTCTTCATTCGCGTTGCCCCCCGGCCCCGCGTATCATCCTCATTTCAACAACCCCTGATCCGAAAAACCTCCGGAGAGTTGGCATGTCGTCGATCGATCGTCGCTCGGTATTGAAGATGGGTGCCCTCGCGGCGGCGGCCTGGCCCGCGCTCCAGGCCCAGCGCCTGCAAGCCGCCGCCCCCACGGCCTACGCAAGCGGCGCGCTCCCCAACGATCGACGATTGAGCCCCCGGAAAGACTACAACGGCTACTTCCCCTGGACCCCGCCCGAAAGCTGGGAAGAATGGCAGGTTCGTGCCGAATATGTCCGTCGTCAGATGCAGGTCGCCTGCGGCCTGTGGCCCATGCCCGAACGAACGCCGCTCAACGCCACCATCCACGGTAAGGTCGAGCGCGACGACTTCACGGTCGAACGCGTTTACTTCGAAAGCCATCCCGGCCTTCTCGTCACGGGAAGCCTGTACCGGCCGAAAGGGGACGGCACCAAGCGCCCCATCGTTCTCTGCCCGCACGGTCACTGGATGAACGCACGGTTCTACTCGCACGATGCCGCGAAAATTAAGCAGGAAATCGAACTCGGCGCCGAGATCTTCGAACAAGGGGGGCGGACCCACATCCAGGCTCGTTGCGTTCATCTCGCGCGCATGGGCTGCGCGGTCTTTCTGTATGACATGCTTGGCTACTCCGACAACACGCCGCTGTCGTACCAACTGATCCACGGATTTGCGAAACAGCGCCCCGAGATGAGCCAGCCCGATCACTGGGGCCTCTTCAGCCCCCAGTCGGAAATGTGGCTCCTCAACGCCCTCGGCCTGCAAACCTGGAACTCCATGCGCGCCCTCGACTGGATGGTCACGCTGCCCGATGTCGACACGACGCGCATCGGCGTGACTGGTGCCAGCGGCGGCGGCACGCAGACCTTCATGCTGGCCTGTCTCGATGACCGCGTCACCGCCGCCTTCCCGGCCGTCATGGTCTCGACCTCCATGCAGGGCGGTTGCACCTGCGAAAACACCAGTTACCTGCGGGTCAATACCGGGAACATCGAGTTCGCCGCATTGGTCGCGCCGCGACCGATTGCCATGACGGCCGCCAAAGACTGGACCGTCGAACTCGAAACCAAGGGGCTGCCCGAACTCAAGACCCACTTCGCCCGCATGGGCGTCCCCGACAACGTCGACGGCAAGTTCTTCCCGTTCGAGCACAACTACAATCATCCCAGCCGCATGATGATGTACGACTGGTTCAACATGCACTTGAAGCTGGGCGCCGCCGAGCCGATCCAGGAGAAGGATTATGCCCCTCTCTCGCAGGAAGAGTTGACCGTCTGGGGCGACGGACACCCCGCTCCCGCCACGGGCGACGAAGCCGAACTCAAAATCCTGCGCTCGTTCGCCGACGAGTTCCAGCAGCAATTTAACGGTCTCATCCCGCGCGATGCCGACAGCCTTGCCGAGTATCGCCGCGTGATCGGCGGCGGTTGGGACATCCTCATCGGCCGCAAGCTCCCGCGAAATGGTGCTCTCACCACCGAACGCGTCGGCGAATCGGATGCTGGCGATCATCAGCGCATCGTCGCTCTCGTCCGAACGACCGAGTATGGCGAAGAAATTCCCACACTGCTGCTGCTCCCTCGCAACTGGAACGGCAGCGTGGCCTTCTGGTTCTCCGATGGCGGCAAGGCCGACCTACTGGGAAGCGACGACAAGCCCGTTCCCGGCGTCGCCAAGCTGCTGTCGGCTGGTTCGGTCGTGGTCGGGGCCGATCTCTTCCGACAGGGCGAATTCCTCAAAAACGGCGACACCGCCAGTGAATGGACCAAGGTCGCCAATCCTCGCGAGTTCGTCGGCTACACGTTCGGTTTCAACCATCCTCTCTTCTCGCAGCGCACGCACGACATCCTGACACTTCTGTCGGGCGCGAAGTATTACCCCACGGGCATCGCGACGATTTACGTCGTTGGCCAAGGCCATGCCAGCCTCTACGCCGCCGCCGCGATCGCTCAAGCCCCCGGCGTCGTCACCAAGGCCGCCCTCTCAACCGACGGCTATCGCTTCGCCCGCATCACCGAATGGCGTGACCCCATGCTCCTGCCGGGCGCCCTCCGCTACGGCGACGTCCCAGGTCTCCTCGCCCTGGCGGCCCCCACGCCGCTGTGGCTCGCCGGAGAAGAAGGAACCCAACTCGACGCCACGACAGCCGCCTACAAAGCCGCCAGCGCCGCAGGCAAACTCGTCCGTGCGAGCGCCACCGGCAACACCATCGGCACCGCCGCCGCCGACTGGCTATTGGGATAACCCCTTAGCCGCGACCCAACGGGGAGCGCTCCGCCACCCTTAACAACACCCCCTCCAACCGCCGCACCAACCCAGTCGCCTCGTGCCGCGCGCGAAACACCTCGCGCGCGGCAGTCGCGCGGGCGCGCCACGCCTCCGGGTCGGCAACAAACTCCCGAATCCCCGCCGCAATCGCCTCGGCATCCCCCACCGGCACCAGTCGCCCCCAGCGTCCCTCTTCCAGCAATTCGCGAGGACCACTCGGACAATCGGTCGAGAGGACCGGCAACCCGCAAGCCGCCGCCTCCACCAGCACATTGGGCGACCCTTCCGTGAACGACGGCAAAATCAACAAATCCGCCGCGCGATACCACGCATACGGATTGGGCTGAAACCCCTCAATGCGTACGGCCCCGCCTAAACCCAGCCGCGCGACACGCTCACGGAGTGCCGCCTCGTCTTCCCCTTGCCCAATCACATGCCACTGAATGCGCGACCTTAAGTCCTCATCCAGATGATTCGCGATTGCTTCCAAAACGACCTGCTGCCCCTTGTTCGCATCAATGCGTCCGACCGTGACGAGGTGCAGACGATTCGGATCAAGCTCAGGTCCACTCTCCACCATCCGCGCGTCGAGAACAGCCGCGTCGATCAAATTCGGCAGCACCTCGATCCGTTCTGGCGGCAAGTCGAAATAACGGCTGACGCGCTCCTTGAGTCCTTGCGAATTCGCGACAACCATCGCGGCGGCGTGATACGCTCTCCGACCTCGTAACCGCCGAATTCCCTCCAGCAACGGTCCGCGATTGCCACATTCCACCTCGGGATCGGCCACGACCGCAGCCACTCGCGGCGTCGGTCGTAGCCGAGTCGCCGCCGCCACATCCAACGTCATGTTGAACGTCCGTTCGTAGATGACGTCGACGCGCTCCGTCCGTAGCACCTCGGCCAGATGCCGACTGCGATCCAGCGCCCCCAGACGCAGCCGCGCCAGCCACGTCTTCCGCCAGTTCTTCTCGTTCGCATCCTGGTAGGCGAACACGGGAACGTCGTCAGGAACGTCGCTCAATAACTCCCCCGCTCGGAGCGACAGGTAAATGAGTGGTTCAAACCGCGTCCGGTCGATCCGCTTCACGATCTCCAGCAATTGCCGCTCGGCTCCTCCCCCTCCCAGATGACCAATGGCGAACAACACCCGCACGCGCGGTTCGGCGGGCCGGGACGATTCGCTCATGGAAGTGGAAACTCGGGTAGTGTGGAAAGGGAAACCGCGAACATTCACAGCTTAGCCGATTGCCACCGGCGAGGAAAAACACCCACTTGTCACAGCGTTTCAGGGGCGGGTCCGGCTACACTGGTGCGTTCCCGTATTTCCCTTGCTAAATGGTTCTTCCATCGACTGCCCGGTGGTTTCGATGGTCGACAGGACAATCGCTTTGGCCGTTCTCGGCAACGCACTCGAAACTCTGCGTCAACAGGCCCAGCGGCTGGCGCTCGGGCGGGCTGCCGCCTATGCCATCGCCGCACGCGCCTGGCAGTTTCTGGCGGGGCCGGTCACCATCCTGCTCATTGCCAGCCGCTTTTCACCCGAGCTCCAGGGCTGGTACTACACGTTTGGCAGCCTGCTGACCGTCCAGCAGTTGTGCGAACTCGGCCTGCCCGGAACGCTTCTCCACGTCGCCAGTCATTCCTGGGCGCGACTCAAACGCGAGCCCAATGGCTTTCTCTCGGGCGATCCGGCTGCTCTCTCGGAACTCGCGGGCATCGTTCACGGCGGCCGCCGCTGGTTCGCCGCCATCGTCGCCGTCTTTGCCGCCATCACTCTCGGCCCCGGATACTTCTTCCTCTCGTCTCAGCCCACCGACATCGCCTGGCACGGCCCCTGGTGCGCTGCCGTGGCCATGGCCTCCGGTTCACTCGTTCTCACGGTCGATTTCGCCGTTCTCGAAGGCTGCGGGCGCGTGATTGCCATTCACCGCATGCGATTGGTGCAAGCCGTTGTCAGCAATGTCGTGGTCTGGATCGGCCTCATCGCCGGATTGCAGCTCTGGGTGATCCCGCTCTACGCGGGCGTCCGTCTGCTCATGGAATTCGTCTTCTCGCGAATTCTTCATCGCCAGTTCTGGGCCTCACTACCTCATTCCGACGGCGGCACGGCTCTATGGCGTGAAGTCGTCTGGCCCCTCCAGTGGCGAGCCGCCATTCACGGTGCGATGACCTACCTCGCCTACCAGCTCTTCGTGCCCATCATCTTCCGCACCGATGGCCCCGTCGCCGCCGGTCGGCTCGGCATGACCTGGTCGATCCTCACGACGCTCCAGTCGGCAGCCGCCATCTGGATGCACACCCGCGCCAGCGATTTTGGTGTCCTGATCCGCCAGCGGCAGTTTGCCCAACTCGACAGCGACTATGGCCGCGTCGCGCGCTCCTCGCTGGCGTTGCTCGGCATTGCCCTGTCGCTCGTCGTGGGTGGCACGCTCGCCCTCACTCTTCTCGCCCAGGGTCTCGGAGAACCCGCCGAAGGCATCCGCGACTTCACCTGGCTGGTTGCTCGCCTCCGCGATCGTCTGCTCGACCCGGCCAACACGCTCCTGTTCAGCCTCGGCGTCCTCGCCATGCATCTCCCGCAATGCCAGACGATCTATCTCCGCTCCCACCTCCGCGACCCGTTGCTTCGTCCGGCATTCGTGTTGAACCTGCTGATGTTCGCCCTGGCCATCATCAGCGCCATGCTGGCGGGACCGACCGGATTAGCCGTCGCCTACGCCCTGGTCTCCGTCGCCGGCTATCTTCCCCTCTGGTACTACCTGTGGTCACACTACCGAACAGAGTGGCATCAGCAGGCCGCCCGCATCGATCCCGCTCCAACCCCCTGACTCCAACTCTCACCCCCTCCCTCCTCTCCGCGTCCCCCCCTCTCTCTTCTCTGCCTCCCGCAGCGCCGCCGCCAGCCTCGGCACCGTAGCCCGCACCGAATACTGCGCTTCCACTTTCTGTCGACCGGCAACTCCCATCCGCCGTCGCAGCTCAGCATCGGCGAGCATCATTCGCAGCGATTGGTCCCACTCTTCCGCATCGCGAGCCAACAACCCGTTCACACCCGGCTCGATGATCTCGGCATTCACCCCCACCGGCGAAGCAATCGCCGGGATTTCCGCTGCCAGGTATTGCAGCAGCTTCAGGCCGCACTTGTGTCGGCACCACGGATCATCCGGGAGCGGCATCAACCCCACATCCATATCCGCGAGCCCCGTCAGTTCCGTCACTTCATTCCACGGAATAATCGTCGTCGGCACGCCCAGATCAAGTTCCCGCGCTTCCCGGCTGTCGTTGACAATCACCTGCATCGTGAACGGTCGATCGGCCGCCACGCGCCGGAACACGTCGGACAGTTCCTGCAGATAGACCAGGTTCGACGACGTCCCCGTCCAGCCCACAACCGGAACATCGCTGGTGGGCTTCGTCTGCTTGATCGCCCGGTAGCGATCCGTATCCACGACCGTCGGCAGCAACACGACATTCGAGTTGTAAGCACGCGCGGCTTCTTCGAGCAGCGAATTTCCGGCCAGAACGGTCGTCACTCCCTTGGCCACCGCCGCGAACTTCTCGGGATATCGGAGATGGATCGCGTCATCGACATCCAGCGCGCTCGCCCGCGCCCCTTCAATCAGTCGCAACTCCAGGTCATACGTCGCATCGTCGAACAACTCGCGTTCGATGAAGACCACGTCATAACGGCGTAACCGCACGGCTATCACGTCCAGCCATCGCAGCCAACGCCGCAGCGATTGACTAAGCCGCCACCCCAACCACCGGTACGACTCATACTTCGCGGGACGTGCCGGGGAAACGACGCATCGAATGCCCAGCTGCTCCAGTGCCGGAACGTACTGCAACACGCGAAACCGGCTGGCCGGCGTCCGCAGCCCCGAGATCAGGAACAATACCCGCATCGGTTTCGTCATGGGGAGCAAGTCTCAAGAGCGTCCATCACGTCTTTCTCGCTGTGTGCCACTGGCTTCGCCAGTGCGCTTTGTCAGCCCCAATCAGCTTAAGGCAAGCCGACAAAGTTGGTGGCGTCCTGATACTAACTGGAACACGTTTCAAAACCCGGTTGGCGGCGGTAAAACGTCTCGAATACTGAAGACGGGCCCGGCGTCCAGAGGGTTTTGAAACCACCTGTAGTCAGTAACCCGAAGCGTCAGCGAGGGAAGTTCGGTTCTCTCCCTCGCTGACGCTTCGGGTTACTGAATGACCCTTGCTAAGTACCTCTGGAAAGTCGGCAATTATATCCTTCTCGCCACCACGGTGATTCGTCCGGATTGTCGTATCGCCGCCAACCCCTTCGCCATTGCCAGCAGTCCCATTCCCACCAGGAACGGCGGATCGCGCCAGAACCAGTCCAGCAGCCGATCGCCAGCGGCACGAAATCCGGTCGTCGACTGCATCGCCGCCGCCACGCTCCCCAGCACGTTCAGCCCATTCGACTGGTGCAGAACCCGCTCCGTTTCAAAGCCCTCGTCTCCTAACATCCGTCGCAGTCGCGGCACGGTGAAGTGCTGCAAATGCCGGGGCAACTCATACGCAATCCAGTAACGACCAAAGAACCACGGCTCCCAGCAGCCAAAATTGGGAACACTGAAAACAAACATCCCCCCCGGCTTCAGGATCCGACGAACCTCCCGCAGCGTCTCCACCGGATCGGGCACATGCTCGAGCACCATCCACGTGAAGACGACATCGAACGATTCGTCGGGAAAACACGCCTCTTCGAGCGTCCCCTCATGGACGTCCAGTCCTAGCGAGCGGGCGCTCGCAACAGCCGCAGACGACGGCTCGACGCCCTGAACGATCCAACCGTCTTCGCGTAACCGACTCAAAAACTTCCCGCTCGCGCAGCCCAGATCGAGTGCCCGTGCCTGGTCGTGCGGGCGCGGCGGCGTCCAGTTCGCGTTCGTCTCGCTCAACCAGCGATAGACTCGCTGGAGTCCCGGAACCAGTCGCGCCACTCGCAACCACGCGGGTTGGGTGGAAGCGTTTTCCTTCCCCGTCTCTACAGGTTGGTCCGCTCCCCCTCCTGGCCGATGCGGCGCATACCCGTCGGGATAGGTCTGCGGAATCGACGCCGCGTCCGGCCGGGGGTTCATGTACGCATGATGGCAGGCCATGCACTGCACCACGCGAAACTCGCCCGGTATCCCGCACAGCCGGTCCGGAGCCCGCACAATCTCCGCGCCATCGCGGTCACCACAGAGCGGGCACGGAACATCAATCAGGTTCAGAGAAGCAAACACAACCGGTCGTGCCTATCAAAAACCTGATGAAGAAGCAGGGAGCGGAAACCATAGGTCTTCCCTCCATCTCCACGTCACCGATTCCCCGTGTCGCCTTCCTCTCCCCATCTCCGCGTCGCCCTCTCCCCCCATCGTCTTCCCAGCCCGTCAGCACACGCACGCCTGCGGGCCGCCCTGCCGTACCAGATGTCGCAAAATCTCCACGCCCCGCTCCAAAGTTTTTTGCGGAGCCGCGAACGACAGCCGAAAATGCGTGTCGCTCTCGCTGAAGACCGATCCCGGAATAATCAACAGCTCCTTGCGGATCGCTTCCGTCACGAACTCGGTCGCCGTTCCCCAGGGCGACTTCAGGAACAGGTAGAACGCTCCTTCGCCTCCGCGAATCTCGAACAGGTCGCCGAGTTCCTTCTTCATGAAATCGCGCTTCCGGCGATATTCCGCCGCATGAGCCGTCATGTCGCAGTCGAGCGCCGCCAGTCCCGCCCACTGCGCGGGCGTCGGCGCGCAGACGAACGTAAACTGCTGCAACTTGGCCATCTGGTCGATGATCGCCTTCGGCCCATGGCACCACCCCAGCCGCAGGCCCGTCATCGCGTGCGACTTGCTGAAGCCATCCACCACGATTGTCTGTGGATTGAACTCCGCCGCGCTCACGAACGACTCGTCATAGCAGAAGAGCCGATAGATCTCGTCGCTGATGAGCGCGATATTCCGCTCCGCTGCCAGGTCCGCCAGCGCCCGCACTTCCTCCCGCGTCGCCGTCGCTCCCGTCGGGTTATTCGGGCTGTTAAGAATGATGACCTTCGTCCGTGGCGTAATCGCCGCGCGAACCTTCTCGACGTCGGGTCGAAAGTCCGGATAGGTATCGATCCGGCGGACGGTCCCGCCGCACAGCGTCACCAGGTGCTTGTACATGACGAACCACGGATCGAAGCAGATCACTTCGTCTCCGGGATTCACCAGAACTTCGAGCGCCAGCATCAGTCCGCCGCTGGTCCCGCTGGTGATGAACGTCTGCCGATCCGCATGGCCATACTTGGCGACGAACTCCGCCTGGATCCGGTCGATCAGCGGACGAATCCCCTGCGTCTGGCTGTATCCCGTCTTGTTGGCGTCGATGGCTTCGGCGAACGCGCGGCGGACCGGTTCCGGCATTGGAAAATCCGGTTGGCCAATGCTCAGATTCACCGGATCCTTCATCGTCGCCGCCAGGTCGAAGACCTTGCGGATCCCCGAGGCGTCAATGCGGTGCATCCGTTCCGCGATCCACGCATCACTCATGCCGGCCTCCGTTTCGAACGACGCTTTCAGAGCCGCGACCCAACGGGGAGCGCTCTTCCCCGCCGCGCACAAAAAGAACCCCACGGCCGGCAGGCCGCAGGGTCCATCCGCATCATAGACCGACGCGAGTCACTATTCCGGCTGCTTCGCGGCGGGATCCGCTTCGGCCGGGGCCGCTTCAGCAGGAGCCGCCTCGGCGGGGGCAGCTTCCGCCGGGGTTTCCGCGGCCGGCACTTCGGCGCCGCCACCCGTCGTCGAGCTGCCCGAGTTCATCATCTCGTTCATCGCCGCGGGATCGGTCGTCGTCGGAGGTGGTGTCGAATTATCCGCCGGCTTGGCACAGCCGCTCACAAAGCCCACGCCACAGGCCGCCATCACCGCCATCACCCACGTCAGCTTACGCATGAAGTTATTCCTCTGCTCGAAAGAGTTCCCAAGGAGGCCCGGCAGCCCGGAAGGGCATTTGATCCCCCAACAAGATCGATCTCGTCGCCGGCAACCCCAAGAACTTTGCCAGGCGATGGACCACTCTCTCGATTACAGTCCCACTTTCCCCCCATTGCAACCGCTCGCTCGTTCAGGCCCCGTTCTCTTCCCATTCCTCAACCGATTGCAGGGACGAGGGAACCGTTGACGGTTTCGGCGAATCGGCAACCTGAACCGTTTCGTACAGCGCGTTGACGATTGTCGACAGCGAATCCGCCAGGTGCGTCGCCATCAGCAACTCGGCTCGTTTCAAGACCTCGCGCCGGCGGCTGATACGTTCGGCTTCCCGGCGAACCCCGGCTTCAGTCAATTCCCCGCCGGTCCCGCGCGCACTCGCCAGTTGCAGCCAATCCGTTTCGCTCCAGCCCAGAAACCACTCCGGATGATCCTCCCGCGCCAGACGCACCGCCGGATTCGTCCGCAATTCCTCATCAATTCGCTTCGCCAACAGCGAATTTCCGACTTCCAACGCATCGCGTGGCTCGCCCCACAGCGCGTTCGGCTCGACCCCCAACGCGGCCGCCAGTCGATCCATCGTCGCCGCATGCGGACGCTCGATCTGTCCTTTTTCCAACTGGTACAGCGCCGTCCGCGACACGCTCGCCCGTCGACCAAGTTCACCCACGTTGAGACCGCGCGCCTGCCTCAGTCGACGAATCCGTCCTCCGATCCGGTCAGGCGATCTCTCGTTCTCGAGGTTCTCACGCGACATTTCAAAACCTTTATGAACAAATCTGTTCGCCTCGGCACCCTGAAACTGAACAATACTGTTGACATCGTCACAGGAATACTGTACAAAAGAACAAATCTCGGTTCAACACTTCTCTTTCCAAGGGGGGATTCACAATGTCCAACATGAGCGCCACGCAGTTTCGTTCGCCTTGGGCCACCCGCTCTCGCTCAGCCACGACGCCCCCGCGCAAACAGGTCTCCCTGTTTCTCCCCACCAGCGACTGGCTGAATCTCCGCCGCGAAGCCGCGCGCCGAAACCTCCCCATCACCGAACTCTGTCGCGAGTGGCTCCATCCGCACCTCGCGGCTCTCGCAACGACATCCCACGACGCCGCCTGAAGCATCGCCACTCTTCAATCAACAACGTGTCTTCTTCGTCCGTCTCTCCTCCACACAACGGAACCATCCCATGTCCGATCAACCAGCTCAGCGACCGATCCGACGACGTCATCGTTATCCCTCCGATCTCTCCGACCGCCAATGGGACGTCGTCTCTCCCTTCTGCGCGCAGCCGACGGCTACTCCGGGGCGGCCGCGGTCCACGTCCCTCCGCGAAGTCGTGGATGCGATCAATTACCGCTGGAACACCGGCTGCAGTTGGCGCATGCTTCCCCACGACTTCCCCCCCTGGCAGACGGTCTACTGGTACTTCCGCGCCTGGCAGCGCGCGGGAACCCTCCGTCCCGTCCGCGAAACCCTCCAACGCAATCGCGCTGCTTGGCCCACCGACCCCGACAACCCGCTAAAATCCCCGGACACCCCCTAGCCGCGACCCACCGGGGAGCGCTCTCTTGCGACGACCGTGGACCGACGCCCTCTACCTCGCCTGGCAGTTAACCGCCAGTTGGATCCTCATGCTCTTCTGGCATGAAATCGGCCACGGCTTCGCCGCCATCGTCACCGGGGGAACGGTCATCTCGACCAACCTCTACCCCGGTCAGTTGGGTCACACGTTTGCGGACCCGAATCCTTGGCCGGGCTGGGTTCTCTGGGGCGGGTTTCTCTCCGGTTGCCTCATCCCGGCGGCGTTCGCCCTGGCTGTCCCTCGTTCCGCGACGCGACTTCGTCTCGAAGCCATGTGGGTTGCCAGCTTCTGCTGGCTAACCAACGGCGTCTATCTCGCCGCCGGCGGCAGCGAGCGCCTGACGGACACCGGTCAACTCCTGCAACTTGGCTGGCCGATCATCGCCATGATCGCGATCGGCGCACCCCTCGCGATCATCGGCTACCTGGGCTGCCGCGCGACCGCGATCGCGCTGTGGAACGAACTCACCCTTCATCCACTCCGCCGCACCAATCTCGTCTTCCGCTGGCTACTCCTCATCGGGTGGATCATCGCCCAAACATTTTTCGCGCGAACGATCGATCACGCGATCGCCGCGCCCCCACCCCCAACCCCGCCACATTCAACCATCACCCCTTAGCCGCGACCCAACGGGGAGCGCTTTCCCCCGCGACCCATCACGATCACAAATTCGATCACGCCGTCGCCGCCCCTCCCCCGCCAGCGCGAATTGCCGCAACAATTCCCCCCCGAAGCGCTCCAAACCAAACCGCTCATTCGCCCGCTGCATGGCCGTATCCGACATCACCCGCCAGTCGTCACGGCTCTGCAATCGCCCCAACGCTTCTGCGAATTCCCCGTCCGTCCGGCACAAAACCCCGGTCTCCGGCTCCACCTGCTCCCGGAACCCGCCCCGATCATCGACGATCGGAACACAACCCGCCCGCATCGCCTCAGCGACCGTCCTCCCAAACGTCTCCGTGATAGCGGGGTTGTGATACACAAGCGCATGCCATCGCCAAAAATGCCGACGGGCCTCCCACGCGGCCTCCCAAAACGCCACCCGCCCCTGAGTCGCTTCGTTCCACGCCGTTCGCTGACCGTTCGGACAACCCACGAGTTCCCATCGCACCCCTGGAAACTGCCGCGCCAGGCCAGCCGTCAGCTCCAGCGCTTCACGGGGCCACTTCGCCACCGTCGGCGTACACAATCGCCCGACAACGAAATCACCGCTGTCGCGCGCGCCCACGTCGTGCTCTTCCCGTGGCGGCTGCGGCACCCCTTGATAGAGCACTCCCTCGACGCGGCCGCGAAGCTGATCTCCCAGCCACCGCGAACAAGCCAAGGTTCGATCCCCGGCCGCGAACCGACACCGGGAATGCACATAGCTGAGAGCCGGAACCGGCAACTCCTCGGTGACACGTGCGACGGACGTATTGTGCAGGAGCACCACATCAGCCCGCGCCTCGCGCACCTTCTCCGCCGTTAGCACGTCAATCTGCGTCAGCTCACCCCCTTCAAACCATCGACGACTTTCCGCCGTCCACGGCCCAAAGCACGCAACGACATGATCCCAACCGGGCAAGCTCCGCGTCACCGACCAAGCACACGCCCCCGTTCCGCCAACAATCGTCCCAACATTGCAAACCTGAAGCAGCCGCGGCGAACCCCTCATCTCGACTTCTCCCGACTGGCTGCTCGATTCTTCACCAACCACTACCCACTAACCACCAACCACTCCTCCATCACACCCACTTCTTCCGAAAGACAGCCCGATCCTCCAGCCACCGCGCCCGTCGATCGGGTCGCTGCTTCACGGTGCGATGTCCCAGATGCCTGAGCGGCACATCCGCTTGTGCGAGTCCCGCTTGCCGAATCGCCCTTAACTGAAAATCGACATCCGACCAATACACCGTCATCGTCTCATCAAACCCGCCCAGTTCCTCCCACAGCGATCGTCGAAATGCCAGGCACCACCCTTCCAGCACCCGCCCCTCAAGACGAGACGCCTCACCTTTGATTCGCAGCAATTCCGGCTCATCCCGCCACGCCGCCCCGGCAACCGCCGCATCTCCGGTCGTTAATAGACGGGTCAATCTCCCGCACACCGACCCCCGGCAGCGAACATCGTTATTGAGCAACACGACAAACTCGCCCTTCGCAGCAGCAATGCCCCGATTCCACGCCCGCGTCGGCCCCACCCCACTCTGGCGCTCGACCCGCAATCCACGAGTTCTCTTGAGCCACCGCCGATACTCGCCACTCTCCGTTCCATCATCCACCACCACGATCTCGCAACCCGGCTCCCAATGCCGTAGCCCGGCTGTCAACTCCTCCGTCAGCTCCGTCCGCCCCCGCTGCGCGATCACGATGGATGTCTGCATCTGTGTATTTGTCTTATCTCGTTTCCTGGCTCCCGCGAAAATAAGACTCCCATGACACGATATGTCTCTGGTCCTTCGCCCAAAAACTCGAGACACGTTTTCATTCACAACGGTGAAAGTCGGCCACGGTGCCTCCGTCTGGGAACGAGTGATTTCGATTCCTCCGATGCCGCAGGCATCGAAGATGGTAGCCGTGGGTCGCGCAGCGCACCCACGGAAAATGGACGTTTTTAGAGCTCCCGACCCCCAGCGGGGGTCGCAGAAACACACGAATGTCTGCGACCCCCGCTGGGGGTCGTAAGAGAAATGCTAGCGGCGATTGCGGACCGTGGGTGCGCTGCGCGACCCACGGCTACCGTCTTTGACCGCTTCGCGGTCAGAAAATGGCTCTTTATCTCGTTCCGAGGCTTCGCGTTCTCCCCTGGAAGGGGCAAACGACTAACGACCCACCCCACGCTCCCACCCGGCCTGCTCCACCAGAATCTCGACCGGCCGCGTTGCCGCATCGGGCGACGACAACCCCGCTCGCGGCGGACGCAAATCCCGCATCGGTTGACGATCAAGCGGCTGCCGCGCGACATCCCCCCGATACAAGCCTCGCGTCGACTCGGTCCGGGGATCGCCTACGCGCCGCAACACACGCTCGGCCGCCATCGCGATCGGTTCGTAGTCGACATAGTCGTTCAGCCGGCTTCCCGGCGTCACCGAGACGAGCTGCAATCCCGCCCGCGCGAGACTCTGTCGACTCAAGCGCAGATACTGCGCGACGCGAAAATAATGACTATCCGTCCGCACCGCCGCCCAGAACTCTTTCTGCTCATCGAAGTGATACTGCTGCCCACTTCCAGACCGCGCGAGAGTCTTGCGATCAACTCCACCCTTCTCACACAGCGCCACCAGCTCCGACAACGACTCGCGCCCGGTTGTCGCCAGCGATCTTTCCTTCGCGAGTTCGCGCAGTCTGTCGCTCGATTCAATCCGCATGTCGCAACCCGCCAAAAGCAACTGTCGGAACCCCAGCCGATACGCCAGCTCAATCGCCTGTAAAAAGGAGTCGGCCCAATCCCCGATCCTCGCCTTCCCTGCATCCAACCAGTCGCCATAGCTGCTGCAGCCATGGCGATCGAAGAAGACAAGATTCGGACACTCGCAAACCTTGATCGTCGTCTCCGGCACCACATCCATCGCCCGCCGACGATGAACAAACTTCTGAATGCTGGCGTCCAGGTAGATCGAGCGATGAAACCGTACGGACGGATCGTAAGACGTCCACAACGTCGGCCGCACGAGCCCCGCGCCACACAGATTCATCGCAAACTTCGGCGCCGGACTCGCCCGCAGGATCGCCGCCACCTCTTCGTTCAGAGATGGTCCCCCACCCACGATCCAGCAAGCCGCCGTCCCCGGCCCAAGGTAGAAATCCCCGAGATCCACCACCCGCTGACAACCATCCGTATCCAATCGATAAAACAGCGACATAGGAATCTCGGTGAGAGCCGCCAGCAACCAGCTTCCAGCGACCAGCAAAGAAAAGGCAATACCCGAATTGGCGGGGATTCTTAATCACTAGCCACCAACCACTACCTACCGACCACTGTCCCAACTCCCCCAACTCGACCAGCCATAGCTCCACGAGTCGAACGAATCATCGGAGCCACTCGAATCGTCCGAATTGCTTGTTCCTCCGCTCAAATCATCGCTCGATCCGTCAATCGCCCCACCTCCATCACTCGATCCATCCGCATCGCTGCTGAGACCGGACCATGCCGAATCCGAGACACCGGTACTCGTTGCCGCATCGCTCCAGTCATCGTCGCTCGATATCCCCCTGTCGCTCGTGACATCCGACGAAGCATCGCCTTCGCTGGTGACTCCCCCCGATCCGTCAACCGAATCGTCGCTATCCCACCACGAAACGCCCGAACTGAGCCAGTCTGATGAGACATCATCCGAGGAAGTCGCCAACGACGACGTTAGCTCGTCGCTCGTCAATCCGCTCGATAGATCGTCCGAGGTCACATCGCTCCCGCCGCCACCTCCATCGCTGTCGTCTCCCCCGCCCCCTCCGTCGTCACCGTCATCGAACGAAGGGGGATCGACGCTATCGCCGCCCCAGTCAGAGGCATCCGCCGGCGCGATGGGCCATCGCTCATCGTGCGGCGGCTCGGGCCACAACTCGCGCGGATCATCAATCCCGATCAGCATCTGCAGTCGCGGCCGATGGTCGAACGCCACCCGCACGGTTTCGGGAACACCGGCAATCAGCACGTTCCCTTCGCGATCCAAGAGCCGCGCGCCGGCCAGCCACGGTCGCACCACTTCGCTCGCATCGCGAATCACCGCCTCGTAGCGACTCAGGGGTTGCCCATACCGCATCAGAAACGCCCGCGCGAACGCCTTGGCATCCACACCCGTCCGAATCCAGGGCGCCCACGCGCGAATGCGACGCTCCCCATATCGGTCCCGCGACTCCGGTTGCACATAGTGGCCCCGCCAGCGATACACCTCGGGCCGCGCCCCGCTTTCCGCGGCCGCCTGATAAACATACCCCCCGGTGAGTAGTAGCCGGTTATAAACCCGCTCCAGATCGCGGTGTTCCACCAGAGAAACCAGGTTCACCCCTTCCTGCCACGTCGGTCCGATTTCCTCGCTGGGTCGCCTTAAGAAGAAGGTTCCCGTTTCATCGACTCCCCACGACAGTCCCCCCGCCCGCAGTGCCAGATCCTTCAAGATCGACCGCACCGACTCTTCGCCGTTGAATTTCACCGACAACAGCTCCACCGCCTCGTCGGCCACCTCAAAGGCACTATCATCAAAGGCGATCGACGTGGCCGGGACGACATAGTCCACGAGCAGCCGACGGATCACCTCTTCCGGCCGGTCCGCCGAGTCGGCTGTTTCCAGGTCATGATCCGGGTCGAGCGAGAACGGATCGGTCACGCCATAGCGGTGCGGCTTCTGTCCATCTCGCGTCGGACCGAACCCGCCCGGGTAGACCTCTCCCAACTGGACGGCCATCCCCTCCAGCCGAAACCTCGCCCCGGCCGGGCTCGTCACGCTGCGTGATTCAACACGCCCCAGATACCAGCGGTCCCCTGGTTCGTATTCGCACGCAATCCACGAACCCACTTCGATCGCCCGCCGGTTGACGAATCGATCCCGTAGCTTCAGTTCGCCTCGGCCGCACCCGCCCTGCCGCTGCAACTCAAACCAGCAACCGGTGATCGCCCGGTCCTCAACGGTGCCGACGAGATCGCTCGGGCTGGGGCCATACCGCACGATTCGCCGTCCAAATCCCATCGCCCCTCACCTCCGCCGGTACGTTGCTGGCACTACTCCGGACCGGTCGCGTGCAACACCGGATCCTGCGCATGAATGGTCGCCGCATAAGTAAACAGGTGGCCATCCGATAGATCCCACTCGAACTTCACGGTCGAACACTGCCGAAAGTGTCGATAGGTGCTCGTCGCCGCGTCGTAAAAGACGAACAGCCAGAAGAAGTCGTCGTCCGCCGAAACATGTAATGCGGTTCTCAACGCTTCGATCGCCGTCGCCATCGCCTCTTCGGTCAGCTTGAGCGCTCCGGCCTGGCTCCCCACCTGACCCTGCACGACGATGTCCACGCCGTTTCGCGACAAGCCCACCAACCGGTCGCCATCGACCAGTGGGACCTTGAACTTTTCCGCGTCCCACGTCTCCTGAATCCGCAGCACCGGCACCGGTCGCGGCAGTTCATGCAGCACGCCCCCCCGCCAGACCGCCGGCCGAAACACGAACGCCATCCGTTACTCCCCCTGCCCTGGCAGGCCGCCAATCATCCACGCCGGGCTCGCAACCGCGATTCTTCCGACATCACCGTGTCCAGAACTTCATCCAGCCGCCCGACCTGTTCCACCTGAATCGTGATCCCGCCAAAGTGATTCGTGACCGTTCCACTCCCGGACACGCTCTCACCTCGCGCGCCGCGTCCCGGCTTCCAGCCGCTCTGGTTGATTGCTTCCAGAAAGCCGATCCCCAACCGCTCCACCGCGCTCGCCTGGAGCACATACTCGCCAGCCGTGAGCAGAGCCGGAACGCGATCGATTCCGCCCGGTCCCGTGACCAACCCACCGGATGCGAAGCGCATCCCCATCGGCTCACCCCCGCCACCGCCGATCGGAGCCGCCGCAATGAACAGCGACGCCAACTGACTCGCGACCTGACCAATCGCCTGCGACAGCATGGCGAGCGCGTTAAGCGCCGGCGAAACATTCAGCGACACGCTCGTCCGGCTGAGTTGATCGAGCTTTCCCTGCACCTGGTCGATCGCCCGCGCCACGTTCTGCAAAGGCGCGACTGCCGCCCCCAGCGAACTCGCCGATCGCCCCGCGCGATCAAACCCACCCTGCACCGCCGAGAGCCGCCCCGCCAACTCCTCCACCCGCCCGGCAACACTCTCCAACTCCCCCTGCAACTGCGAACTGTCGCCCAATAGGCGAACGGTGAGCGATTCGGTGAACATGGAGCATAGTCCTTGAAGGCAGCGGCCAGCCGCCAGCAACCTGCGGCCAGCAGGAAAAGGAATCAGGAATCAGCACTCAGCCATCAGCAAGATAGCTGTTTCTTTCTCTCGACCCTCGACACTGGACCCTCGACTCACTCACGCTCTTGCCACCGTCGGCGACACCTCGAAGCAGCGGCCGCTGAAGGCGATCAGGTTCGCGTCGTCCCCTTCGCTCAGCGTCAGCGATTCGCGGTAGACCTTGCCGAACGCGATTCGTTCCGTCGCCAGGCCGGCCGGATCGAGGACCGTGAACTCGAACCGCAGCGTCTGTTGTTCGCCCGGCCCCGAAGTACTGACGGCTCCGGTTCCGTCCGCGAACGTCAAGAGTTCATAGAGTTGCAGAGGATCGCCCGCGTTCACCGATCGCCCCAGGAGCTGCGTCCACTTCGCCGAGAACGAGATCGCGATTGAATCCTCGTCCCCCTTTCGCAAGTGCCCCTGCGCGACGGATCCCCGGTCCTTGACCTCGATCGTTCGTTGCCGTTCCGTCCATGACAGGTCCCCCTCGTCGAGAAGCACCGTCAGCGACTTCGCCGGCGTCGAACCGTCCTTGATCACCAGTTCCCCGTCGCGCAGGTTGCGCGCCAGATTCGATACCGCCATCTCGTCCCCCCCGCTCGATCAACTCGATTTCTGCTCTATCAAGATCAACGATTCAGGCGTGTGCCACTGGCTGTGCCAGTGCCTCTTTAGAATCCCTTAGTAACCCGAAGCGTCAGCGAGGGAATCTCTCCCCTCTCCCTCGCTGACGCTTCGGGTTATTGAAGACTCCGGGCTGACGCAACCGGTTTTGCTTGTCAGAAAACCTGCCGAATACCACGCAGACACCTGGTTGCACGGAAGTTGTGTTAGGGATTTCTAAGGCACACTGGCAGAGCCAGTGGCACACGATTCGGAAACCGCGATAAAGCACTACTTTCAGACTTGCTGAATCACGCCCGCGCATGTCACCACTGCATGCCGCAGGTGCCCGCTTCCCCGCTCGCGGTCCCGCCGCGTCAGCTCCCGCACCGCTGGCTCCCGCAGCCGCAGGATCGCCTCCGTCGTATCCGTTCCTGGCAATGCCACCACCGTCTGCCGCAACCGCGCGCGAACGCCATCGACCAGCACGTTGAGCCGCGCCGCGTCGGCTCCGGTTCTTGCGAAGACATGCACCGTCACCTGCACATCCAACAGGTCCGCTCCACTGCGAGCCGGCCGTTCGGCTCCCTCCCCAAGCCAGACCTCGGTCCACTCCGGCAGACTCTCGGCTTCCACGCGCATACCGGGAAAAATTGCCACCTCTTCCGACGAAAGCTGCTCCTGCCACCATCCATAAAAGCCGCGCGACACCGTCGACATCGTGATCATTCTGCGTCCCCAGACAGCAATTCACTCAGGATTGCCAGCACCTCGGCCCGGCTGTCGCTCACTCCCCGGCGAACCATCCCCGCCGGGGCTTGCTGACGCGTCCCGTATTCCACGAACGGTCCATACGGCACACGGTTGCTCGCGATCACTTCCGTCGTCCCCGCGTTACTCGTGACCACGGCATCCCCGTCTCCGCCAGTTCCACCATCAATCCCGATAGCAATGCTTGCAGCCGCGGCCTCCCACCCATCGCGAAGTCTCCCCGTCTCCACGGGCGTCAGCGCGGCGACTCGACCAATCATCACCCGACTCGCAGCGAGCACCCGTTCTGTACGGCCGGCGGCAATCCGCGAACTCGCGTCCCGCAGCGCGCTCGCCAGCCCGTCGGCGTCAACATCCACCGTCATCTCGAAGGACATCACGCCCCTTCCCGCTCACCCGTCAACACAATCGTCGCGCTCACTTCATCGGCCCGCGTTTCAACAATCCGATAACGCTCTTCCCCCACAACAATCCGCCGCGAAGTGTCACTAACGGCTTCCGGCCAGTCCTCACGCCGTACCCGCCAGGCCGCGCGCCGCCCCAATTCCATCCCCGCCGTTTCGACCGTCATTGGCGACTCATCACGCAGAGGAATCGCCTCAATCGCGGCGCTCTCAGTCGCTTCGCTCACCGACTCCGTCGCCCCGACATACGTCGATGTCACCAGCTCCAGCACAACCGGTTCGCCCCAGTCCGCAAACATCCGCTCCCGATCAGCCAGACGAAGAGATATTGATAGACTCATTTCGATTCCTCACGTCTTCTCTGGCTCTCAGCTTTCAGCTTTCAGCTTTCCGCTCGATGCTGCTCTTCACGCTCCGAACCGCCTGAGCCACGCCGTAAACAGCGACCCCAGCACGAACGTCGCCACCGCCACCAGCGGCGTCAGGCCGTGACGCCACTGTTCGAGCGTTCGCAGCCGCGTTTCATGATCGGCTGACACCCGCACCAGTCCGTCGACCGCTACCCGCACGGCCTCCAGGCCAATGTTCACTTCCTGCAGCGATTGCAGAATCCGATCCAATCGCTGATCGGTCGTTCCCGGTTCTCCCTGGCTCATCGACCCGGCTCCTCACATTCGCAATCGGCCTGTGTCACCACCCACGCCGGAGCCCCTGCCAGCAACTGCTGATAATGCGTCCTCGCTTCCAGCAGCGCTCGCAGATTCGCCGCGCGATCGGTCTGAGGTCCGCCACCTCCCCCATACTTGAGTGCCGACAGCTTCCCGTCTCGCAATAGGTTCAAAACATCCAGATCGATCTGCGCCAGTATCCCGCGAATCTGCGCCTCGCTCGGACTCGCCCCCGACACGCCGCTCATGTCCGTCAAGTCACTCATCGGAGATAGTTCCTAATTTGGAACGAAGCGTGCGCAGGTAACCCGAAGCGTCAGCGAGAGCGAAAAAACATAAAACCCTCACTGACGCTTCGGGTTACTGAATACGTCTCGCAGGATATGACCCGATAACCGTCACCGTTCACCGACTCGCGCCGCCGCTTCTTCCTTCAGCCGCAACCGCTCATACCCCAGCCACCGCAGTTGATCGGCCCGCGTCGCCGCATCGAATTCGGCCTCGCGCAGCGCGAGCCGTTCGCAGACTCGCAGCACCAGGTATCCCAGTGTCCGCGGTCCGGTCAGCTCGTCGCCCAGCCGTCCCCCTCCGGGAAAAAAAGCCGTTCCGACTCCGCGAGCGTCTGTTCACCCAGATGACTCAGCCGGCAGACCTCACCGCACAGCCACGCCAGGTCCCCGGCCGTCCACCCGGCTCGTTCCATCTCGGCGAACACGCCATCCGCATACGCACACCAGTCGGGGGGCGAACCGAGCACGGTCTCGAAGACCACATTCGGATCCCCCTTCAGCGCCTCGACAATCGCCAGCACCGACACCCGCTGGTGATACTCCTCCAGTGCCGCCCGAAAACCAGGCTCCTGCTCATCCGCGCTGACCACCGCGAGCCCATCCGCATGACGCAGCGGCTTCCCCTGCGCATCACGCGCTACCTTCAGCGGCGCGACAGGGGGCACCACCCCCAACCCGCGCAGCCGCCGCGAAAACCCCAGCGGCAAAGCCTGCAACGTCAACTCCGCCCCCCGACCATCCCGCCGAGGCAAGCGAACTCGAAGACGCTCCAGGCCAGCGTTCGTACAACCAGCGATCTTCATTGGTGCAGGCTCCAGAAGCCGCCAGCTACCAGCAGCCAGCGAAGAAGGGATCAACGATCAGCTTCAGCTTTCTGCTTTTCTCTCGACCCTCGACACTCGTCTCTCGACCATCTCACGCGCCATCCACCTTCGTCACGAACGCCGTATCCACCGCGCTCACGCCGCCGTAGTAGCGCACTTTGACTCGCAGCACGACGTCGCGGTCGAACGCGCTTTCGCTCTCGGCTTTCTGCAAGAAGGTCTGCACCGGCCAGATTTCCGACCAGACGAACTGCCGGCGAAAGTCCCCCACATACCAGTCGTTGGCAGCCTGACCACCCTGTTCATCGACAAACGGGCTCGACAGCACTTCCAGGAGGCCCTGCACCGGGTTCGCGAACCGCGTTTCCTGGGCGTCGTTGGTCACCGTGATCTCGGTCGAATGGATCACGCTGCGGGCCACCCCCCTCAATCGCTCCGGCACCAGCAGTTGCCGCGCCGGCGCGACGATCGGCCGCTGCGTTCCATCAACCCGGTCGTCCTTCACTTCCGTTGCCCGGTAGTGCAGGGCCGCGTCGATGTCGGTCCAGTCGACCAGTGGAATTGCCGTCGCGAAGCCCGGCGAAGTCGTGTTCCCCGCACCAATCCAGTTACGATGCGCGCCGCTTGTCGCGTACAGCGCCGTTCCGGCCCCGTTCGGCCGATAGACGAATTTGCCCGTCGTCGCGTCGGCGTCGGTCACCGCCCGCACGATCGTCCGTTCTCGCTCCTGCCGCAGATAGAACCCGAGCGCCATTGCCCGGCGGTTGATCTCTCCGGTCTGGTCGAAGCCGATCAGCTCTTCGTTAATCGACAGAATCCGACCCTGCTTGGTCTCTTCCGTGCTCACCCACTTTTCGCCGAAGGTACTTTCCTCGTAAGGATGCCCTTCCGCCACGTCGGTCGGCCCCGACAGCGCCCGATACCCGGCGATCTTCGCCCCGCGCACGCGGCTCGACATCACGGTCACCAGCTTGTCGCCGATGAACCCCGCGTCGTCCTCGTACCCTTCGATCACCTTCCGGGCGATCAGTTCCCCCGTCACCACCTGGAACAGGTTCGTTCCCACGCCGGGGTTCGATTCCTGCAGCAGCGCCGGCACGGCTGTGCTCTCCGGCGTCCAACTCCGCAGCCGCCGCAATTCGGGCAACACGCCGCACGCCTCCGCCAGCTCGTAATAGCTGACGTCATCCACCTTCAGCTCCCCCTCGTTCAAGAGCTGGCAAACCTTCCGATAAAATCCCTCCGCCCCAAGGGATTCAATCAATCCCGAAACGCCTACGGTCTGCATATGTGTTGTTCTCCAATTTGACTTGAGCAGCCAGCCGCGAGCCACCAGCGGCCAGCGAAGAAGGGATCAGAACTCAGGGATCAGCTATCAGGAATCAGCAGTCAGCTTTCAGTTTCTTGCTCGACTCTCGACTCTGGACACTCGACTTTTCCAGCCCTCATCCCAACGCTGCATTCACGTTCGCCGATGCCACATGAAAGGCCGAGGCGAACTGCACGCGCAATGTGGCACTTGTCGTGGCCCGGTACTCTGCCGCCCGCGCGATGGCTGCCGCTGCCGTCCCAATTTTCATCAGTTGCTGGTCGACCAGTGCATCGCTCGCGTTGTCCGGCCCGAGCAGATTCCCCACCTCGAAGGTCGACGGATCGACATCGAACTCATAGACCGACAGCGGACTCAGATCGACGGAAATATCGGCCGTCTCTCCGACTCGCGACGACTGCTGCGCGACCCCCAGAAAGACCGCCGCGAACGCTCCCTGCGTTGTCGCCAGGTTCGTGTCCCATGCGAACGCCGAAGCCGGCTTCACGTCGTCGCCGTCCAGGTACACGAGGTCACCCGCTTCGATCTCGGTCGCGCTATCAACCCGCAACCGATGCAACTCCACCTGCCCGCTCCGAAACCGCATTCCCGCCATCGAGTCCCCCCATCGCAAGTTGATTTCTGACGTCATACGTGTGCCACTGGCTATGCCAGTGCTATCTTCAATTCACCGCTCGCCCGCGTAACACCCGCGCGATCCAGCGGTCGTCCGTCGCCCCCTCCCGGCCGCGTCCCAAACTGGCCGGCACGCGCGCCGCCAACCGTCGTCCCAGTTCCGCGCGCTCCGCAATCAACTCGCGCCGCTTTCCGTCATCGGCCGCTGCAAGCTGTCGCCGAAACCCTTCCGTCACCAACTCCGCGGGCAACCCGGCTGCCGTCAGTAGCCGTGTGACCTCCACTTCGGCCTGTCGGTCACGCTCGTCCGCCTGCAACCTCGCACACTGCGCTTCCAGCACTTGCCGCTCGGCCCGCAGATCCGTGACCTCACGCCGCAATTCCTCGACGGTCGCGCTCTCGCCGTCGTCATCGAACTGCTCGCGAAACCCCCGCGTCGTCGCCGGAAAGACCACCGCGTCGACACTCACGACATCGTGGATCCGTTCAACTTGCCCACCCGCCGCGGCTCGTTCCGCGAGCACCACATGGCTCATCCCCACCGCCGGACTGTCGCTCTCCAGAATCGCCAGAAACGTCCGACCCGCCTCGGTGTCGAGCACGCGAATGTCGCCCCGCAGCCGTCCGTCTTCGTAACGCGCCTCCTGCACTGTCCCGACCAGGTCCCGAGCGCTCCGCTCATAGGGTCGTGCTCCCCGCGCCGCGTGATCCAGAAAGACCGGCTTCCCCGCATACAGCACGGCCGCCGCTCGCAGTGTGTCTGCCCCATAGCGATGCCCGTTCTTCGACACATCGCCACTCAGCACGACATCCGTCACCATCCGTCCGGCGAGATCAACTCGCGTCGTTTCCGTCCGCCAGTCGACCACCTGTTCAACGACGGGTTCCAGTTCCGCCATGTGCTTTCCTTTCAAGTGACTTGTACGAGCGCTTCGTCGTCGTCGACTCTTCGTGTGCCACTGGCTCCGCCAGTGCGCCAGAATGTCTTTGGCGATCAGTAAGAGGCACTGGCAGAGCCAGTGGCACCCGCCAATAACTATCGAATGGATACCGCACTAGACGGAATCGCACTTAGCCTGCACGATTACCGTGCCGCCGTCCGCCAGCCAGCGCGCCAGTCGAACACGCGTCCGTTCAATCACCGCTTCCGTCGCCCCCATCAGTCGCGACAGCCACCACACCAGCCGCCAGGGCACCGGCACATACAGCCCCGCCCCGTTTCGTAGCGGCACCGGTCGCCGTGCGAAGACGCTCTCCTTCCGCTGCCGCTCCACGCATCGGGCCAGCGGCTGAACCAGCCGCGTTCGCTCATCGAGCGGTTTCTCCAGCCAGTCGAGCACCAGCGAAACTTCGCCTTCGGTCGCGGGATGTGTAATCGCATCGGGATGGCCCGCCTGTTCATACACCAGCCACAGCAATCGCCCCTTCATGAAGGCCCTCCTTCCGCTCGCTGTGATTCGGATTCGCGGTTCCACTCCCGCCGCATGGCTTCCGGATCGGCTGAATCCCGCCGCGCCACCTCGGCTCGGCTCAGCACCCCCGCTTCGATCAGCCGGACATCCGCCAGCCGTTCACGCGGTCGATCGCGATTCACCAGTTGCGGGAACGACCATTGCGCGACGTGCTTCTCGAGGAAGTCTTCCGGCAGCAGTCCCTGTCGGATCGCTTCCCCCATCACCCATCGCCACAGCCGTTCGAACTCGCCCGCGAAGAACTGCTGTTCGCTTTCGAACAGCTTCACCGCCGGTCCCTCCGCGACCATTGTCGACGCATAGTTCCCATTGCTCGCGTCGGCACTCAGCATGAATTCGGGAACGCCCGCCCCGGCGGCGATCGATAGCAGCACCATTCGTCCCAGCGGCACCGCGTCGCCAAAATTCGTATCGGGCTGCAGGAATTGCAGATCGGTCCCTTGCGACGTCGTGATGATCGAGCCGGGTTGATAGCGTTCGCGGCCCGTTCCCTGCCGATCGCGATGACTCGCCGCTCCATCCGCGATCCCGCTGACAGTCGTGGGTGATCCCTGCACACGCCGCCACAAAACAATCGAGGCCTGGAGCTTCCGGGCCTGAAGTTCCGTCTCCAGCCACCGCTCATAACAGGCCAGCGCGTCCAACACCGACGCGAAGATCGTCACGCCCCGCTTCTCGTTCGTGTCGGCTCCCAGTCGCGTGTGCAGCATCTCATTGGCGGGCACCGTCTCCAGCAGTTCGCCCGTCTCGCTTTTCAGCCGCACATAGCCACGCACGCTCTCGACATCGTCCGCGTCGGTCAAAATCCCCTGCGTGTCCGGCTCGTCTCGGGTCGGTCCGATCGCTTCCGGATCGACGAACCGCACCGTCGGCGGCCACGACGCCGTGGGATACAGCCGCAGGAACGACTCACCATCCCGCCAGGCCCGTCGGGCATATTCCCGAAAACTGAAGTGATCCCGGTTCGCCCGCAGAAACTCATCCCACAACCCGCGCGCGATCTCGGCTTCGCTCGACGATGTCGTCTCCATCCCCGCACGCGGCACCGGTGTCAATCGCAGACCCGGACCCGTCACGTAGACTTCGAATAGTCTTAGCAGGTTTCGGGCATACGGGTTCCCCTGCACCAGCCGCCGCGCCCGGTCGCGCAGCTCTTCTCGACGACTTCCATCGATGGCGTTCTTGCCTGCACCGGCGAGCATCCAGCCAGCCACGTCATCGGCAACCGGAGTAGGACCGCGCTGCTCCAGCATTTCGAGCACGCGCTGTTGCATCACGCGTTCCGACTTCGCCTTCAGCCGCGCCGTGGTCCATTTGTCCCAGAGGTAATCGAGCATCCGCGACCCCATTGGAGATTGCGTCAAAACCCGGTTGGCGTGTTCCGTGCCTCCGGAGTCCCGGTATCGGATCTGTCGTCCAGAGGGTTTTGACGCAGCAAGACGGCATTCACTGGTCTCTCACCCCAACGCGAGTCGGTGCGCGAAAATCTCCAGCTCACTGCAAAAGGCCTTCGGTCACGTCGATCCACTCCCCCTGAAATCCCGCCAGCACCCCTTCCAGGCAAGCCGCTCCCAGCGCGAAGGCCCGATCGTCATGGCTCCCTACCTCGCGACGATGATCGATCCGCACGCGACCACTCGCCGCCTGACGCAGCACCAGGCTCGCCAGCTCCGTTTCGAGATCGTCCCGCGCTTCACATTCCGGCAATTGACCGCACCCGGCTGGCCAGCGAATCTTCCGCTCGACAATCAGGTTCCGCAGCGTCAATGCGAGCGCATGGTTTCCCGCCCCGGCCGCGAAGGCGAAACGCTTCAAGTCATGCCGCGCGCCCAACCGCTGGATCGTCCCCAGGAGTTGGTATTCATCCACCACGAACCGCACGTTCGCGAACGCTCTTGCCGTCTCGGCGATCCAGTCCTCGACCCATTGCACGGGCACCGGTCTGTCCGGCGTGGGAACCGCGACGTCCATCCGGTCGACAACCAAATGGTCTCCCTCGACATGCAGCACGACCCCCACCGTCCGGTCATGTTTCTCCGCATAGTCGATCGCCGCGAAGTAAAAACGATCGGGGCGACCACGGCTGATCTCGCACAGCCCGTCGTCCCGGCACGCCTCCGCTTCGGCCAGCGTCACGAACTCACCGTCCGAATGTTGCCAGCGGTTTTCCCACAGCCGTGCGAAGACCGCCGGCGGCAACAGTCGTCGTTGCTCGTCCAGGGCAGCGGCATCGATCCACGGCGCCTGCGAACCTGCCAGCGACGAGAAGTGCCAGCCGGGCGAAGCACGTGCCGCTTCACGCGCCTGCCACTGCCAGCCCTGGCCCACCCCGGCATTCGTCAGCACGGCCAGTACGCAGTCCGGTTTCTTCGCCGCGCTGGAAAGCAGCGAATACCACAAGTCCGGCCGCTCCCAATGGCACAGCTCGTCGCAGATTACAAAGTCCGGAAGCTGCCCGTACGAACTCGCGACATCCGACGACAGCACATCCAGACGGCTGCCCGTTTTCACATTCACCAGGCTGTCGCGCAGGCCCTTCAGATCGTCGCACAGCTCCGGGTTGCTGGCGATCAAATCATTCGCCGCTCGCAGAATCAGCGCTCCCTGTTCGCGATCGGCTGCCGCAGCCAGACCCTGCACGCGCGACCGCGCATGCTTCAAGACCCACGTCAGCTGCACCGCCATGTCGGTCGTCTTCGAGTGACCACGCGGCCGCTCGATCCACGCCCGGCGGACTTTTGGCGCATCCGACATCGGCGATCGACCTGCCAGCCGCATCCACGCCGCATCCAGCGCTTCCAGATCGCGAAGCTGCCACGCTTCCAGAAGGTCCCGCAATGGCCGATCGTCATGACGCGACAACCTTGCGACCGCGCGAAATCCCTCGGGGCTGCTGGCCGCGCGACGACGACGCAGCTCATCCGTCAGCTGGTTCTTCCACGTCGACTCCCTCTGCCCGGCACGCCTCAGCCAGTTCCGCATCGCTCATCCCCGCCAGTCGCGCGGCGTCGTCCTCGGCCGGTGGCATCCACAACGGCGGCTTCCGCTGCCGCAGCCAGAACGTCTGTGCCGGCACGCTCCCCTTGATCGCCGCTCGATACAGGGCCGAGACCACGTTCAGACTGAGCGCGTCATAGGCGCGCTCGACCGCCGCCAGAAATCCGTCATCGCAATGGCAGGTCGTCCAGAAGCGGTCGACCTCCACCCCCAGTTCGCCACAGATGACCGCCGGGCTGGCCCCTTTGACCAGAATGCCCAGAAACGCCTGCTGCTCGGCATCGCTGAAGGGTGTCTCCGCATCCGGCGCGCGATCACGTTCCGTCTGGTCCGCGCTGACTGTCGCCTCTTCGCCGATTGTCGAAGACGTAGTAGATCGGTCGCGCGTAGCGGCTTTTTTCGTGCGTTTCCCGGCTGACGAGGCGCTTCTGCCGCCCCGCTCCATAGATCGCCGAGTGTTGCCGGCGACTTCCCCGGCCTCGTCGTGATTGTTCAGCGACTCGCACGAACCCTGCCCGTTCGAAGAACGGATTGGCATGCCCCATCTCCGCCAGCGATTCAATCCAGGGCGACGGACAACTGCGGCAACTGGCGCGCACGAAGGCCGCCGCCAGTCCCGCCCCGCGATACGTCGGATGCAGCACCACCCGCGACAGCATTACCAGTTGCGCGTTCAACGCCTGCAATCGCACCCGCGTCCGCGAGCCGCTCAATCCGAAGTAAGTGTTCCGCGCCGCCAGCGACAATGGCGGCGTCGTGAACACGCAAATCCCAACCGCCTCGTCGTTATGCCACAACACCGCCACCCACCGCACCAGCCCTAATTGATGGCTGCGGTAATGCCACCGAGCAAAGTGCGCCCAGTCGCGTTTCGATCCGGTCGTGATGGCCAACTCTCCGGCGAAGCTGATGGTTTTTTTTTGACGTCCCGACGATCGACGCGCACCGTTCCATCCAGCTCGCAACGCACCAGCACATCGGGGTTCAGATCGTCAACGATGTCGTCATGCGTCGTTGCCAGCAGAAACCCTTGACCGCGTCGGCTCGCCAGCTTCCGCACATTGAAGGCAATCACCTTCGCCAACGTTCGGTCGAGCGCCGCCGTGAACTCGTCCGCGACGATCCACTTTCGATCGCTCGCAATCCCGCACGCCAGTCGAAACCGATACCGCTGCCCATCGCTCAGTTCCGCGGGCGTTCTCAACAGCAGCCGCGCTTCCCCCAGACCGCACTGAGCCAACAGCCCTAGGGCTTCATCAATCGGCTGGGTGAACCGCTCCACCAGGATTTCATGTCCCAGATCGAGTTCATCAATCCGGCAGACCCCCTCCAACTGCTCAGCCACCGCCCGCATCAGCGAAGACTTCCCCGATCCCGATGGCCCCGTGAAGAGCACCACATCTCCCGGTTTAACCGGCAGCTCCAGATTCTCCGCGATCACATGCCGACCCGTCTCGAACCCGACCCCAAAATGATCCATCACCACCCCAGCCCGACAACTGGAACGCTTGGGCAGGAATTGGTGGGAGACGCTGATTTTCATGGGGAGATCCGTAAGCAAGGTGGCCGCGAGCAGCCAGCTACCAGCAGCCAGCGAAGGTAAGAAGGCTTTCCTAACTTCGAATTTAGGATTTCTGATTTCGAATTTCGGACTTCCGCCATCAACCAATCCCCACATGGACTCGTAGCCCAAACTCCCCCACCACTTCATCCAGCCATTCTCGTACTTTCTCCCACTGGTCCGTCGGCACCTCCAGCGTCACTCGCGTGATGCCGTCATCCTCGGAATCCTCAGGAATTAGATTTCCGACCGGCTCCAAGACGAGGTCCCGCAATTCCTTCTCGTCGAACCCCGTTAGCGTTTCGTCGAAGTCGGGAATTTCGGCCAGTTCCTGAATCAACTCGCCCAGCCGTTCGACATCCCACTCGCCGCCAACACGCGAGTTGTTGAGCGCCACGTTCAGCGCCTTCTCCCGCTCCAGCGAGAGGGTGACGACCATGCACGGAACCTCTTCGATTCCTTCATCCTTGAGCACAGTCAGCCGCTGGTGGCCCCCGACCACATGCCCCGTGGTCGAGTTCCAGACCAGCGGCTGAACCAGGCTGAATTCCCGCAGCGAACGGGCCAGCCGCTCATAGCCCGCGCTCCCCGGCTTCAGTCGCTTACGTGGGTTGTACGGAGCTGGCTTTAGCTCGCTCACGCGCTTCAGTTCGACGTGCATTCCGACGTTTCCCGCTCCGCTTCCGGTCGATCCGGATCCGAAAAGCCCACGTCCAGCAGTTCGTCACCGGGACGAAATCGCTCCCGCAGTTCCTTGCGGACCGCACCCACGCAACGGCTCACGTGACCGCGCGGATGGCCGAACGCCTTGCCAATCAGTTCCAGCGGCCAGCCTGCCGTTTCGCGCAAGGCGAACATCGCCAGGTGCCGCCATTTCACCTCGTCAGCCTCCGCGTAGACCGTCTGCATCACCGACCAGAACCCGTCGAGCCCCTCGCCCCGCACGATAATTTTCTCGCCATACCGATCCGTCATCGACATCGTTTTCTCCGATCGAACAATGTGTCTCGATCCACCCCAACCGCTTTGGGTGCGCTCTGGCAAGAACCCTCGCTCTGGTACACTCGGGTCGTCAACATCCCGCAATTTTCGAACGCCAGAATTTCCATGGATCGCTATTCGCGCCAGACACGGTTCGCCGGCATCGGCTCCGAAGGGCAGAAAAAACTCCTCGCCAGCCGCGTGCTCATCGTCGGCTGCGGAGCGCTGGGCTCGTCGCTGGCCGACACGTTGGCCCGCGCGGGAGTCGGCTATTTGCGGCTCGTTGACCGCGATTTCGTCGATCTGTCGAACCTGCAGCGGCAGGTTCTCTACGACGAAGCCGACGTCGCGGCCCGGCTGCCCAAAGCCATTGCCGCGGCCGACAAACTCAAACGGATCAACTCCACCATCGCCATCGAGCCGCACGTCGCCGATGTCGATCCGTCAAACGTTCTCGGCTTCGCCGACGGCGTGGATCTCATCCTCGACGGGCTCGACAACTTCGAAACCCGCTTCCTGCTTAATGACGTCGCCCTGGAACGCAGCATCCCGTACATCTACGCAGGCGTCGTCGGCAGCTTCGCCCAGATGATGACCGTCATTCCCGGCCAGACCGCCTGCCTGCGGTGTCTCATCGATGGCGTTCCCGAACCGGGGACCACGGCCACCTGCGACACGGCCGGCGTCATCGCCCCGGCGATCCAGGTCATCACCGCTCTTCAGTCGACAGTCGCCCTGCAACTGCTCACGGGACAGCCGGAACTCGTGCGCCCCAGGCTCACCATCGTCGATGTCTGGGAAGGGACGTTCCGCGAGATGGACCTGACGTCGCTGAAGGAACGGGGCGGCTGTCCCACTTGCTCGGGAGGACGCCGCGACTTCCTGCACGGCGAAGCTGCCTCGAAGTCGCTCGTCCTCTGCGGCCGCAACTCGGTCCAGGTCGCCCCGTCAGAAAAGCGCCGCCTCGACCTCAACGACCTCGAACAGCGCCTCAAACCCCTCGGCGCCGTCTCCGCGAACCCATTCCTCGTGCGCTTCCAGCCAACCGGCGAAGACCTGGAAGTCACCATCTTCCGCGACGGCCGCGCCATCATCCAAGGCACCGAAGACCTCATCGCCGCCAAGGCCCTCTACACGCGGTATCTCGGCAACTGATGTCGTGTAAAACGAAAAACGTCGGCGGTACCTCATCGTGCACGTCTTTAATGAAAAGCCGACGACGCCGTCGGCGGTCTTCTAAAATTCCCCCGCCACTTCGCCACCCCGCAGCGTCGCCAGCGCCCGATACAATCCGAGCGCCAGGTTCTCCGACAGAAACCGCACGCTGCCATCGGCCATCGTGAAATGGGCTCCCCCTGTATGCTGGCTGCGAAAACCGTTCTGGCCCAGCCAGTCGCCGTCCGCGTAGGGTGTGCCATCTGGTCGCCTGGCATTGATTGGCAGATTTGCCACCGCGCAGGCTTCCACGGGATGAGCCCAGGCATAGCCCAGGCCGTAATTGAGATGGCCGGGGTTGCCGGGGTTGTAGATGTCTTCGCCAATCAGCAGCGTCGCGCTCGTCCCGTCGACGAAGTGATTCCACTTTCGCAGTTTCACCCAATTGAACGGGAAGATCGCCCCGTCGCCGTCTTCCCACGGTTCGCAGCCGGCCCCAACCGTTCCCGCGTTCGGCCAGTCGCCCCAGCAGAAATTCGCCCCCTGGACCCCTTTGTAATTGGTCATCCCCACCAGCATGGGCGTTCGCAAATAATGGGAACGCTCCTCGCGGGTCGCCTGCCCGCCAATCGTGTCGGAGGGACACGTGAAGACAGCGATCGACGTGGCGATGTGCGACGAATTGACCAGCCGCACGTTGGGAATGTTGGCGGCGTTCCACAGCGGCCCCTGATCGATATACGGCAGAATCGACGCCAGCCAACTCCACGAATACGAATCCTCGAACGCCCCGTTCCAGACACCCGTATAGCCATAGTCGCCATACCGGTTGATCGGCAGCACGCCAAACGACGACTCGTAGTTGTGAACCGCCAGGCCCAATTGCTTGAGGTGATTGCGGCACTGCACTCGCCGGGCCGCTTCCCGCGCCTGCTGCACGGCCGGCAACAACAGCGCGATCAGAATCGCAATGATGGCGATCACGACCAGCAGCTCGATGAGCGTGAAGGCCGGTCGGCGCGGGGAAAGAGCGCTCCCCGCTGGGTCACGGCTAAGGGGTCGCATTGCTGGTCAGCCTGAGGGTTTCGACGATCGGATTGTTCTTGACGGACAGTCGCAGCGGGGTGGTCTCACCGCGCTGGTAGCGCTCGGCGATGAGCGAAACCGGAAGTCCAGGATGCGCGCTTCCCGCGCCGGGGTCGGTGTCCGCATGCGAGAAGATCACAACGCGGTAGTTTCCCGGCGGCGCGCCGAGTCGACCGTTCGTGAAGATTGTGAACTGCCCCTCGGGGCCAATTGTTCCGACCGGTCGATCCCAGCTTTTCGTCACGGGATCGGGCTCGAGGGTCAGCGATCCAGCCCCCAGCGGCATGTCGTCGAGCAGAACCTGCCCGGTCACCGGCGTGAGCGAAGACTCCGAACGACATCCCAACGAAAAAACGACGACGCAAAGCGCCAATGTGTGAAACAACTTTTCCAGGCCGGACCAGATCGACTGACTGCCAGTCATGAACAGACTCGCGGGAAGAAATGCGTATTGGCCCGCATCCGCTCCAGAATTATGCAGTCGCCCCACATGAATTGTCGAGAGCCGCTTTGAGTCGAGGGTCGAGAGACGAGAAGGGGAGAGCGGGCGATGGGGGGAGGGGGAGAGACGGAGGGTGTCGTTCTTAATCACGGACAACATTCGCCCTCTTCCACCGATGCCTCCGGCATCAAATCGCTGCGGAATGACTTGTTGGTGTGGTCTTGCCCAAGGGCGAGAGCCAGGCCCAGACGAGAGTCGAGAAAATGAGGCAGCCCTCTGCCTCTCTCCTCCCCCCATCACCCCCTCCCCGCGTCTCCACCACGAACCACCACCCACCTACCACGAACCACTTCCGCCCGCTACCATCCTCATCACCCCGAAACCCCACCTCCTGAGCCATGGAACCGCCCATGAAACTGGCCTCCGGGACGACGCGTATTTCCAACGGCCGCCTTGTCGATGGGAATGGCGGACCGCCACTGCGCGATGCCGTCCTCGATATTCACGACGGCCGCATCACGTTCGTCGGCCCGGCAGCCGCTGCCCCCCTGCTCTCGCGCGAAGCCAACACCATCGACGCCCGCGGTGGAACGATCCTCCCCGGGCTGGTCGAAGCCCACTTTCATGCCACCTACTTCAATATCGCTGCCCTCGAAGACCTGGATATCAAGTACCCCGTCGAATACGTCTCGCTGCTGGCCTCGGTCAACGCCCGACTGGCCCTCGAATGCGGCTATACGTCCGCCCGCTCCGGCGGGTGCCTCTTCAATGTCGATGTCTGGCTGAAGAAAGCGATCGAGGAAGACCTGATTCCCGGCCCCCGATTGTCCGCCAGCGGTCGCGAGATCTGCTCGGCCGGGGGACTCATGGACTGGAACCCCGAGTTCCGCAAGATCGGCATGGAAGGGCTGGTCTTCATCATCAACGGGACCGAAGACGCCCGGCGAGCCGTCCGTTCGCTGGTCAAGGATGGTGTCGAATGGGTGAAAACTTACCCGACCGGTGACGCGGCCTCGCCCGATATCAACGACCATCACACCCTGTGCATGACCTTCGAGGAAATGTACGCCGTCGTCGCCACCGCTCATAACCACAAGTTGAAGGTCACAGGGCACTGCCGTGCGAATGAAGGAATCAAGAACGCCCTCCGCGCCGGGTACGACACCATCGAGCACGGCACCTTCATGGACAACGAAGCGCTCGACCTGCTGATGGTCCGCAACACCCCCGTCATTCCGGCCCTCTACTTCGAGAAAGCGAGCGTCGAACGCGGCCCCGAATTCGGCCTTCCGCAAGTTGTCATCGACGGCCACCAGGAAACTCTCGAAGCCGGGGCCGAAAGCGCCCGCCAAATTCTGAAGGCTGGCGGCCGCCTGGGAATGGGGGGCGACTACGGCTTCGGCTGGAACCCCCATGGCGATTACGCCCGCGAGCTGACCTTTTTCGTTCGCGACGTGGGACTTTCTCCCCTGGAAGTCCTCACGTGTGCCACCCGCACCGGGGCCGAAATCATGGGCCGCGAGAAGGAATTCGGCACTCTCGAAGTCGGCAAACTCGCCGACGTGCTGATTGTCGACGGCGACGTCCTGGCCGACATCTCAATCCTCGAAGACCGCCGCCGCTTCCTCGCCGTCATGCAGGGCGGCATCATCAAGGCCGGCCAACTCGCCGAGCCGTTCCCGATTGAGATTAAACGCGAGAAGTAACGGCTGACGGCTATAGAACAGCTTCAAACAGGGATCGCTGGCGGACGACCATCGAATGAGGTCACCACTTCGTCAGTCACGACCGCGAAGCGGTCGAAGAGGGTAGCCGTGGGTCGCGAAGCGCACCCACGGAATCGAGTCACCCTCCGCGAACCAGCAGCACGATCAGGTAGGTCGCGTAGACAGCGATCAACACACCTCCCTCACGGCGCGAAATGGTCATTCCGCTGTGCATCAGTGGCAACAGCAACGCTGCTGTCCCCAGCATCCACCACAGGTCGCTCCCCGCCATGGCTGGGTTGAACGCAATGGGATGAATGACCGCCGTCGATCCCAGAATGCCCAGCAGGTTGAAGATGCTCGAACCGATGACATTCGCGACCGCGACATCAGCCTGCTTGCGGTAAGCGGCGACCAGCGAAGCGGCCACTTCCGGCGCGCTCGTTCCGGCGGCGACAATCGTCAGACCGATCACCCGCTCGCTGAGTCCTGCCAGCCGCGCGAGTTCCACGCTCGATTGCACGAGCAGACTGCCACCCGCCACCAACAGACCGACTCCGGCCAGCACTCCGAGGACCGCTAGAGAAATTCCCTTCAGTGCTCGTCGACCTTCCAGGCCCGCGACCTCATCCGCGAATTCCTGGCTCTCCTCGGCCGTCAGTTCTTTTCGGGCCAGACGCAGCGAGTAGGCGATAAATACAATCAGCGAAAACAACAGCGCGGCTCCTTCGCCACGGTCGACCAGCGCATCACGCAAGAACGCCCAGCAGACCACGCTGGCCAACATCATCACCGGCCACTCCAGCCGTACGACGTTGCCGCGCACTGGCAACGGCATCAGAAGCGCGGTCAGGCCCAGGATCGCCGTGACGTTAAAAATGTTCGAGCCGACGACGTTGCCAATGGCGAGGTCCGGACTCCCCTTGAACGCTGCCATCACGCTGACGGTCAGCTCCGGAAACGACGTCCCCGCCGCCACCACTGTCAGGCCGATGACCGCCGGCGTCAGCCCCGCGAACCGCGCGATGCGTGTCGCCCCGCGCACCAGCCAATCCCCTCCCAGCGTGAGGAACCCCAGACCCAACAGCCCCAGACCGATCGACCAGACAATCTGCAAGGTGACGCACTCCGTTGGTCCCGGCCGCGTGGCGACCGTTCCGCGATTCAGCCGGCCGCCTTCATTTCATAAAGGCGCACATGGTTGTCCTGGTGGGCGACTGCCAGACGAATCCCGTCCACATGCAGCGACAAATCGCGGGCGTTGTTCGGCAGACCCTGGGTATGAAACTCTTCTTCGCTGTCAAGCTTCCAGAAGAAGATGTGCCCGCCGCCACCGCCGCCAGAGACGCCAATCACGAACGGCTCGCGCGGCACGGCCAGCCCCCACAGCGTGCCGTTCGGCTTCCCCTTGGCCTGGTGATTGTGAATCACCTTTCCCGTGGCAACCTCCACTTGCGAAAGGATCGGGTTGCCGACCCCGGCGAACGCATTGGTGACGTTCGTGATGCCGCCCGCGAAGATCTTCGTCCCATCGCTTGAGTACTCCAGGCAATGCGGACCTCCGTAATCGGCCCGGAAGCCTTCGTCATACTTGCTGAGGGCTTCGACTTTGAAATCTCCCTTGATCGCCCCGTCGCCCGGGTTCCACACCAGGAATCGCGCTCCAAGATCTCCGGACACAATGGTCGTGCCGTCCGGCGACCAGGCGACGTTGTAAACGTGCTTCTCGTGGCCGGGCAATTCCCGCAACAGCTCGCCCGATTCCGTCGCCCAGATCTTCACTTTGTTGTCATTGCCGCAGGTGGCGACCATTTTTCCGTCGGGGCTGACACACATCGCGCGGAGCCAGCCCTGGTGCGCGTCGATCGTACGGATCGGTTTCGCCTCGGCCGCTTCCGCTTCCCACCAGACCAGCCGGCCATCGAATCCGCCGGTCAGCAGGATTTTGCCATCCGGAGTGAAGCCGAGTGCGCGGACCCAACTGTCGTGACCTGCGTATTCCAGCTTCGCCCCGTCGGTGAGCGTCCACCGCGTCACCTTATTGTCCTGCGTCCCACAAAAGACGAACCGGCCCGTCGGATCGAAGCGGCAACTCAACAGCGGAGCCGAATGAGCATACTTGGCAATCTCGTGAGTCTTGTCGGGCAGAGGCTCAGCCATGGCGGCAGGTCCGTCGGGGGAGGAGAGGCAGGCTATGGCTTCATGGTCACCCAAACCGGCAGCGGGAACAAGGGGTAGGTTGAGTCGTTGAAGGAGGGGGCGACGCGGCGAGGGGGAGACACGGAGAGAAGACGCACGGACGATTTTCGGGTTTCCACTCTCCCACTCCCCGCGTCTCCCCTTCACCCCGTCCCTCTTCTCCCCCTCTTCCCCCAGCCAGTAACCGCCGCCCACCAACCACTCTCCCTTCCCCCCTCCCTTCCCCCCTCCCTCCCCCACTGGCTATCATTTTCCCTACGGGTTCGACCGTATCCCGTGCCGAGGTTCTGCCTGCCGTTCGACCCGATTGAGCACGCCGCGCACACCACGTTCTTCATTTTCAACAACAGATTCACACATGGCCGCGCCCAAAGATGCTGCCGGTCCCGAGGCCGCAAAGTCGAACGAGACCTCGTCCGAGGGACAGCGCGATCTCACCAATCGCATGCTGGGGGAATTCCGTCTCCTCCGGCGGCTGGGCAAGGGAGGAATGGCCGAGGTCTACCTGGCCGAACAGACCTCGCTCAAGCGGACCGTCGCCGTCAAGGTGCTGCGGCCCGAGTTCGTGACCGACGAGGCCTACCTGCGGCGGTTCCGGCAGGAAGCCGCGTCGGCCGGTCGGCTCAACCATCCCAACATCGTGCAGGTCTACATGATCAGCGCGCAGGATGGCATCGAGTACATTGCCCAGGAATACGTCCAGGGGCGAACGCTTAAAGACCTGATGAACCGCAAGGGACCGCTCGATCCCTCGCTCGCGCTGTACTTGATGAAACAGATCGCCAGCGCGCTATTGGCAGCCAGCCAGGAAGGAATCGTTCACCGCGACATCAAGCCCGAGAACATCCTTCTCACCCGCAAGGGGGAAGCCAAGGTCGCCGACTTCGGGCTTGCTCAACTGACCTTGCAAGGCGAACGTGTTGCCCTCACTCAGGTCGGCGTCACGATGGGAACGCCGCTTTACATGAGCCCCGAACAGGTCGCCGGCAAACCGGTCGACCAGAGGAGCGATCTCTACTCGTTCGGCGTGATGTCGTATCACATGCTCGCCGGCCGTCCGCCATTCGGGGGCGACACGGCGTTGTCGATCGCCGTCCAGCATCTGAACGAAACTCCCGTGGAACTTCGGAAAGTTCGTCCCGATCTGCCGAAGACCCTGTGCGACTGCATCCATCGACTGATGGCCAAGAAACGGGAAGACCGATATCCCGACGCTCAGACGCTTCTTGCCGACTTGCGGCAGATTTCCCGGCAGATCAGCGGCAAAGCGGGAGTCGATCCCGACACGCAGATCGAACTCGATCTCGACAGCCCACGCCGGCCGACCGCCTCGCTGGCACAGTTCTGGACGCGGCCTCTGCGGCGTCAGGTGGCGGCGCTGGCGATCGCCAGTTTCGTCGCAGTATTGCTGGGAGCAGGCGGCGGCTGGTTGACGCGCCCCGCCGATCCCTTCCGAACCCCCCCGCCGCCAGTTCAGCGCAAGACCCCCAAACTGGAAAACGTCCAGGCGCAGTTGTTCTACGCGCTGTCGCACAGCGACGACGAAGATGCCTGGAAGGCGGTCATCGAATACTTCCCGGATGAACGCTCCGAACGCGACCGGGCCGAAACCCGTCTGGCCGTCATCTATTTGCGAACCGGCCGCTTGCAGGAAGCGCGTGCCATCTTTGACCAGCTCGCCGACTCCTCCGGCTGGAGCCGCGCCCAGGGTCTGGGCGGCCAGGCTTACCTGCTCTGGCTCGACCGCCAATACGACGAAGCCGTCAAGCGCATCGGCCTGGCCCGAACGCTCGACCAGCCGTTTGACGGCTCCCTCTCGCGATTGATTGAAGAAATCAACCGCGGCCCCCTGGGCGGCCCGCCCAGAGGGTGATGGGCCAGCCATCAGCCGCTTCCCGCGTCGACTCTCCCATTTACTGAAAGAAATTGTGCGGCGGTTTGAATTTCGATTCGAGCCGGAATTCGAACGTCGATTCCAGAGGCTTGACGGTCGCCCCCTGGATAATCGCGTGGGGTTTGAACTGTGCGTAGACGGGCGGAATTTGTTCGACCATGCCCACTTCGCCGCGCTGCGCCCCGGGAGGAATGGGCGAACCATCGGGCTGCGTGATTTTCGAGAACGTCACGCCGTAATCACCAGGCGGGCAGCCGGGATTTTGCTGATAGTCGGTGATCGTGAATTTTCCCTCGGCGTCGGTGAGTCCAAAGCCCCCGTTTCCTTTCGTTTCCCCTGTGGGGTTAAACATCACGGTGGCCCCGGCGAGCGGCTGGCCGTCCATGACGACCCTTCCCGTGACGGGAATCATCTCCAGGTTAGGCCCGGAAGTTCCGCCTCCGCAACCGGAAAGAGTCGCCAGAAAACCGGCCGCCAGCATCCAGCAACGAAGGGACGGCAAACACTTCAATTTCGACAAGGACGGATTCCTTTTCAAAGATCGGAAACAATTTCGCACAGCACCGCGGGTCATAGCCGCGGGCGACCGATGGCCGAGACGTTTGACCACGGCAGCGGTCACGACATTCGACTCACGGGACGCGCCTCGCGTCCGTGATTGCGCCGAAAGCCGCGAGGCTTCAGGCAATGTCGCGCTGGGCAGCGCCAACGCGACACCCGATTTCAGGCGATGATGATTACAGGTGGTTTCAAAACCCTCTGGACGCCGGGACTGTCGTCAGAATTCGAGACGTTTTCCCGCCGCCAGCCGGGTTTTGAAACGTGTTCTAGAACTCGCCCAGAGTCTGGCCATCGGCGATCGACGACAGCCGGTTGCGGGTTGTGGCGTCGATGTTCTGACTGAGAAACCGGACTGCCCCATCGGCCAGCAGCACCATGCACCCGCCTGTGTGCGCGCTTCCCGGCACGCTATACGTTCCCAGAATTCCGGGAATCGACGTCATCGGCGGAGTCCATGAACAGCAGAGCCAGTAGTTAATTCCCACGCCGTGCGCGAGGTTCACGCCGTTACCGGCGTAAACGCTGCATCCCCAGAAATTCGAGATGCCATCGCGCACTTCACGAGTGGTCTCGACCACCATCGCGCTGTTGCTCGTGCCGTCGCGGCAATCGCGGACCTTGGAGAACGAGTTTTCGCCAAAGAGAGCTCGCGTGGTGGAGCCTTCGTTCACCCAGAGCCCCCACGGCCCCGAACCGGTCCCCGTGACGCTGAAGCCGTAGTTGATCCGCTGGCTGCCCGAGATTCCGCACCCGTAGTAAGAAGTGGCCGAGTTGTAGGTCATCTGTCCGGCATCGCTGGGGCAGGCCAGCATGTTGATAATCTTCGTCGACAGGTTGGCGTTCGCAGCCCTCGCGGCGGCCGTGCCCCCAACCGTCCCCGAACTCGTCGAGGACCAGCCGCTGAACAGGCTGTCGCGCTGGGCCGCGGTGAAGTCGAACTGGTTGTACAGAGGCGCCTGGTCGAAGTACGGCAACAGCATCGGCCAACCCGAATGATTCAGGACGTTTTGACCGGCCTGCGTGAAGACCATCGCGTTGTTGGCGCTGCTGTACGGAAAGACCGAATGCGTGTCGTGATAGTTGTGCAGCGCCAGTCCGATCTGCTTCATGTTGTTCTGGCATTGCGATCGCCGGGCCGCTTCCCGCGCCTGCTGGACGGCGGGCAACAAGAGCGCGATCAGAATCGCGATAATCGCGATCACGACCAGCAGCTCAATCAGCGTGAAGCCGGAACGTCGACTCGCTCGCTCGTGGGCCGCCGCAAGGGATTTTGAAGACTTGGACACAGTAAACTCCCAACGAAAAACATCGAAAAAGCAACGTGCCGATCATCTCCGCCACGCCGGGATAAGAGCGTGCGAAGGCCGATCGGGGACGACTCGCAAACTCGTCAAGCAAATTGCAGGCCCGATCTGACCGTCGGAGAGCGGCCAGTCTTTTCCGTTCGGCGACGGAAACTCCCGAGAGGCCTCAATTGAGTCGCTCAACCTGCGGAAAGCGTCTTCTGACGATCAGATTATCCCATCCGACAGTCGAATCCAAAAGTGAACATATCTCTATCCAAATCCAGCGTCGGCGCCCCGCTCTTCTTCCCATCTTCGCCTCAAGACTGCACGAGGATCGGGCAATCGTGCTGGATTTAAGGGGTTGTAATCGACTCGGAGCCCGAGATGGCCACGCCTTTTTTCAGGGGCTGGGGCGAGGCTCGAACGCGAACGTGTCGATCAGCGACAGGACATCCGTGGGAGAGTCGGCTTGCATTAACGCGTCTCGTGACGACTCGTTGCAGCAAATGTCCGCCAGTTGCTTGAGCAGAGCAAGCTGGGTCTCTGGTTGCTCGGCCGGCGTGACCAGCAGAAATGCCAGATGGACGAGTTCGGCGGCTCCGGGCGAAAACAGGATGCCGTCGTGGCAGCGTCCGAAAATGACGAGGGGGACCGCGAGTCCAGGACAGGGAACATTGGGAATCGCGACACCGTTTCCGAGAACCGTTGAGACCTGTTCTTCCCGCGCCTGAGCCAGGAGGCCGATCTGTTCGCCACTTATCTCTGGCGGAAGCTTCCCGCTTGGAATCGCCCGTGCCAGTTCGGCGATGGCTTCCGCTCCCGTGCGCGCGGCAAGTTCCAGGACAATCGCGCCATTGGAGACGGCATCGATCAGGGAGACCTGGTGCTCGTGCGGGTACTCGTCCTCGATTTGACCGACGACCTGCTCCAGAATGTCTTCGTGGGTAACCATGCCGATCAATTGCTCGCCATCCTCCACGAGGTAAACCGAATCGGCTTCGTCCTGCATGCGCATCAGGACGGATTCAATCGTGTTCTCCGAGTGAATGGACTTCAGGGGACGAACGAGTGCCAGCCAGTCCCCCGCCGCCGCGCGGGCGATCAGGTCTTTGGTCAGGAGGTAGCCAATCGGCCGGCGGGTCGCCGGGTCGACAACCGGCCAGCGGGAGAATCGTTCCTGGGAAACCTGCGCGAGGACCGCGTCTCGATCGGCGGAGGAGGATAACCACCGCACGCGCGACCAGGGAACCATCACGCTGCGCACGCGCTGCGAACGAATGTTGGACACGTTCTCCATGATGAGTTGCAGGCGAAGATCCTTGATCTTTCTGTCTGCGGCTTCCCGATGGAGTCCGGTATCCGCCAGAACCAGTCGCGCCAGCGCGATGGCGGCTTCCACTTCCTCGAAGACCGCGGCGTTCGCGCCGGCCTGCTCCAGATCCCGGCGTTCCCGGATGTACCGCGCCCGCACCAGAATGCGGACATTGGGATTCAAGCTCCTCGCGGCCGCCACGACCGCTGCCCGATCCGTCGTGTGCGGCAACGTGAGGATCAAGTGCGACGCGTGCCGCATCCCGGCCTGTTCCAGAATGGTGTCGTGCGAGGCATCGCCAAAGATCGCGGGCTGACCGGCCGCCTTCAGCGAAGAAACCGTGTCCATGTTCATGTCGATAATGACGGTGGCGAGTTTGGCCTCGCGCAAGAGGCGATGAACCGAGCGGCCGACCGGTCCATAGCCGACAACGATGGCCAGACGCTCCTTGGGGTTGTTCGCCTTCGCGAATTGGTCGGCGATGGCCTCGTTCGAGGCCATCGCGCGGCGTTCGGCGCGCCCATTCAGGATTTTCCAGAGGCGAGGCCGGGCTTTCAGCCACCGCTCGATTTTCGGCAGCGCCCGGAACAACAGCGGGTTCAAGGTGATCGAAAGAATGGCGGCGGCCACCAGCATGTTGTGGCCTTCCGTCGGCATCAAACCATGTCGGCCCGCCAGATCGGACAGAATGAACGAAAACTCGCCGACTTGCGCCAGGCCGATCGCGACCGTGAGGGCCGTTCGGGCCGAATGCCCCAGCAAGGCCACGATGACCAGCGCGGCCAGCGGCTTCGCCAGCAAGACAATCCCCATCGCGGCGACGACCATGAGGGGGTGCGTGATGAGGAAGCTGGGATCGAAGAGCATGCCCACCGAAACGAAAAACAAGACCGCGAAGGCGTCCCGCATGGGAAGGGCGTCGGCGGCGGCTTGATGGCTGACGGGCGACTGCGCGACGACCATCCCCGCGAGAAAGGCCCCCAGCGCCATCGAAGCGCCGAAGAACACGTAAGAACCCGCGGCGATCGCGATCGAAATCACCAGCACGGTCAGCGTGAACAGCTCCCGCGAGCGAAGCCGCGCGACGTGCACCATCACCTTCGGAATCACCCGCGAGCCGGCCAGAAGAACAATCACGACGAGTGCCGCGAGCTTCAGCAGGGCCAGCCCCAGCACCATACCGAACCCCAGCGATCCTGCTGTCTCCACGGCTGCATGAGCGTCATGGCCTCCCGGCTCGACAGGCGCGGTTCCCAGCACCGGGATGAGCACCAGCAGCACGACCGTGAAAATATCCTCGACGATCAGCCACCCCACCGCGACATGCCCCTGGGACGAGTTCAGCATGTCGGCGTCCATCAGAACGCGCATCAACACGACCGTGCTGGCGACCGCCATCGCCATCCCGATGACCGCCCCCGTCTGCCAGGGCATGCCAAACAGGGAGAACACGGCAATCGCGACAACGGTCGCGACGATACTCTGCCCGATGGCCCCGGGGATCGCCACGTCCTTCACGGACAAGAGATCCTTGAGATGAAAGTGCAGCCCGACACCGAACATCAGCAGGATCACGCCGATTTCCGCCAATTGATGGGCCAGATGCACGTCGCCGCGGTAACCGGGTGTATGCGGGCCGATCATCACGCCCGCCAGGAGATAGCCGACGATCGGCGAAAGTCCCAAGCGATGCGTGATGTAACCGAAAATCAAGGCTCCGGTGAGGCCGGACGCCACGAGAAAGATCAGATCCAGGCTTCCGTGCATTCCGCCTCCTGTCGCGGGTCGCTTCCGATGCTCGTGCTCAGCCGATGATTCAAGATAAGAGATGGGCTGCACCGGCTTTGCCAGTGCGGCGTGTCATGGGGTTCAGCTCAAATCGCACTGGCGAAGCCAGTGGCACGCTGCGAATGCGGGGCCGTTCCGGGTTCAAAGCAGCAGCCAGCGGCCAAGGTTGAAGTAGAACAGCAAAGTCACCAGGTCTGAGAGAGCCAGGGCGATAGGTCCGGCCGCGAGCCGTGGGTCTCGCCGGATCATGCGCAGCAGGAAGGGGAGCGCCAGGCCGATGGCGGCCGACGCCGTCACGCCGCCCGCAATTCCGATGAACAGGCTCAGCCCCGCCATGGCATGTCCTCGCCAGACGAACGCGACCGCGCCGACGATGAAACCGCAGATCGCGCCGAGAATGAGCCCGACGAGGAGCTCGCGGACGATTTTCGAGGCCAGCGATTTCCAGGTCGGTCGATGTCCATGCATCGTCTGCAGCGCCAGGCTGACCGACTGAATGGTCACTCCCTCCGCCATCCCCGTGATGAGAGCGATGAACGGCGTGACGAGGACCAGCGTGGCCACGTCCTCGTAAGCATCCGCGATCAGGGCCGCGATCATGCCGCCCATGGCGTTGCACATCAGCCATGGAAATCGCCGACGCGCGGCCAGCAGCGTTTGCCGCTGTTCGGCTTCGGTCAGGTGAACCCCCACCAGTTGAAAGAGGTCTTCGCCCTCTTGCGTCCGTTCCAGATCCGCCAGTTCTTCGGTATACAGGTCCACATCCACCAGCCCGATCAGCTTGCCGTCGTCATCGACGACCGGGAAGGCAAGCAGGCGATGCAGGGTGAAATACTCGCAGGCTTCCAGCACGGTGGCGGCGGCGGGAACCGCGACCACGCGGCTGACCATCACCTCCGTGATCGGCGAGTTTTGTTTAGCTCGCAGCAGTCGACGCGTGGGGATCACGCCGACCAGCTTGTCGTCCGCGTCGACCACGTAGAAGTAAACCACTCGCCCGCCAATTTCGTGGTCGCGGATCGAATCGATTGCCTGAGCAACGGTCAGATCGGAGCGAAGCCGCGTCGGGTCGCGCCGCATGTGCGTGGTGACCGGGTCTCGCAGAATGTCATGAATTCCGGGCATGATGCCTCCGAGTGGATTCGCGATCGAGTCGAACGTCCGTGTCAGCAACCATCATCGAGTCGACGGCATGGAACGCGCGTCCAAGCCTCTGGAGGCAGACGTGTCACGCCGTTGATGTCGCGCCAGCGGGCGTCGGGCAGTTCGTCGGTTGGCACCGCGCGATCAAAACCGAGCATGGGGCGTTATGGGCGACAAAGAGCGAGACCGAACCGAGAAAGAACCGTCGAATCGGGCCGTAGCCGTGCGACCCGACGACGATCAAGTCGGCTCCCCAGCGTTCCGCCTCGCTGACGAGGGCATCTTTGGGATTTCCTTCAAGCAGCTTTGGCAGCACGGTCAGCTCGGGGGCCTGCCGCTGAAGCGTGCTGACGGCAACATTTAATCTCCGGGAAACCTCCGCCCGCTGCTGTTTCACGAGGTCGTCATAGGCCGTCGTGACACCCTTGAGAAGCGAGGGATCGGCGGGGGCATCCACGCTGACGACGAGGACGACCGTTCCCGCGGGCAGGCAGAGTCTGGCCACTTCGCAAATGGCCATGTCGCTGCACGGGGAACCATCGACGGCCAGCAGAATCTTCATGGGGTTTCCTTTCAACGTGCCGGGCAAACCGGAACCCTCCGAGAAATCCGGGTTCGGCCAACTCCGACAGGCATGGGAAGTGGTACCAGGGGTTCTTACGACTCCAAGTCGTCGAGCGTCTCGATGACTCATCCCCGCATCGCACAACCGGTAACGTGCGAACGGCCCGGTCAGTTCACGACAAAGCGATCGCGCAAGCCCCGTACGAGGCGGGAGGTGCGACCGAACAGTCGACGCGAACCGAACCCGGCCCGAGCAGTCGATCAGGACAGCCAGGTACAGAAAAGAATCTGCCGCGACGGTGCGGAACCGTGCTCACCCCGGGCGTGATCGCGGGGCGAATCACACGATGGTCCGCCATGTCGGGAAACACGACCCGGCATTGAGGCCGGACCTCCCATCGCGTGTCGGATCGTGCACCGGCTGGGCGATCGATTTTCACGAAGGACGGCCTTACCGACCGCGGTCGGCTGGCCCTTGCGGAGTGCCGACGGAGTGGCTCGCTTGACGGACTTCCCGCCCCAGACCAGTTGATCGACCGGCACCCAGGCAGCGCCGCGGCCTTCCGTCCCCTGCGTATCTGACGCGAAAGGAGCACAAAGAGACCCGCAAATCGCCAGAATCACCGCAAGCAAGGGGCACCGCCGAGACAAAAACGACCAACCACCGGAGAACTGGCCTTCCAACGCGGGGATGCTACGGGCTTGGCCATTCGACTTCAAGACACTCTGAAGATCGGCTTTTGCAGCCCATTTCAAGGCTTGCCGGACTTCGAACTGTTGCCCATGTCGACGAGAATTCTCGCGGGTCCGGACATCATGGCAGAGGTCAGAACAGGAATCCTTTGATTGACCTCGCCAGACCCCGGCCGGTCGGACCTTGCCATGGATCAGGGCCTGCTGGCATCGGTCGTTGCAAAGTCAGTTCGATTCCGTGGGAAATCGCTCGATGACACTGAGCAGCCCGAGGTCCGTGCGGACTTCGCGGCTGCGGAATTCCCACTTGCCGCGGTGCCAGCGGACAAACCGGCCGGTGTCACCCTGAATTGAGCCGGTCATTTGCGGATCGGCCCGCAGATCGACCAGGATTCCAGCGACGGACGAAACGGGGCAGGTCGACTCGTCGGCATTTCGCCAGTGAAGACTACCGCGAAGTTTCGCCTTTCTCGCTCGACCCTGGACTCTCGACCTCTTCCCCCACCATTTGACCCCTCGGCCTCCCCATGCGACACTCATGGTTTGCGGGCCGTGGTGGTTGGTGGAAGTCATTTCCTCCGGCTGCCGTTGCCCGTTGGAGATCGACCGGAGTTGGGTTTTGTTCGTGAATGGATTCCGTGACCGCCTCGACCGCACTTGTGAGCCAGGAAGATCTGGACCGGGAAACCCGTCGCACCGCCGAAATGGTCTGGCGTCGGCTCTCCCGGCGGAAACCGTCGTTTCTGGAACCCCGCTGGTGGGAAGACCGCCTGCTGTCCGTCGCGATGGTCGATGAGTCGATCAAGGTCCAGATGCTTCGCTTTGTCGATGTGCTCCCTCGGCTGAAAAGCCACGAAGAGATCACCCGGCATCTCCAGGAATACTTCGACGAGATCCGCGAGCACCTCCCCTGGGCCGTGGAACTGGTCCGCTACGGCGTCGAGCATGTGCGGCCAAATTCCGTCCTCTCGCGGGCGCTCGCCTACAATGCCCGCCTGAACGCCCTGCGGATGGCCCGGCGATTCATCGCCGGAACTACGCCGCCGGAAATCCTTCGTTCGATCACCGACCTCCGCCGACAGGGCTACGCCTTCACGCTGGATCTGTTGGGCGAAGCGGTCATCAGCGACGTGGAAGCCGAACGGTATCAGGCCCAGTACCTCAAGCTTTTGGACGAACTGCCGCCCGTCGTCAATTCCTGGCCCGAGGCGCCGCAAGCCGACTGCGATCACCTCGGCCCGATTCCCCGAGTCAACCTGTCCCTCAAGCTATCGGCCCTGGTGAGCCATTTCCGCCCGGTCGACGCCGCCGGCACCGCGAAAGAGGTCAAGGAACGGCTGCGGCCCCTGTTGCGACGGGCCCGCGAACAGCATGCGTATCTTCATGTCGACATGGAGCAGTTCGAGTTTCGCCACCTCACGGAAACGATCTTTCGCGAGGTACTCATGGAAGACGAGTTCCGCGACTTCGCCGATGTCGGCATCGTGGTGCAAGCATATCTGCGCGATGCGGAAGAACATCTCGTGAGTCTGGAACAATGGGCTCGCGAACGGGGCACGCCCGTCACGGTCCGACTAGTCAAGGGGGCCTATTGGGACTACGAAACTGTCACGGCCCAGGCCCGCGGCTGGCCGATTCCGGTCTACCAGCACAAGGCCGAGTCCGATGCCTGCTTCGAACGCTGCACCCGGTTCCTGATGGAAAACTACGAGCGGTTGCGACCGGCGATCGCCAGTCACAACCTTCGCAGCCTGTCACACGCCGTTGCGACGGCGCGGCTGCTGGGCGTGCCGCGCGATGCGTTTGAACTCCAGATGCTCTACGGCATGGGCCAGGACCAGGCCGAAGCCTTCCTGGAAGACGGATATCGCGTGCGGGTGTATGCCCCGTTCGGCGAGATGATTCCTGGCATGTCGTACCTCGTCCGCCGACTGCTCGAGAACACGTCGAACGACTCGTTCCTGCGGCTCAGCCATGATGAAGCCATTCGATTCGAGGATTTGTTGATGAACCCCGCCAGCGTCGTCGCTTCACTTCCCAAGCAAACCGTGGCCGCCCGCCCCCCCTTCGAAAACGAGCCGCTGACGGATTTCTCGATTCCCGAAAACCGCGACCGGATGCAGCAGGCGCTCGACGAGGTCGAAGACCAATTGGGAGCCGACTACGGACTCGTGATCGACGGCAAAGCCATCACCAGCCGTCCGTGGATCGTCTCACGCGATCCGTCGCGGAAAGCAAAGACCGTGGGCCGCGTCGCCTCGGCCAACACCGACGACGCGCTGCAAGCCATTGATGCGGCCCGTCGCGCGGCGGCCGGGTGGGCGCGCACCGAGGTTCAATATCGTGGGGAGTACCTCGAACTCGTCGCGAAAGAACTTCGGGAACGGCGGTTCGAACTGGCCGCGTGTGAAGTCTTCGAGTGCGGCAAGCCTTGGATCGAAGCCGACGCCGACATCGCCGAAGCGATCGACTTCTGCATGTACTACGCCTGGCAGATGCGTCAGTTCGACGATCCGCTGAATTTCGACGTCCCCGGCGAAGACAACCGCTATGCTTACCAGCCGCGCGGCGTCGCCGTGGTGATTGCTCCCTGGAACTTCCCGCTCGCGATTCTCACCGGCATGACGGCCGCAGCGCTCGTTGCCGGCAATACCGTCATCATGAAACCGGCCGAGCAATCCTCTGTGATTGCCGCGAAGTTCATGGAGATCCTGCAGAATGCGGCTATTCCCGACGGCGTGGTCAACTTCCTGCCGGGAGTGGGAGAAGAAGTCGGCCCGGTCCTCGTCGAAAGCCCGGATGTCGATGTCATCGCCTTCACGGGCTCGCGCAACGTCGGCCTGTCCATCTACGAACAGGCTTCGCGCACCCATGCCTCGCAGCGCTCGGTCAAGCACGTCATCGCGGAAATGGGCGGGAAGAACGCGATCATTGTCGATAGCGATGCCGACCTGGACGAAGCCGTCAGCGGCGTTCTGTACAGCGCGTTCGGCTACGCCGGGCAAAAGTGTTCAGCCTGTTCGCGGTGCATCGTCCTGGGGGACGCCTATGACGAGTTTCTGGAGCGTCTGGTGGAAGCTGCCCGCGCCTACCAGGTGGGACCGGCCACCGAACCCGGCTCCCTCATGGGGCCGGTCATTGATGAAGAAGCCTACACGCGCATTCGCGAAACACTCGAACTCGAAGAAGGGGAAGGCCGCATCGTCTTCGCGGGCGAGCCCGGCCCGTTCGCGAAGAAGGGTTACTTCATCGGCCCGCACATCGTGGCGGACGTTCCCGAAAACGGACGGCTGGCCCGCGACGAAATCTTCGGCCCGGTTCTGGCCGTCTTCCGGGTGAAGGATTTTCCGCAGGCGCTGGCATTGGCGAACTCGACCGACTACGCCCTGACAGGCGGCGTCTATAGCCGCAGTCCCGCGAATCTAAAGCGCGCCCGGTTGGAATTTCAGGTCGGCAACCTGTACTTGAACCGGCCGATCACGGGCGCGATCGTGGGGCGGCAGCCGTTCGGGGGGTTCCGCCTTTCCGGCATTGGCACCAAGGCGGGCGGACCCGATTATCTGAAACAGTTCCTCATTCCCCGGCACATCTGTGAAAACACGCTGCGACGCGGATTCGCTCCGGGCGGCGAAGAGGCATCCTCCGCTTCCTGAAGACGGCTCTTGAAATTTACTCGGGTCACAACCTCGCACATCTTGTCGCGAATCCTTCGCCGCGATAGCCTTCTTTCAGGTTACAGTTTTGACAGGCGGCCACCTTGACGATGTTCGAGATGACACCCGGAACGACGAAGTCCGAACAGGATCGCCCGGCGGGCGATTCCTGGACGTTCATGAGTAACCACTCACACGTCCTATTGTGCATCGCCCAGAACAATGAACTGCGCACGCGAGAAATCGCGATGCTCGTCGGCATCACCGAACGAGCCGTGCAGCGGATCGTCTCCGACCTGGTCGATGCTGGTTATCTCATCCGCGGCAAACGCGGGCGCTGTAACATCTATGAAATCGTCCGGAACCTTCCGCTTCGTCATCCGCTCGAAAGCCACCGCACCGTGGGCGGCTTGCTCGACTACCTGAAGGCTCGGGAATCGTAAGTCGGTTTACCGGTCTCGTCCGATCAGTTCTGCTCAACGCCCCGTCGCGCTGTCTCGGCTGGCGGTGTTGTCTCGGCCTGCATCAGCGAAATCACCTTCTGCCCCGGCTTCGGATCGGCCGAATCGCTCAGAATCGGCTCGACGTCTCCCGATTCACGGATGGTCAAAATCGGCAGCGCCCGGTCGCCATGCATTTCGCGAAAGGCCGCGAAATCAAAGTCGACACTCAGGGCGGTCACTTTCGCCACCGGCTGCGGACCCGCCCAATGGGTCATGGCCGAGTAGGTGTGCGAGCTGTCGAGCAGAAATCGGCCCCGCTGTCGCGCGGGAACCGCCTCGTGCTTGCCATCGCGGTTCGAGGTGAACGGAAGTTGAAAGACATTCTGACGACCAAAGAATTCCGTCAGCCGCAGGCACGCGAGTGAATTGAGTTCATCGTTCGCGGTCAAGGCGAGCATCCGCCGCATGTCGCCCAAGTCGATTTCGTCGAGTGACGACTCCGAAAGCACGCTGCCGAACACTGCGGGCAGCCCCTCCCAGCGCGCCGCCACGATGTTCGACCAGTTCGAGTCGATCACAACCACCGGCTTCCCCTGGTCTTTCAGAGCGGTGGCGATCGCCCGCGCCCAGGCCTGCGCGCCGACAAACACCGTTCCCTGCGGATTCGTCGCCGCCAGTCCCAGCCAGTTCGCCAGCGGCCGAGCCGTCAGCCCATAAACGCTGACCGTGCCAATAATTGTCCAGAAGACGATGGGCGACAGACGGTCGACTCCTTCGGCATCATGAGCCGACAAGTGCAGCGCGAAAACCGAGGCGACCGCCGCCGCCACGATTCCCCGCGGCGCCAGGCATCCCACGAACAACCGCTCGGGCCAGGTCAATTTCGAGCCAAGCGTGGAGATTCCGACGGCGACCAGGCGAATCGTCAGGATCGCCAGCAGGAACAGCACCGCCCAGCCGTCGACTTCGGCGATCGCCGCGCGGGGCAACCGCGCGGACAGAACGATGAACAGCACCGAGATCAACAGGATCGCCAGGTTCTCTTTGAATTCGACGAGATGATGAATGGGAACCCGCTTCTGGTTCGCCATGACGATTCCCAGGACCGTCACGGCCAGCAAGCCAGCCTCGTCTTGAATGGTGTTCGCCGCGACGAACGAACCGATGACCGCTGCGAACGTTGCCGGAACCTGCAGCGCGTCGGGAAGTCGAAAGCGTTCGAAAGCCGTGATGAGCAGCGTTCCCAAGAGCCAGCCCAAGCCGCCTCCGGCGATGATCGTCTTCGCCACGGCCCACAGCACCATGCCTGCCGTCTCGTCCGGCCCGTGCCGTACCACTTCGAAGACCAGCACCGCGAAGAGCGCGCCGATCGGGTCGATGACGATCCCCTCCCACCGCAACAGCGCCGCCGCGTTCCCGCGCAGCCGCACATGCCGCAAGAGCGGCGCGATGACGGTCGGTCCCGTCACGACCAGGATGGCTCCGATGAGGAGCGCCCGATCCCAATCGAAGTCGAGCAACCACCGCGCGGCGAAGGCCGCCAACCCCCACGTGACCAACATCCCCACGGTCACCAGCAGAACGAGCGGCCGACCAATCTGACGAAGTTCGCGGAAGCGAAGGCTCAGACCCCCTTCGAACAGAATGATGGCGACCGACAGCGAAACGACCGGCAGCAAGAGATTGCCAAACAGCGCGTCGGGATCGAGCAACCCAATCCCCGGACCCGCAACCAGCCCCAGCCCAAGCAGCAGCAGAATCGCCGGAATGCGAAAGGCCGCTCCAATCCACTGCGCGGCAATTCCCAGCGCGATGATGATGCCCAATTCGGTTGTCGCGGTCATCGATTTTTTCCGTCGCCAATCGTCACCGATCCAAACGCTGGCGTCCGGCGATCCCCCGCCGCCACGACGCCCGGCACTCTATAGCAGGTTTCGTGCCCGGACGCGCCCCGCCTTCCGATGCTGGAAGCATCCGAGGACGGGGACTTCCGCTCTCGCGAGGTGGCGGGATATAGTTGCATCATGACCGCGAAACTGACCAAAGAACTGGCCGCCGCTCTGCATGCGGCTGGAGGGCGCGAACTCGAAGTCGTCGATCCGGACACGCAGCGGTTGTATTTCGTCGTCGATGCCGAAGTTCATCGACAGGCCATGGAGGCGTTGCGCCGCCAGCAAGATCGCGACGCGATTGCTCAGGGCATTTCCGAAATGGAAGCAGGCGAGGGGATTTCGCTCGATGAAGCGTTCGACGACATTCGGGCAAACCTCGGGATTCGGCAACGTCAGCCGTGAAGTACAAGCTCACGATCCTGCCGCAGGCCAAGGCGGATGCGTGGCGGAATGCCCAGTGGTGGGCGTGATATCACTCGTCGGAGCAGGCTGCCCGCTGGTTGGACGCAATCCAGTCTCAACTCGAATCGATCGTCGCTTTTCCGGAAAGCCATTCGCTCGCGGCGGAGAATGACGAATTCCCATACGAAATTCGCGACAAGCTGCTGGGACTCGGTTCACGCCCAGGCTATCGGGCGGTTTTCACGATCAAGGGCGACACCGTTTTCGTGCTCACCATTCGTCGCGGTACGCAGGATGTTCTTCGTCCGAGCGACGTTGAGTCGCCGCCGTCCGCGTGACCCACTGCTATCGTCTTCGACCGCATCGCGGTCGTGATGCCTGTATGCGCCAATCAGTTTTCAACGCATTTCAACTCTCTCGCCGAAGTTTTCTGCGAACCGTCTCGCTTTTCACCTGTCTATTTGACTCATCAGACTGCGCGCTCGTTGAGGATACGCAGCAGGATCAGCGCCGATGCGGCTTTGGACGCTCCAGAATCGAGCCTTTCTCGACTCCCAGGAATCTTCCACGCTCACCACGGATTGGGAACACACTCCCCAGAACTGGCGCGACCTGTATCGGTGGATGTGTGCTCAATGGACGTTGAGAGTTGGCGGCCAAATGGCGTCAGCTCCTGTTTGGGGCTGGCACTCCTGCAACGGCCAGCGCGGTTCTCCGCCGACTGTTGGCACACTGGCTTCGCTGATGGGCGATTGGAATTTCCACGCCGCATCGCGAGTCGTTCTGGAACTGGATGTGCCCGATCGTCTCGCGCTGTTGTCGTCCTATTACCGGTGGAACCGTGCCATTGACGATGCCATGGAGCGCGGACTGAAAGGTATCGAACCGAAATTCCAGAATATGTTTGATACTCCGCTGCTGCGAGATCGAGACGACGACATTCAAGCCGTGATTCCCTATGTCGAGAGAAACTGGATCATCAATGTTCGATCCCTGCCCGGTGGAGACATAGATGGGCTCAACTGGAACATCCCGTGTTCACGGTTCCCCAGGAGACAAAAAAACGCGGGGTCGCGTTGACCAGCGGGCCGATGATCGCGATGTGCCCCACATCGCCATGCATTTCGATGCCGGAGGCATCGCAGAATGTAGCCGTGGGTCGCGCAGCGCACCCACGGAATTGAAGCTAAAATAAGACAATTCGACCCCCGCAGGGGGTCGCAGACCGAGCGTTCCCTGCGACCCCGATCCGGGGGCGGAAGACTCCTTTCGGTTCCTTATTCCGTGGGTGCGTTGCGCGACCCACGGCTACCCTCTTCGACCGCTTCGCGGTCGTGAAACACGCGATGCCATCAACTCATGGAACCGGCGTCATACGTCTCCGTGACCAATCACGTTAAACGCATCGACTCGCTTACGCCGCAGCGCGTGCCATCTCATTCGCATTCAGAATCGCACCAATCGCCGTCAGCGTTCGCGCGGTGGCTCCTTGCTGTGATGCGACGAATTGACGAGCTGCTGCTCCGCGGCGCGCGCGAAGTTCGGAATCGCTCAACAATCGACGGACTGCTTCTCGTAGCGTCGCTTCGTCCGTGATGACCTCGGCGGCGCCGCACTCCAACAGCGCGTCAGACTCGCGCTGGAAGTTCCAGGTGTTCGGGCCGAACAGCACCGGGATGCCGTATCCCGCTGGTTCCAGCATATTTTGCCCGCCGCGGCGAGTCAGGCTTCCTCCGACGAAGGCGACGTCCGCCAATCCCCAACACGCCTGCAATTCACCGAGCGTATCGAGGAGACGCACTGCTGGAATCGAACCGGTATCAATGGGAGTCGCGGAGTGGCTACGTCGAATGAGCGGCAAGCCTTCGCTGACCACCATCGCGGCGACTTCCTCGAAGCGCTCCTTATGGCGCGGCACCAGCACCAGCCGCAGTCGGGGAAATTCCGCGACCAGCGAACGCCACGCGCGAACGGCCAGCAGTTCTTCGGGGTCCTGCGTGCTCCCCGCGATCAACACCATGTCATCTCGCGAGAGTTGAAAGGCGGATCGCAAATCCGTCGTCGCCGGGTTGTCGCGGGCCAACTGGGCGCGGTCGAACTTGATGTTGCCCGTGACCGTCACGCGTTCAGCCGGGGCCCCGAGGTCGATGAATCGCTCGCGGTACGCCTCGTTCTGCACCCCCAGCCAATGGAAGCGTGACAACAACGCCCGCATGACGGGACGAATCCGCCGATAACCGCGATGGCTTTTCGCACCCAGGCGTCCGTTGACGATGACCAACGGCACGCCGGCTCGTGATGCCGCCAGCACGAAATTGGGCCAGATCTCCAATTCCACCAGCGCAATCAGCGATGGTCGCAGCGATGCGATCGCATGACGGACCGCCCAGGTGAAGTCGAACGGAAACCACGTGACCGTAGCGAAGGGATATTTCGACCGGGCCGTGTCATACCCGGTTTCGGTCGTCGTGGTAATCACCACTTCTCGGCGCGGATCGCTTGCCAGATCCCGCACCAGAAGTTCGATCTGCAGAACTTCCCCAACGCTGACGGCATGAATCCAGACGCACTCGCGCTCGGGATGCTGCCGCGTCAATCGGCCGGTCAGCTTTTCTGGCCAGCCGCGACGATGCTTCCCCAGCCTCACCCGTCGATAGACGAGCCACGGCGAGACGACGACCAACAGCGCCGCATAGACCGCGTTCAGCAGCCAGCCAAGTCCGGGCATCCTTGCCCTTTCCTCAGAGGTTCCTGTCAGCCGCGCATCAGGAGTTGGCGCCGCAGCACTTCTTGTACTTCTTCCCGCTTCCACACGGGCACGGGTCGTTCCGGCCGACTCGCTCGGTATTCCGAATTGGCTCGATGGCCCCCGTCGAACCGGGCTCGGCTCCGTTCGTCGTCATGCCAGCGGTATCATCCACGGGCTCGTCGGCTGCTGGCGGAGGACTGGCGTGCGTCGTCGAAGTCACCTGCCACAATGAACCGACGAACTCCGGACTCTGGTGCTCGATGCGGAAGATGGCACTCGTGACCTGACCGGCGATCCGGTCCCACATCTGCTCGAACGCCTTCATCCCCTCGCGGCGGTACTCGACCTTGGGATCCTTCTGGGCGTAGCCAACCAAGCCGATCCCCGACCGCAGATGGTCCATGTAGTGCAGATGGTCCTTCCACGACTGGTCGAGCACTTCCAGGATCAGCGACCGCTCGGCCTGATACAGCTCGGGACGGAAGCGCTGCTCATAAACGTGCCGCACTTCACGCTCGGCCGTCAGCCGATCGGCCTTTTCGAGCGTCGTCGTATCCAGGCTCGATTGAAACTCGCGATTCGCCCAGGTGATGAGCTGTTCCAGCGCGGCCGGATCGCGCGGTCCCCCCCCGTGTCCGTTGCTGTCATCCGAGCCAAACGCTTCGTCGATATAGCGGTCGAGGTTGTCGATTGACTTGCCCCGCTCGAAATAGCTCCGGCTGCAATTTTCCAGCAGGCCAATGACCTCCTGTCGCGATTGCCCTTCGAGGACCGCCGGATCAATCGGCGTGCCGAATCGGCCGCTCGCCCACTTCGCGAGCCCTTCTTTGTTGCCGCGCTGGCCGTTGGGGCCTTCCGACAGGAAACTTGTCAGACCGACCGCCACCGGGAACTGCACTTCCTTCGCGCGATAGACGCTCAAAATGCGGTCCCGCAACAACTCCGTCGCCTGGTCGACGTTCTGCCCTTCGAATTCCTGCGGTCGGAATTCAATCCCATATTGCTGTGTCGCCCAGCCGGCCAGCGAACGGCGGCCCCAGTCATCCGCCAGGAACTGTTCCGTCGCGGAGAAATCGAGTCGCTCGATGGCCTGCTTGGCCCGTTCGTATAAGTAGGGCTGCAACTCGTCGATGCCGATCTTCTTCAACTCGCGTTCATTCGTATTGAGTCCGAACGCGGCATTCGCCCATTTCGACAGCGCCTGCCAGTTTCGCTCGCGATCGTCTTCCACGTCGTCGGGCAGGTTCTCGACGATCTTTTCCTGAATCTGCACGTCGGCCTGGCGCTCGCACTGGTCGCTCAGGTAGACCTCAAGCTGTTCGCGCGACATGCCGCGAATGTCGCGCGCTTCCAGTTCCAACCCGAACGTCTGCCGTGCCCAATCGACGACGGTGCCCCACGAATAGTCGCTTTCGAGGAAGTTCTTGACAGCCCGGCCCAACTGCCGGTCGATCATCTGCAGAATCAGATCGCGACAATTGGCTCCGTCCAGAATCGACTGCCGATAGCCGTAGACCCGCTTGCGCTGCTCGTCCATCACCTCGTCGTATTCGAGGAGATGCTTCCGCATTTCGAAGTGCCGCTCTTCCACCTTCTTCTGGGCGGCTTCGATCCGGTTGGTCACCATCCGGCTTTCAATGCGCTCGCCCTCTTGCATGCCCAGCGCCGTCAGCCAGTCCTTCACCCAGTCGCCGGCAAACTTCCGCATCAGGTCGTCTTCGAGCGACAGGAAGAACCGGCTCGAACCGGGATCCCCCTGGCGACCGGCACGACCGCGAAGCTGCAAGTCGATCCGGCGGCTGTCATGGCGTTCGGTACCGACAACGTGCAGACCCCCGGCGTCGGCCACCCGGCGGCCCTCGGCGACCATCCCTTCCTGCTCGGCAATCCGGCGGGTCGTTTCATCCCACACCGACTTGGGAACATCGAGGCGCGTCGCGTAGGTTTGCTTCAGTTCGTCCCACGCCATGTACTCGGGATTCCCCCCGAGAATAATGTCGGTCCCGCGGCCGGCCATGTTCGTCGAGATTGTCACCGCGGCCCAACGGCCGGCCTGGGCGATGATTTCCGCCTCGCGCTCGTGATGCTTGGCGTTCAGGACATTGTGCTTGATGCCGTGCTGCGTCAGCTTCTTCGCGACATATTCAGAATTCTCGATCGACACCGTTCCGACCAGCACCGGCCGACCGGTCGCATGCACTTCCTGAATTTCTTCGGCGACCGCATCCCACTTTTCTTTGACGGTGCGGTAGATCGCGTCCGGGAAGTCCTGCCGCTGATTCGGGCGGTTGGGCGGAACGGCGGTGACGTCGAGTTTGTAGATCTTCAGGAACTCGTTCGCTTCCGTCATCGCGGTCCCGGTCATCCCCGCGAGCTTCCTATACAGCTTGAAGAAGTTTTGCAGCGTGACGGTGGCCAGGGTCTGGTTTTCCGCCTTGATGCGGACTCCTTCTTTCGCTTCCACCGCCTGATGCAAACCGTCGCTCCACTGGCGGCCTTCCATCGCCCGGCCGGTGTGCTCGTCGACGATAATCACCTCGCCGTTGCGCACCATGTAGTTGACGTCGCGCTTATACAGGTGAATCGCCTTCAGCGAGTTGTCGAGCAGATGGGGCCATTCCATGTTCCCCACGGTGTAGAAGCTCTCCACGCCGACGAGTTCTTCGGCGTAGCGAATTCCCTCGTCCGTCAGGTGGCAGGTGTGCTCCTTCTCTTTCACCTCGAAGTGCTTGTCTCGCACCAGTTGCATCGCGATGCGGTGCGCCTTGGGATACTTGCTGATGTCGTCGTGCGCCGGTCCCGAAATGATGAGCGGGGTCCGCGCTTCGTCGATCAGAATGTTGTCGATTTCGTCGATCAGCGCGTAATTCAGGCTCTTCTGAACCTGCACCTCGCGCGTGGGCTTCATGTTGTCGCGCAGGTAGTCGAAGCCCAGTTCGTTGTTCGTCGCGTAGGTGATGTCGCACGCATACGCCTGCTGCCGCTGGTGCGAGGGCATGTTCGACTGAATCGCCCCCACCGTCAGCCCCAGCCCCAGGTGGAGCGGCCCCATCCACTCCATGTCGCGACGGGCCAGGTAGTCGTTCACCGTTACCACATGCACGCTGCCGCCGAGCGCGTTCAAAAACGAAGGCAACGTCGCGACCAGCGTCTTACCTTCACCGGTCGACATTTCGGCGATCATGCCGCGATGAAGGATCACTCCCCCCACCATCTGCACGTCGTAATGCCGCATTTTCAGATACCGCTTGCCCGCTTCGCGAACGGCGGCATAGGCATCCGGCAGAATGTCGTCTAGGGTCTTTCCATCGGCAAGCTTGGCCCGCAGTTTCGACGCCGTCTCCTTCAGCTCCCCTTCGCTTAACCGTTCGTAGTCCGGCTCGAGCGAATTGATCCGGTCGAGCGTCGATCCGGGAACCAGGGTGGTGGAACCCGTCTTGCGATCGCGGACGAACCCGATGCCGCGCACGCGACGCTCGTTCGAGGAACCAAACATGCGGGTAATCATGCGCTCGATGCCGCGCAACAGCCCGCTGATGAACTGACCGATCTTTTCCAGAAATTCCATCATGTCGTCCGTGCGACGGAACCGGCGGCCGAGATTCGGCGACGGGTCTCCGCGTCAGTGATAAAGATTCAAACCGCCCCGAAAACGAGGGGATTCGAAGACTCTAAGAATGTCCCTATTCCGAGTCGCTCGCCCGTGATGGCGAGTGTCTCTTTCCGTGTGATTGACCCGCCAGGAATTCGATTCCTGCCATCCTGGCGGTTCCGCAAAGCCAGCGCGACCGCTTTCGACAGCCGACGCACCGTCCCTTCCGTGACGCAACTTCTCTCCAACTCGAAGGTTAGTAATTGTCGCCGTATTGGTCAATGGCGGGTCAGCTCTCTCCCCGGACACGAATCGGGCAACCACCGTGCCAACTCCCGCCAGATTGACAATCTCTCCATCCAAACAGACTGACGGCCCCAACAGGCAGCTCTTCCTGAAAAGCCGCCGATGTCATCGGCGGTCTTCCGGGATCATCGCTGCGGCGCCTGGCTTTGCCCGCGAAAGTCAGTGTTCAATCCGACTCGCGCCCCTAAAATGAACCAGCCCCTGGCACGCCGAGCTTTCGCGCCTCGTTTCCGCCACCCGCCAATCAGGAATTCCGCATGATCGAACGACCCGGAACTTTGGGAGAACTGCGGGCCAGCGGGTATCGGTCGCGTTCCGTCAAACAGGAAATGCGGGCCAACCTCATCCGTCGGCTGCGCGACGGCGAACCGCTGTTTCCGGGCATCGTCGGTTACGAGGAAACCGTCCTCCCTGAAATCATCAACGGGGTTTTGTCGCTGCACGATCTCCTGTTTCTGGGTCTGCGCGGGCAGGGCAAAACACGCATGCTGCGCATGCTGGTGCAACTTCTGGACGAAGCCATTCCCGTTGTGGCCGGGTCCGAAATCCGCGACGACCCGTTTCACCCCCTGTCGCGCTACGCCCGTCAGCAGGTCGCCGCGCTGGGAGACGCCTGCCCCATCGACTGGGTCGGCCGGGAAGACCGCTACCTGGAAAAACTTGCGACGCCGGACGTGACAATCGCCGACCTCATTGGCGAAATCGATCTGGTGAAGCACGCCGAAGGCCGCCACCTCTCCAGCGAAGACGTTCTGCACTTCGGGCTCATTCCCCGTAGCCACAGGGGTATTTTCTGTATGAATGAGCTGCCCGACCTCAGCCCCCGCATTCAGGTCGGCCTGTTCAACGTGCTCGAAGAGCGCGACGTACAGATTCGCGGCTTCCCGGTTCGCCTGGAACTCGATGTCTGCATGGTATTCAGCGCCAATCCCGAGGATTACACCAACCGGGGTCGTATCGTTACCCCGCTGAAGGACCGGATTGGCTCGGTCGTCCGCACCCACTACCCGCTGACGCGCGACCTGGGTATCCGCATTACCGACGAAAATGCCTGGACGCGTCGCGATGACAGTTCGCCAGTTGTCGTCCCGCATCTCATCAAGGAAGTCGTCGAAGAAGTCTCACGGCTGGCCCGGACGAGTCCCCACGTCAACCAGGCGTCGGGCGTCAGCGTGCGGATGTCAATCGCGAACTTCGAAAACGTCGTCTCCAACGCCGAACGCCGCGCTCTGGTCGCGGGCGAAGCGGTCCCCGTCGCCCGCATTGCCGACCTCGTCCATCTGGCTCCCAGTTCGCGGGGAAAGCTCGAACTGTCGATGGCCGAGGATCCTGGGCAGGAGGATGAACTTCTCAAGCGGATCATTTCGGAAGCCATCAAGACCGTCTTCGATGCCCACTTCAACCCGAAGCAGTTCCGCAACGTGGTCGAACAGTTCGAGAACAACCAGCGTCTGGAAGTCGCCGATTCGATGACGGCTGACGAAATCTGGACCTGCGTCCGTGCCCTCCCGGCTCTCGCCAAACACGCCGAGGAAATGGCTGGCCGACTCGAACCCGCGCTCCTCGACTCGCCCGCACGTGCTGGCTACCTTGCAGGGATCGCCGAGTTCCTCCTCGAAGCCCTGCACAGCCACAACCGCCTGAACCGCACGGCCAAGGCCGGAAAGACGGCATTCGGCGTCTGACTTCACCACGACCTCTCGGGGAGCGCTCCCCGTTGGGTCGCGGCTAAGAATTACTCCGCCACCGCCTCGCGATAGCGCGCCAGCGCCATCAGCGGGAAGTAGATTCGGTAGTAGTGATACCGCAGGTAAAATACTCGCGGGAAACCTGTTCCGGTGAACTCGGTTTCGTCCCAGGTTCCGTCGTCTTTTTGTGTCGACAACAGGTAGTCGACGCCCATCCGGGCCGATTCCGAGTTGGCTTCGCCAGCCGAGATCAGGCCCAGAAGCGCCCACGCGGTTTGCGAGGCGGTCGTCGGTCCGCTGCCTCGTAGTTCCGGATGATCGTACGTTGCGGCGGTCTCGCCCCAGCCGCCGTTGGGTTGCTGCTTGAGCTTCAGCCATTCCGCCCCGCGGCGCAATCGAGGATCGGACGGGGACACGCCGTACGCGGTCAGTCCCTGCAACACCTGCCAGGTGCCGTACAGGTAATTGACGCCCCAGCGGCCGATCCAGCAAAAGTCCGACTGCTGATCGCGCCAGACGAAGTCCAGCGCGGCCTGCAAGCGTTCATCGCGCGGTGACACACCCAAGAGGCCGTAGGCTTCGAGCACTCGCGCCGTGATGTCAGCCGTGCTGGGGTCGATCATCGCGTTATGGTCGGCGAACGGTACTTTCGTGAGAAACTCGCGCGTATTGTCCGCATCAAAGGCTCCCCAGCCCCCGTCGCGCGATTGCATCGCCAAGAGCCAATTCGCGCCGCGGCCGATTGCCTCGAACAGCCGCTGATTCTTGAGCAGGTCGCCCACCGCCACCTGGCTGCTGGACGATTTGCCGGTCAGAACCGGCAGACGGCCCTTTTCCCGCCGCGCGGGAAGATCGAGCTGCCACGACTCGCCGTCGTTCTTCGGCAGCATCTTCGAGAACGCGATGAGCACCATCGCCGTGTCGTCAACGTCGGGATAAAACTCGTTGCGGTATTCAAAATACCAACCGGCCGGCGGAACATCGGGATGCCGTAGCGACCAGTCGCCCGGTTCGGTGACTTCATGGTCGAGCAGCCAGTCGACCCCTTTCTGGATCGCCGGATCAGTCTCGGACACACCCGCATCGCGGAGCGCGATCAGCGAGATCGCAGTGTCCCAAACAGGTGACAGGCAGGGTTGCAAGTGGACCGAGTCGCCGTCTTCCACCATCAGCTTGTCGAGTTCACGCATCTGCGCGACGATGACCGGGTGATCGGCCGGATAGCCCAGGCTCCGGAGACCAATAATCGTCCACACGATCGGCGGAAAGATCGCTCCGAGGCCGTCGCTCATCTCCAGTCGATCGAGAATCCACTTCTCGGCCAGGCGCACGGCGCGGGGCCGCCACATCGGCAGGCCAATCCGCTCGCAGGTCTTGATGCCGCGATCGACCAGCCGGAAGAACGTCGTCCAGGAAAACACGCCCGGTTTTTCGCCGTCGTGGTTCACGCCCTGAATGTCGCGCGGCATCCGCTTTTCGGCGCTGGCATACAGTTCCGTCAGCCGACAGTCTGCCGGAACCGCACGGACCGGGCGCTCCGCCCACAACAGGCTCAACGGGACCACGATCGTTCGCGACCACGCGGACATTTCAGACAGGTTGATTGGAAACCACTGCGGCAACAGCACCATTTCGGGCGGCACCGCAGGGCAATCGGCGTAGGAGATGATTCCCAGCATCGCGAGGTAATACCGCGTGAAGCTGTTGACCCTCTCGATGCCCCCGGCCGAGAGAATGGCGGCCCGTGCGCGGGCGAGGCAGGGCGAGTCGGCCGGTTCGCCGGCCAGCCGCAATGCCAGATAGGCTTTCACCGACCCGGACAGTTCAATGGTCCCGCCGGGAAACATGGCCCAACCCCCATGAGGGGCCTGCTGATGCCGAAGCGATTCGGCGAGCCGCGCGACGATGGGGGTCTTTTCCAGCCCGAGGAACGCCAGCAGCAGCAGATACTCGGATTCGAGGATCGAGTCCCCTTCGAGTTCGGCGCACCAGTGCCCGTCGGGATGCTGCTGGGCGAGCAGCCAGTTGCGGGTCCGTTCCACGGCCGCGCAGAGGCGATCCCCCTCGGCGGTGGTGGTTCGCAGGCCGGGCAACAGCGCGGCATCAGGGCCAGACGAGAACCGGGGAGCGTCGTTGCTCATGTTTCCGGGGATCCTTCCCGAGAGAAAATGGGGACTCATCCGCGACCGTCTCCAAAACGGCAGCAGACAAGATTCGCGGTCAAATCATACTGCCGACCGCAAAATGACCGCAAGAACAGAGTGGTTGGTGATTGGTGGGCGGTGGTTTGTGGAAGAGGAATGGGGGAGGAGGGAGGGGGAGACGCGGGGCGAAGGACCGCGAGGCTCCGCCTCGCACCCCTCAGACGAGGCAGAGCCTCGGCCAGTAGCGTTCCCACCAAGTGCATGGGGACGAGAGTGTTTCCAGTTCGAATTTAGAATTTCGAATTTAGAATTTCATATTTCGTCCTTTGACCCTCAACCCATCACCAACGGCACGATCGCCAACCGGAAGGCTTGCAGCGTGAAATACCCGAAGAACGCACAGGCCCAGATCATCACCACGAAACGGAACGGCCCGATCGCCACGCCGCGGCTGAGAATTTTGCTGTTCATGTACAACAGAATCGCGCAGTAAATGAACATGACCGCGCCGTTCATGGCCGCGGAAATCTCGATGAGAAGAATCGGTTGATCGAGTCCCGAACGCAGAATGAGCGACCCAATCGCGACTTCCGCCCATAAAAACAGGAAGTACAGCCGCGACAGGCTCCACCATTCGTTGTCACGAAGATAGTTCACCTTCACGATGTCGGCCGCGATCCGTGAGACCGTATCGAGCACCCCCAGTTCGGTCGTCAGCAGAATGGCGATGCCCGCGACCAGATAACAGAGTTTCAGCACCCCGCCAGCCGGTCCTTCGCCAAGCGCGACCGCCTGCGCCCACACGAAGTTGAAACCGCCCCCCAATCCGCTTGCTGCGGGTCGCAGTTGGCCGGTTTCGTCGTACAGCAGGGAGTAGGTGATCAGCGACAGAAAGATGAGGCAGACCAGGCAGGTCATCAGGAAGCTGACGAAGTGCTCGATATTCGCGGCTCGCCACCAACCGCGCCACCGTGTCAGGTTTTCTTCGGTGTGATGAAAGTGGTAGCCAATTTCCGAGATGGGCTCTTCGCGGCCGGTCAGCGGGCTCGTGATCCGGCCGACGTAGCTTCCCATCCCATAGCCCTTCTCCTTGATGTAGTTGCTCTGACCCAGGTTGAGCGTTCCCCCGACGCCGGCGAAGGCCAGCGCGCCGAGCAGCGTCATCATGCTGAGCGGCGAGTTGGTCAGATCCGGCAGGGTGCCGAACTTCGTCAGACCGGCTCCCATTGCCGCGACCGCGTCCCACCGGATCGTCACCACGCCAATCACTGCGATCAGTAACAGGACCGAGATCACCAGCCAGCTCTGAGCCGACTCCACCGTATTGTAGACGACTGGCCCGGCGGTCAGGATCAGTCCCACAAGCACCAGGCTGGCAATTGCGATCGCGGTCGTGCCGTAGGCCCCGTATTGCAGGGCGCCGTTGACCTCGGCAATTTGCGGCCCCCAGACCAGCCAGCTCAACATCTGAGCCGCCCCCGTCGCCCAGCCGGGCCAGGCCCACGGCACCAGGTTGAGAATCAGGAAGATCCACGCCCATTGCGGGCTCAGGCGGCAAAAGCCCGTGATCGCACTTTCTCCGGTCAGGAGAGTCCAGCGTTCGATCTCCATATTAATGTAAAACTGCGTGACCGCCCCCAACAGGCACGCCCAGAAAAACACAAACCCCGAGTGGTACACGATGTTCGGCCAGAGAATGAACTCGCCGGAGCCAAGAGCGAGTCCGGCCAGAATCAGGCTCGGTCCCATCATGCGCTGCCACGGCACGGGCGCGGGCATGTCTCGATAAGTGAGCGGGGGTAAGTACTTGTGGGGAATGACCTCATCCGGAACCTGCACCGCCACGTCCGTCCCGCTCATCTTGGAGGCCTTGTCAGAAGTACAATGTTGTTCAGCCTGGTAGATCGCCTTTCAAATTCCGGCCACCGCGAAGCGTACCCGATTCCGGGGGCGAGGAACCCTGCTAGAGCCGAGTTTCGTTGTAATTCCGAGTCGTCAAATTCGTCAGAACTGATTTGGCGATAAGACGTTCTTGCCAGGCGACACATTCCGGGCGTGTTTTAAAGCCCCCAAATTGCCCATACGGCTGCTCTCCCCTTGAATACCCCCTGTTCGCGCGGACAGGCTGGAAATCGCATCCGTTAGCCTTTATAATCCGTTGGCACGCCGGTTGTTCAGCAACCAGCGCAGCCAGGTTCCGTTTTCGAGAGTGGACGTCGTTGATGTCCCCGTCCGCGGCCCTGGACCCCAACCAGGAGTCGCAGATGAACTTCGCGGACTTCGGTCTCGATCCCTCCCTCCTAAAGGCTTTGGAGGAAGAAGGTTACAAGCGACCGACCCCCATCCAGGCCATGAGCATTCCGGAAATCATGTCCGGACGCGACGTGATGGGATCGGCTCAGACCGGCACTGGCAAGACGGCCGCGTTTCTCCTTCCCACGATTCACCGTCTCCTGAAGTCGGGTCACTCGCAGCCAGTCCATCCCCGGCCCCTGCGGATCCTGGTGCTGGCTCCCACTCGCGAACTCGCCATCCAGATCGGACAGGCGGCCGAAGTCTACGCCCGTCATACAACCCTGCGCTGGGCCGTCGTGGTCGGCGGTGTCAGCCCGCACCCCCAGATCCGGTCGCTCCGCAGTGGCGTCGATCTGCTGGTCGCCACTCCCGGACGGCTGGCCGACCTGCAGCAGCAAGGTTACATCGATCTGCGGACGGTCGAGTATTTCATTCTCGACGAAGCCGACCGCATGCTCGACATGGGCTTCCTGCCCGAAGTCGAGCGCCTGATCAGCCGTCTTCCCGAAAACCGCCAGACGCTGTTCTTCTCGGCGACGCTTCCCCGACCGATCATTTCACTGGCGGAGCGGATTCTGAACGATCCGATCCGCGTCCGGGTTTCCGCGACCAAGCCCGACGCCGACTCGATCAACCAGTCGGTCTGCTTCGTCGACAAGTCGCAAAAGACACGAGTGCTCGCCGCGATGTTGAGTACTCCCGCCGTCAAGCGGGCGATTGTCTTTACGCGAACCAAACACGGGGCCGACCGGGTCACGCGGCAGTTGCTGCAGGCCGGGATTCGGGCCGAAGCCCTGCACGGCAACAAAAGTCAGCAGGCACGGCAGAAGACGCTTGAGCGGTTCCGCAACCATCGCCCGCCGGTCCTTGTGGCGACGGACGTTGTCGCACGCGGTCTCGACGTCGACGGTGTCTCGCACGTCTTGAATTACGACCTGCCGAACGAACCCGAGACCTACGTTCATCGTATCGGCCGGACCGGCCGTGCGGGGGCGGCCGGCATCGCTGTCTCGTTCTGCGATTCCAGCGAAAAGCCGCTGCTGAAGGCCATCGAGCGATTGCTCAAGCGTCCGCTACCAGTCGAAGCCGTTCAAACGACGGACGCTGGAACGCCGACCGTGGCGACACCGGAACTTCCCGAACTCGAAATCCCGGTGCAGCAATATCGTCCCGTCCACCGGACCCCCCCGAAGTCGCGGACTCGCAACGCTGGGACCGCTCGAAATGCGGGGGCAACTCGAAATACTGGGCCAGCAACGGGCGAAAAGCCTCGCCGTCGTCCAGAAGCGGCGAAGTCCGGATCAAGCGGTCAGCGCTCCAGCCCGCGCAGTTCAGCCAAGCCGGCAGCTGCCGCGACGCCGACCGCTCGCAAGCCGCAACGACCGGCTGGCAATGCCCAGGCGCAGAAGGGGCCTGCCCCTCGTAGCGGTGGCGGCAAGCCGGCTGCGAAGCCGAATAGCAACAACGCTCGCCGCCGTCCTCGTTAGGTCGTGAAGTTCAGTGCGGACGGGCAGATTGCCCGTCCATGAACCGACTTTTGCCGTGTTGAGCCAGGATGGTATGGGCTCCGCGAGCGCGCGTCGTAATGGCTGATTCTTTGTGCGCGCACTGACCGAGTCAATGGGCGCCGCAGATCAAGTCGTCGAGTCGCCCGCCCCTTGTCGCGTGTCCGTGCGGCGGAAAGCCCCCCCCAGAGCTGGGCTGGACGCAACTCGCTGCCTGAACTACATCTCCCTGGTTGTGACAGGTTTCTGCCGATTCTCGAATCGGTCGTCCTGGTTACGGGGGCCACGGGATGTCGGCCCTTGGGGGTGAAAGTTCTTCCGGTCGAAGGATGCGATCGTGGTGCGCAGACTGGCCCTGTTAATGCCGATTTATCTCGGCATCTACTTCGGCACGTACTTGGGCGCTACGCTCTTGCGCTTCGATTTCGATGTGCCGGACATCGCCTGGGAGCGGTTCTGGGCGTTTCTGCCAGTCATGTTGCTGGTGAAACTGGCCGTGCTCCTGATCTCGGGAGACTATCGACGCCGTCATCGTTACACGACGCTGGGCGATGCGGTCCATGCCGGCTGGTGCGTCTCTCTGTCCGCCGTCATTCTGTTCGCGTTCTTCTACCTGGTTCCCTCGGCCTATCGCACGCCGCGGTCGACAATTCTCATCGATGCGGCTCTCACCATTCTCGCCGTCGGCGGCCTGCGGGCCGTCCTGCGGTTGCAAAGCGCGTTTGCCGAGGCGGCTTCGAACAAAAAGAGTTGCCAACGGACTTTGATTCTGGGCGGAGAATCCGTCGGCATCGCGATGCAGCGCTCGCTGGCGTCGGGGTCATCCCGCTTCAAAGCCGTCGGGCTTTACGACGAATCAGTTTTTGAAAGTCATCAACTGGTGGGGGGGCTGCCGGTCTTTGGCAGCTCCCAATCGTTGCCAGCCGTCGCCCAGGAATTGCAGGCGACGGAAATCCTGATTCCGGCGAGTACTCCCGGTCGGCTGATGCGCCACATCGTCGAGGACTGCCGCCAGGCAGGGCTGCGGGCACACATCATTCCCACGGTCGACGAACTGGTGACGGGGCGGTTCAAGCTGACCGTTCGCGATGTCACGATTTCCGATCTTTTGCGACGGGAACCCAACCAGCTCGATCTCGAAGGGATTCGCGGCTATGTCACCGGACGGCGAGTCATGGTGACCGGCGCGGCGGGCAGCATTGGCTCCGAACTGTGCCGGCAGATTCGCGACCTCCAGCCCGAAGTCCTCATTCTTGTCGATCAGTCCGAAAGCGGAATCTTCGCGATCGAGCAGGAGTTCGCCAGCCTTGAGTCGAATGGTGTTCGTCTTGTCTATCTGATCGCCGACATCACCAGCTCCGAAGCCATGTCGACCGTTTTTACAGAGCAGGCCCCGGAACTGGTCTTCCACGCGGCTGCCTACAAGCATGTGCCGCTGATGGAACAGAATCCCCGCGAAGCGATCCGCAACAATGTGCTGGGAACCAAAAATCTGGTCGACCTGGCCGATCGCCACGGCGTCTCGCGGTTCGTGCTGATCTCGACCGACAAGGCCGTTCGACCCACCAGCCTGATGGGAGCATCGAAGCTGGCGGCCGAAAAATATCTGCAAGCCATGGCGGATCGCTCCACGACGCAATTCGTGACGGTCCGATTCGGCAACGTGCTGAACTCCGCCGGAAGCGTGGTCCCCACGTTCCGTCGGCAGATCGAACAGGGGGGGCCGGTCACGGTGACCCATCCCGACATGGAACGCTACTTCATGACCATCCCCGAAGCCGTGCAACTGGTGTTGCAGGCCGGCGCGATCGGCGAAACGGGCGATGTTCTCATTCTCGACATGGGCGATCCGGTCAAGATCGTCGATCTGGCCCGCGACATGATTCTGCTGTCGGGTCTGAGATATCCGGAAGACATCGACATCGTTTTCACCGGCATCCGGCCTGGCGAGAAACTGTACGAAGAACTCTTCTATGAAACGGAAATCGGCGCGGAACGCATTCACGAAAAGATCTTCCGCGGCAGTTCCGAGCGGGAGTCGTACGCTGTCATCATGAGCCAGATTTCCAAGCTCAAATCGGCTCTGGGTTTGTCGTCGGCTGAAGCCCATGCTGTTTTGATGGGAATGGCGCGACTTTGGGCCGAAGCGGGCGGCGATCAGCAGCAGGTTCGTGCCGCATGAAGGTCTGGGGGGTCTGCGCAGCATGCATGCGACAGTGCAGCGAAACACCCTGGTTTGACGACCTCTTCCCCGAGACGCGCTTTCCTCTCCCATTGGGGTCGCCATGAATCGCCGCGGGTTTCTCAACTTTGCCTCAACAGGACTCTTTGCCTCGCTGACAGGGTTCGGCAGCGGCTGCCGAAGTACGCAGCATGCCCATGTTCTCAACGAAACCGACCGCGACATGGTCGGCAGCCACACGGCTGGCGCGGAAACGTGGGAGCCGCTGATCGAGCAGTCCGTGGGGCAACTCCTGGGGCGGCAGTCGACCGTCATGCCAGTCGCCGCGAACGGCGAAATTCCCTACGCGGGCAAGCGGATCTGTTTCGTTGGCGTCGAGAATAAATCAGCCGAGGAAATTGGCGACTTCAAGGAACAGATCTACCAGAAGATCGATACCTGCATCACCAACTCCGAGGTCTTCGACTGCATTCATCGCAAGTACGTCGAGGCCGGTCTGCGGCAATGCGGGCTCCGCCCCGATGATCTGTTCGTTCCCGCCAAGCGGCGACAGTTCGTCGCCACCATGGAAGAACTCGATCAGCCGTTCGACTACCTGCTCTACGCGACGATCACCTCGGGCACGACCAAGAGCAACGAAAAGAACTACCAGCGCGATTACCTGCTGTCGCTCGAAATGATCGATCTGCAATCAGGCCGTTCGGACAAGGAATCGGCCGAGCTGCGCAAGGGCTATCACAAGTCGCGACTGGGCAAGGCCAAGCATTATTAGGGCGGAAAGCTCGGAGCGGAAAGCGGTAAGCCAGACGGGAAGGCGATCCCGAGCATGTGCGAGCAGCGCTGGACGCCGCGGCTACGGAGATGATGGAACCGCGATGTTTGGCCGTGGACTGCCAATTCTGCTGGGTGCCGTTGTGTCGCTGCTGGCTTTTGGGCCGGGTTGTGCGACGCATTTGGACCGTTTGCAGCCGGTCCGCGATCTCTATTTCGCCAACCAGCTCGATACCGCGACTGCCGAAATCGAGAGGCTTCAAAAGAAGCATCGCCGCGAAGCCGACGTCCTGGCTCTCGATCAGGCGATGATCGACCTGGCGGCCGGCCATCCGGAACTGGCGGAACAGCGGCTGCGAAAGACGCGCGATCAGTTCGACAAGCTGTCCGAGAAGAGCATCGCCGAAGGTGCCGCCTCGTTGTTGACCGACGACACGGCCATCGCGTATCCGGGGGAAGACTATGAGCAGGTTCTCGTGCGGGTGATGCTCGCGCTCACGAACCTGATGAACGGCGGCGAAGACGCGGGTGCCTATGCCCTCCAAGTGACGGAGAAGCTCGAACAGCTTCGCACGGAACGCGAAAAGCTCGAAGTCGATGAACGGCTGAAGAGCGAGGCGTATCAACAAGTGGCATTGGGACCGTATGTGCGGGCGATGCTCGCCGAGGAGTCGCCTCTCACGCTCGATGATGCCGTGCGTGCCCGGGTTCAAGTCGCCGAGTACGCCCCGGGGTTTGAGTCAGCCCAGGCCGACCTGCAACGGGCGAAGCACGAAGTCCCCATTCCCCCTGGCCACGGTGTGCTCTACGTCTTTGCACTCGTAGGCCGTGGACCCGTCAAAGAGCAGGTCAACGCCGAGGCGACTCAGGCCGCTCTGCTGGTCGCGGATCGCATTGTCTCCGCGGTCTCTCCGCGTGGATTGCCGCCGACGCTGGCACCGGTTCCCATTCCCCGTGTGCGAACGAGTTCTGTCGGACCCGGCCGTCTGCAAGTGCGCATCGACGATCAGCCCAGCGGCTTCACGGAAACAATCGTCAACGTCGGCCAGATGGCGGCGTTGCAGCAGCGAGCCCGTGAGCCCGAGATCATTGGCCGGGCGGTTGCCCGACGCGTCACGAAGAAGGGCATCATCTACGCCACGAAAGAAGGGGTCGACGCCGGAAGCTGGTCGGCCGCCAGTCTGGCCCTCAACGTGGTCGGCATTGCCTGGGAAGCCACTGAAACCGCGGACCTCCGTTGCTGGGGTCTGTTGCCCGACCGCATCCAGGTCTACCGCGTCGCGCTGCCAGCCGGCCAACACACGCTGAACCTGCAACCGGCAGACGGCGCCGGCACCTGGGGCCAGCCTGCCTCTCGTACAATCACGATCCCCGAAGGCCGCAATGTCTACGTCCTGGGTCAATTCCCGGACGGCAAACTCATCGGCGAGCTGCTGTGCAGCGAAGATCGGTGACTGGTGGATAGTGGTTGGAATGAACAGCGGTGCGCGGCGAGCGGGAGTGAAGCGCTCGGTCCGGCACCGCTGTCACCCAAGGTAGGCGGCTTCGCTTAGCGATCGTTGAGCGATTGTCGCACCAACTGCTTGAGCTCTTCGATCTCGCGGCGCAGTTCGCGAACATCAGCCTCTCGTGCGACGGTTCCCGCCGGAAGCTGGCTGGTTGGAGCGACGACCGCGTTTCCGAGTGAATCGACGGGGACCGCGACAGCAGGGTTATTGGCTGCCATCATGGGAGCGACGAAGGGCTGTAAATCGGCGGGGAGCCCCCCCCAGTTGCCATCGGCGACCCGCCACTCTTCCCCATTGCGGGCGACAAGAATCACGGGCGGCTCAGTTCCCGTTCGAGTGACCGTCATGGTGACATCCGGAGGCAGTGGCTGAACGGCAACCGCGTTCTGCATCACCGGCAGGACAATAATCTGCGAGCGACTGGGCATGCACAACGGATCGTCACACACATACGATGATCGTTGTCTTGCGACGAGGGCCGGGGGAATGGGTTCCGGGGTCACGGTTACCGTTTGCGCGACCCGATCTCGAATCACTTCGAGGGTCAATCCACTTTGGTCTGCCTGACGAATGGCACTGCGCAGATCCTGAGCGCTGGCCAGCGCGTATTCCTTCCCATCGATCGTCGCACGAGTGAGGATGTCATACCTCAGAAGTCCGGCGCGAGCGGCCGGCGTTCCTGGGGTGACCTGGTTCACAACCAGTCCCATGAAGCTGGGTAAATCCATCTGATGACGCATGGCGGGAGGAACCGGAGCGATCCGAACGCCAATCCAGTCGCGACGAGGCTCGACGGGAGTCGCGAGAGCCGGCTCGACGGACGGAAGGACCACAGGATCGACACGAGGGACGACAACCGGAACGGAGTCGGCGATCGCCTCTTGATCGGTCAAGGGATCCACCGAGACGTTCTCCCCAAACAGACTCGCGGACACGTACATGGCGACGATGGTGGTCAATCGAAAGGTGGTTGTCATGGAACGGCTCCAAGATGGCCCGGCTTCAATCCTCGATGGCGAGTTCCGCGAGGAAGTGATCGCGGCTGAAGTGGTGATAGCAGTTTTCGCGCCAATCCAGTCCCGGAGCGAAGCGGTCGGGTTCGACACCGGCTCGGACACAATCCGCGGTAGCGTTCCGGGCGAACTGACAACGAAGGCCCTGACTTCTTGGTGAGTGCCTCTCATGGCACGCGATGACGACGTTCGATTTCCAGTTCCGCACGAAGAACAGCGACAACCGGCTATGTTTCAGTCAATCACACACCAGCTTGTCGGATCGAGAAGAACCATCGCACGAATGTGGTGAACCGGATTTGCCGAGAGGATGTCGAACAACCGGTCGGGCAATTTCCGCATCGCGCGGATAGTTCCGTTCGAAACTGACAACCGCGATCGTTCGCTGTCCGAAGAACAGCCAGCCTGGACTCTCAGCGACCTGTCGATTTTCGACGGAATTCGTGTTCTTTCTCGTGAATTCCAGGCAAGCGTGTTGCCGTAATTGCTTCTTGGCTGGGTTCTTACGTCGCGCCTTTCCACTCCCGACAACATTCGGCACGGCGTGTGCGATACAGGAAACCCATTCACGGATTCCTTACGAGGTGCAGCATGTCCACGAAGAAGCTTTTGACCGAACACATTGGGAAAACAGGACTTTTCACCTCGATGGCGCTGGGCGCTGTCTTTGTTGCTGGATGCGAGCCGCGTACCGAGAAAGTTCTCGATATCGAAACGCCGGGGACGGACATCGAGGTTCATAAGGAGGTTGATCCCGAGCCGGAACCTCCGAAAAAGGTCATCGACATCGAAGCTCCAGGCACGGACGTCAAGGTCAACAAGATTGACAACGACGGTGACGCCAAGGTGAGGGTCAACGACTAGAACACGTTTCAAAACCCCGTTGGTGGCTGCAAAACGTCTCGAAATCGGGGACACCCCCGTTGTCCAGAGAGTTTTGAAACCCGTCTGGCGAAAGAGCGCGAGCAGCTCGCCCGCGAGACTGAGCCGTTCACAATTTATCGTCGAGAGAGCGAACGCTCTTCTCGGCGTGACCATAGAAGCTGGCACGTCTGCCGAGAACCGTTCTCGCAACGTGCGTAAAACTCTCAATACGATCCAAGGAGTTCATTATGTTGGGCTGGGCGTTGACGTTCCTGATCATCGCGTTGGTGGCGGGATTATTTGGATTTGGTCTCGTGGGTGGCATGGCCTATGGGGCCGCGAAGATTTGTTTCTTCGTCTTCCTGGTGCTCGCCATTCTGTCGGTGTTGACCGGCCGGCGGCTGCCGACCTGACGATAACGACTCCTTGAGCATCGATTGAGAGAGGGGGGCGCGTGATCGCTGCCCCCTTTCTTATTGCGCGAGACTTGTCTTATCGTGTGCCGCTCACTCCGGCAGTGCGTCGTTTTTAATCGACCACGAGAAGACGCATCACTGGGCGCTACTCGGACGCGGCGGTCGTGTCATTTTTCGGCGGCAAGCCGCGCACCCATTCTTTAAGCAGTTCCACCGCGACCGGGTCAACAAGGTTCGTCCCCAGCGGGGGCATCTGGCCGCGGCCGCGTAATCCCACTCGTTTGAGCAACACCGATCGATCCGGCTCGCCCGGAGCCACGAGTCGCGGTTCGGTCACGTCGAACTTGGCATGCAGGGGCGTTTCGTCGATCACCTTCATCTTCTCCAGCGGTGTCTTGGACAAAAGGTCCATCTGAGCGTTGCCGCCTCCTGCCGCTTGATGACAGATCGAACAATTGACGTGCAGGTAAGCCCTGACCCGCGCTTCCAGCGGGGCGGCGGCATCGTTGGGGTCGACGAATTGTTCCAGCGTGTCGGCCGGTTCTTCAATCACGCGCGCCCGGGGCGCATCAGCTTTCGCCCCGGCTTTTCGCAATATGCCCCAGTGGTCGAGAGCCGCCAGTTGATTCGCCCGGAACGAACCGTAATCGTGCGCGCGATTCATTTGCGCGGTCTGCAATCCCAGGACAAAGCCCGAGGCGCGCGAGTGACAGACGAGACATTCCGCCCGGCTGGGAAAATGCCAGGTCTGAGTTGAGCGTCGCTCTCGGTCGGCGGGATCGACGACGCTGTAAACGGCATCGGCCCCAGCTTTTTCCACCAGCACGGCGTCAGTCTGTTCGGCGTCCCAACAGTAACTGTAGCCGACCCATTCCCCTTGCAGCTTATGCATCAGCCGGGTCTCGATCCGCCGCCAGACCCCCGGTTCGCTCTCCAGCGAGAAGGTTTTGACGAGAACGGTTCCTTCATCCGGCTTCCAGGCATTGGTGGCGTGATACTCGATGCCCGCGTCGTCCGGCAGCGCCAGGAATCGTTCCTTGGCGGCTCCGTCGGACCAGAGCGGCGCATTGACCGAATAGGCGATGACGCCTTCGGCCATGCGATGCTCGGCCACCGACGAGAAGAGTCCTGTTTCGCTGAGCTTCTTGGGAAATGGCGGCGCCGGTTCGGTCGCGGGCGGTCGCGGTTCGATGCGATGCAGGCCCGATCCCAGATCAACCACAAGCAGGTCGCCTTCGGGAGTCTGCGTGAACCCCGTGATCTGGAACGGCGTATCAACCAGTTCCTGGTGCCAGGTCACCTTCTCGCCGTCGTGACGAATCCCCCAGATTCGCCCGGTTGAATAATCGCCATACACGTAGGTGCCGTCCAGATCGGGAAGCTTGTTGCCGCGATAGACGACCCCTCCCGTCAGCGAGCGTGCCTCCGCATGGTGATGCTCAGCCGTCGGTGGCACGATCGGTCCAGGCCCGAGTTTGCGATCGGGATAGAAGGGATGGCTCCCTTCATTCACACTCCAGCCATAGTTTTCACCGCGACGGACGAGGTAGACCTGTTCCCACAGAT